>CAMBEJ010000131.1 GCA_945865375.1 Akkermansia muciniphila | reverse complement strand
CTCCCGCAAAGCACTATCCTCCCAACCATCCAAAAATAGTATCAAACAGAACTTGAACTCCGACTTCAGAAAAGACTAAAAATAGACCGCAAGGGGTGGGTCAGTTTGAAGTGACCCGAGGTGGGTCAGTTTGATTCGACCGCTGACACTTTTTCTCCTCTCTGTGCCTCCGTGCCTCTGTGGTTCAAATGAATCTACTCTTTTTTCACCACAGAGATACAGAGGCAAGAGGGAGAAGCGAACTCCAAACAACCCGATCTCACTCCCCTTTTCGTCTCTGTATCTCTGTGCCTCTGTGGTTCAAATCTTCCAAAAAAAGAAAAGGCCGGGCCACTTGGCCCGGCCTTTGTGTAATGATTCGTTAGCCTCTTACTTGGCGCGATAGAACTTCATCGCGGCAGTAGGAGCCACGTCACGAGGGCTTGTAGCACCCGCAACATCCGTGTAAGGACCAGTCACCGCGTCGGCACCCTGCAGGGTTCCGGTGTAAGTGATCGTGATCTTGCCAGCCGCAGTGCTGATCCCCAGCTTCGCACGGGCCGCTGTCACCTTGCCCAAGAACTCGACTTCAGCAATCTGCATGCTGTTGGCCGTGGCGGCATCTGACACCGTCGGGAAGGTTATACGATAGATGCTGTACTGCGCGGTATTCGCAAACAGAATCTCTTGTCGTTGAAACCGTGCTGTAAAGGCTTTCACAGCGCCTTCGGCGATGAGCGTGAATGCTGCTCCGTCGTTCGAACCTTCAAGCTTGTACGACGCCGGGTCGCGATTCGGAGAATCGTTGGCCGAGGTCAGGCTGATTCCGGTCACCACACTGCCGCCCGCACTCGAGGTGACTGTGAACCCGGTGTTCAACTTTTTGAAGTTGAGATACTTCGTGGTTGTCTTGTTATCGATCGCAAGTCCGACTTGTTCACCACCGGGTGAGTCGGAATTCAGATGGCTGCTCACGATTGAATCTCCAGGAAGGATGACGTCCTCCATCGCGATCGGTGCTGCGCCTGCAGGCACAAACATCATGTAATCCATGTCCAAGTTGGAGCTCGGTTGGGCCGTGACTCGGAAGGTTTTCTCGCCGCCCAAGTTCAGTGTAATGGGCTTTTGAGCGTCATCAGTGAGTGGGAACCATTCCATGATATCCCAACCCGCAGTCGCGCGACCGGGTGCCCACACGCCGATCTTCTTGAGTGTTTGAGCCGTGGTCTTTGCCCCGGCTGTCACCTCGTCCAACTGCTGATTGATCGCGCTGCCACCGGAGGAAAGCCGTCCATAGACAGCGTAGTCCTTTGCGGGCGTCGGGAATGTCCGGGTGTAATTCTGCCAGTCACCTGGGTCGTTCCAACCGACCACATGATTCAAGGTCACATTGAACCCACCGCGTGGGATACCATCCGCGTGGGCGTTAGGCTTGCCTGCCGCCACACCGGTCCCAGGGCGATAAGGTTGACCCGCGTTCCCGCCAGCATTGTTGTAGTCGATATCCACATCGGCATCGGTGCCCAATCCGGCGAAGTCTCCACCAGGGTAAGGACCTGTCATCCCGATCGGCTTGTCCGTGATGGTTTTGCCACCGCCGAAGTTGAAGTCTTCAGTCTCGATGAACAGAGTGCCTTCCAACGTCACCATCGCGGCGGCACTGGAGGCGGAACCTTCGTCGTTCTTGACGGTCACACCGTAGAAACCAGCGTCCGCACCGGAGGCGGACGGGATAGAATACGTAGCACTAGTCGCCCCGGCGATATCCTTCCCAGTAGCGGTCCCGAAGGGAGCGAAGGTCCACTGATAAATGAGAGGGGGTGAGCCGACAGCTTTTGTGCTCATGGTTGCCGCAGCACCCACCGCGAGCGTGGCTCCTTTTGGAGTTTCAACAATGGAGGGCTTGCCCTGGTTCGGATCGAGCACTGCACCGATTTGGCTACCCGAGAGCGCGGGAGAACCGTTAGCCGGGAGGGCGGCACCTTCCTTGATCATGGCCACCGCGCCATTGTCGCCACCACCGCCTTCTTTGTAGAGGAATTCAGTGAAATAGCGCTTGCCGCCAGTCAATGTGACCTTACTACCCGTTGGCCATTCAGTGCCCGCAAACTTGTCCGACCTGTTCTCCGGAAGATCCGCGTCACGGCGGTCCAAGCCCACCCAATCGCGCTCTCCGTTCCACTGAGGTTCGGAGGCGATCAGTTTCTTATTGGCGGGTTTGTCATCTGTGCTCAAGAAAAATTGGGCGTTGTCGTCAGCCGAAATGAAAAAGATATAGTTGCCTGTTTCGGTCGGCGTTATAAAGCCCGTAATGCGAGCGCCGTAGTTGTCTCCATAGCCGGTGGGCCCCTCATATTTCGATAGAACTTTTATATCGTCCGGAGAATTCGGATATTTCGCGTCACTGGTCATCGCGTCAATCGCCACTCCGCCGATGCCAGCATAAGCTTCCCACTTCAACAGACCTACGGAAAACACGGCCGGTTCAACGGGTGTCTTGACAGTCACCGCAGCGGTGAAAGCAGAGCGATTCAAGGCGGGATCCACAGCACGCACCTTGTAAACGTAGCTTGTTTCGGGTTTGACGTTCTCCGAGTAGCTCAAGGCGTTGATCAATCCCGGGAGCACAACCCCATCGCGCTCGACTTCATAAGCCACTTTGCCTGAATCATCTGTGGCGGCAGTCCAGTCCAGTTTTATCCGGCGCGCATGGACTGCAGTTCCCTTCAGACCACTGGCCACGCTCGGCGGCGTGTTGTCAGTGATGGCCGTTGTTGTCAGCTTAATGTTGTCGAAGTGCGTGTGCTCGTTGGCACCGCCGGTGCGCCCCGCGAGGATCAACTTGCCAGCGCTGGGGAAGTAGGAGGTCTGGAAAGCATCCAGAACTTTGCGCCCTTTCCACTCGACGGTCAACTTGCCATCGGGTGCCAGGTTGATGACGATTTTCTTCCAGCAGAGCCCCGCCCAGGAGGCTGCGTCGTGGGGATCACCGCCATTAGCCCAATAATCAGGATCGCGTGGGCCAGTCTGCATGCTGGTGTTGTCATCGCAGGCACCGTGGCGAGTGGGGAGAGCGGTCTTGCTGACCGTCACGTTATCGACGCGGACAATGATGCCTTCAAGATCTGGTCCGTCGGGAAGGGCATTGCCAGACCACGTGTCGAAGCTGACGGCGATGCCCGACTTGGCGCCGCACTCGGCGCAACCGCTGGCGAAACCGCCTTGGCCACTCAAGTCACCGACGACGAGATCGTCCGTGGCGCGCGCAAAATTGACGGAGAAGCCGTCGGCTGCACGGTCACCGGAGCTGTTACCAACGCGCAGATCGGCCTCGAAACGAAATGAGGTGACGATTTTTCCGGCATCGATGTCGGGAAATTCATAAGCAGCGTACTGGCTGCCCTCAGGATAAGTCAGTGCAAGGAAACCGCCTGGATTGCCGCCCGCGGCATTCCATGGCTGGGGGTTGTTCCCCTTGACCTCGACTCCGAGGGTGGCGGGGTCCGCAGTGAAATCGAACGTGGCTGTGCCGGCCTGGGTCTGCACACCGCTGACGACGAGGCACGCGGCGGTCAAGATGCCGTAAAGCACCTTCTCCGGTCTCCTTGCATGGACGGCTGCCATGTCCATGAAGCTCTGTTTTCTGATGTTCATACGTATGATTAGGTATTGGATCTAGACCCCAGCGTTTGGGATCCACTTAAGGTTTGAGGGTTGTTATGGAGAAAGATTTACCGACTGACAACATAAAAATGTTGTGGAATTGATTTGGGATTCATTGAGGAGCATGAAAGCAAGTCAAACGCCTGGGAAATGGGGCGAAATGTTCCGGAGCTGGGTCTATCCCGGTAGAGCCTGACGCCCGTTGATCCCGGAAATTGTCCCGCTCATCCCAAGGGTTGTCCCAACCACCACGAGAAGAACAGTGGTCGAGCTGAGTCTGCTTTTGTGTCAACTCCGATGAAGCGCGGCTCTTTTTGAGGCCGCATTTCGCCCCCGATTCGGCACCCCAATCACGGGGATAGGGGCTTCGGCAGTCCAAGGCCCACCCAGCTTCGCCGCCATCTGGTGGACCAACCCGTTTTCGGCGCGCTTCATGACTTTACGGCGCGCCGGATCCAGATCATCGTGGCCGGCGAGATGCAAAAAGCCGTGCGCCAAATACCGCAGAACCTCATGCCTCCATCCCACTCCAAAAGACCTTGATTGACTCGACGCCACCTCGGGACAGATCAGGATCTCCGCCTCGATCCCCTTGTTGGAAGAGCTCGTTGCCGCGCTTTGTTTATTTCCTTGGATCAATCTTGAGTTCGGAGATCTGTCCCGCTCGGTGCCGTAGTCAAAGGTGATCACATCGGTGGGACCGGAATGACCCAGGAATTGTTCGTTAATTTGCGCCATCCTTCTCGCTGAGACGAGGCAAATTGAGATTCCACCCGTCGTCACCCCCGGCAGACAGCACTCGGACAAGGCGCGGGCCGCCCGGCGGATCGCCGGGGCCGACAAAGGCCAGGTCCTCAAACTGCTTTGGACCGTGATTTCAAGCACGATGAATACGGGGGTTCAGCAACGCTTTCCATGAACCTGGGAAGAACTCTCCACTCCCCACTCCCCACTCTGCACGTTCACTCTCTCGAAGATCATTTTTTTGCGCGGTGTGTTTCGTAGGCTTGGATGATGCGTTGCACTAGGGGATGACGAACCACATCCCGCTTTTGGAATTCAACAAGGCCCACTCCTTCTACTTTTCGGAGAGCACGGCAGGCCTCCAGCAACCCTGATTTCTTGTGCGCGGGCAGGTCGATCTGGGTTGGGTCCCCCGTGACAACCGTCTTGGATCCATGACCGAGGCGCGTGAGGAACATAAACATCTGCTCACCGGTGGAATTCTGGGCTTCATCGAGCACGATGAACGCGTTGTTCAAGGTCCGTCCGCGCATGTAGGCCAGCGGAGCAATTTCGATGCTGCCCCGCTCCATGTGCTTCTGGATTTCTTCGGCGGGCAGCATATCCAGCAACGCGTCATGAAGCGGCCTGAGGTAGGGCGCTATTTTCTCGTACAAATCCCCCGGCAAAAAGCCCAGCGCTTCCCCCGCCTCCACAGCCGGCCGAGTCAGGACGATCCGCGAGACCTTCTCCTCCTTGAGAGCCATGACAGCCATCGCCATGGCGAGGTAGGTCTTCCCTGTGCCGGCAGGCCCGAAGCCAAACGTCACATCATGCTCGCGGATGGCCTCGATGTAGATCTTTTGCCCTGTCGTTTTAGGGGTGACGACTCCCTTTTTTGAAGAGGTCTGGAGCCGGGTCGAGAAGAGGCCTTCGAGAACCGTCCCGCCCTCCATCTTCACCACGGAGAGCGCTTGGAGAAAATCCCGGTTCTTGACCACGCTCCCGGCTTTTAAGGAATCGCTGAGGACGAGGAACAACTGTTTGGCGTGCTGGACGGAATCCGGCGAGCCCTCCAGCTTGATCCACCCGTCTCGTGCCGTGGCGCTGACACCGAGCTCGCACTGGAGCGCGACCAGGTTACGGGGTTCATTGTTGAACAACTGCTGCGCAAAACGGGCGCTCTCAAAATGCACGACTTCCGTCATGTGACGTTCCAAGGGAGATGTTTTTGTGCTCACGCGTTCCTGTTCCGGGATCACTCGTTAAACGCGGCGCGCAGTCGGGTGCCCAACGATTCGAGGGCTTCCGGAAGGACGGTGGTGGATGCCAGAACGGGCATGAAGTTGGTATCCCCGTTCCATCGGGGTACGACATGCACATGGAGATGATCAACGATCCCCGCGCCGGCTACCTGGCCCACGTTGATCCCAATGTTGAACCCATCCGGCCTCATGACGCGCTCCAAAACTTGCTGGCAAGTCCTCACTAGACGGAATATCTCCGTCAATTCCTCATCCATCAGCCCTTCCAGGCTCGGGGTTTGTTTGTACGGGGCCACCATCAGATGGCCGCCGTTATAGGGATACCGATTCATGACGACAAAACAGGAGCGCCCCCGGTACACCACCAAGTTGGCTTCGTCGTCGTTGGACTGGCCGATCCGGACAAAGAGGGAGGTCTCCCCGGGCGGCTCCTTCGGCCCAAGGATATATTGAATCCGCCAGGGTGCGTGGAGGGTTTCCACACCTCAGGATCGTTTCGCTCCTGCGGCGCTGACGGCCAGCCGGCCTTTCATGATGTAAGTCAGCGATTTAACCGCCAGCTCAATAAACATAAAGGGCTTCGCGATCAGATCGTTCCCGCCGCTCATGGTGGAGCGGGCGCGGTTCTCAAAATCGCTCAGGCCCGTGATGAAAACCACGGGAGTCGTCTTGTTCTGGGTGTCGGCTCGAATGCGGCTGCACAGCTCAAACCCGTTGATGCCAGGCATGTCCACATCCAAATAAATCAGGTCGAACTTCATGGTCCTAGCCTTTTCAAGGCCCTCCTGAGGATCCGCGAGGTCAACCGAAGCAACCCGGGCCTTGTTGAGCGCAAAAACAACCGCGCGCCGCGAAATCGTCTCGTCGTCCACCAGAACGCACGGCTGACTTGGGGAGGAATGCTTCATAACAGAGCAAGTCCGGTTCGTTGAACCGACCCACACTTCGTCCAGGGAACAAGATTCATGGCGTTTTGATTTCGAGTGCCAAACTTAGGCGAGCAAGATCCAGCTCTTTGCTTATTTGGTCAAGCATAGTCGCACCTTGACTCAAATCACCTCGTTTGGCGGCGTCTTCCAGTTTGGCAGCGGCTTGAGCCAATCGGCGCAGCCCCATGTTGTTAGAGCTGCCTTTGAGCGAATGAGCCGCTTTGATGATGTCCTTCCATTGCCCCCCCTTCAACGCACCCCGGATCGCCTCGAAACTCGTGCCGGAATCGTGCAAAAATAACCCCACCAAATCCTTGAACGATTCCCTTGATTCATCGTCTCCAGGCCCACGCAAACCATCCAAAACCACCCGGTCCACAACAGGCGGTTCCAGGTCGTGACCCCTTCCCACTCCGCCAATGCCCACTTCCGCGCCCACCCCGGCTTCGGGGGCGGGGCCGGGCAAGGGTGAGGGATCTCCGGAGTTCGGCAGGATCAGCCCCGAAACAAACTCACCCGGAAATTCCGAGGAACCGGTCGAATCCAACGCGCGTAACAAAGCTCTTTCCATGTCCGGCAAGGTGACCGGCTTCGTGACATAGTCATCCATGCCCGCATCCAAACACAGTTGGCGGTCCTGGCCCATGGCGTTCGCTGTCATGGCGATAATCCTTGCAGGTAGGGGCATCCTCGAGCCTTCGGGCAGTGACGACTCGATTGACCGGATCCGGCGAGTCGCTTCAAAGCCGTCCAACTCGGGCATCTGACAATCCATGAACACCACATGGTAGGGTTGCTTTTCAAAGGCGACGACTGCCTCGTGGCCATTCGAAGCGATGTCCGGTTCGAACCCAAGGCGTTTCAACTGGCGCAGGGCCACCTTCTGGTTCACGACATTGTCCTCAGCCACCAACAGCCGCCAGTTGGGGCGAGCCTTCAAAATGGCGGCACACTGCACCGTCACGTTGATTTCGGGGGGCGGCACCGCCCCTGGCAGCAACGATTCCAAACTCTGCCTCAGCCGCGACTGTTTGGTCGGTTTCGAGAGGCAATAACGAATTTTTATTCCCCTAAGCACAGCCGGATCCGTCCGATGGCCGAGAGGGGCGAGCAAAATCATTCCGGGGACAGGCCACGGCCTCCCGCTCGCGATCAACCCCGCAAGCTCAAGCCCATCCATGTCTCCCAGTCCCAGATCCATCACCGCCAGCTCAATCGGGAGATTCTTGTCGTGGCATTCCCCCAAGATCTTCATGGCCTCCGCGCCCGTGGAACATTCGCGCGGCTCCATCGCCCAATAGCTGAAGTGATGCATCATGCTCATCCGTGTCAGCTCCGATGCGGCGACGACGATCACCCTGCGCCCAGCCAGCAGGTTTTCGGTCTCCCGGGGCTTCGAGGATTCAGGAGCCTTGTCAAGCACGACCGTGAATCGGAACTCCGACCCGAACCCGACCCCGCTTTCGACATTGATTTCTCCCTGCATCAGGCTCACCAACTGCTTGCAAATCGCGAGCCCGAGCCCCGTGCCTCCATAGCGTCGCGTGACCGACCCGTCTTCCTGAGTGAAGGCCTTAAACAGCCTGGGGATGGACTCCTTCTTCATGCCGATCCCGCTGTCTTCCACCGAGAAATTCAGCCTGACTTGAGTCGCCATCTCCTCGACCAGCTCAACCTTGACTATCACGTGGCCTTTATGAGTAAACTTGACGGCGTTCCCCACCAAGTTTGTCAGAATCTGCCGCAATCGACCAGGATCTCCGCGCACAATCTGGGGAACTTTCGGGTCGATGAAACAACCAAATTCCAGCCCCTTTTGATGAGCCGTTCCGGCCAGCAGTTCGAGCGTGCCCTCCACCACCTCCCGAGGGTAGAGGTCCACGGTTTCAAATTCCAGTTTCCCCGCCTCCAACTTCGAAAAATCAAGAATTTCCTTGATGATATTCAGCAACGAATTGGCGCTGGTTCGGATGGTCTCCGCGAAGTCCTTTTGCTCGTCCGAAAGCTCCGAATCCAGAAGGAGACCAGTCATCCCAATAATGCCGTTCATCGGAGTTCGAATCTCATGGCTCATGTTCGCCAGGAATTCCGACTTCAGCCGCGTCAGTTCGATCGCCTTGTCCCGGGCCATGGCCAGCTCTGACTCGGCACGCTTCAGGTTGGTGATGTCCTTGGAGATCCCAAAAGTGCCTATGATGGCTCCGTTCTGGTTCCTGAAGGCCATCTTCGTGGTCAAGACCCAGGACTCCTCCTTGCCATGCCGCGTCTCTTTCTCGGGCTTCCCGATGATCGGGGCTCCGGTGAGCACGATGCGTTGCTCATCCGCATACGCCATCGCCGCGTGTTCTTTGTCGAAATAATCAAAGTCCGTGTGGCCCAACACGTCGTCGAGATTTGTCAGCCCGAAGCGTTCGACCAACGCTCTGCTGCACTTAAGAAATTGCGACTGGCTGTTCTTGAAGTAGATGGCATCGGGGACGTTGTCCAACAGCATGCGAAGCAAATCCCGCTCGTAAGCGAGCGCCTCCTCCGTGCGCTTCCGCTCCGTGACGTCCCAAAACAAGCCCTGTATCCCGATGACATGGCCACCAGAGTCATAAAGAGGGGTCTTCAAAACGTGGACAAATAATTTCTCTCCTTCAGGGGTCAAGTGGGCCTCCACCGTCTCAAATACCTCCAAAGACTCCAACACACGCTTGTCGTCCTGCTGATATTTTTGGGCGAGATCGGATGGAAAAAAATCGAAGTCAGTTCTCCCTAATATTTCCGTCAAAGGACGCCCGAGAGAGGCGCAAAATTTCTTGTTCGCAAAAGTGAAGCGCTCAGACAGGTCTTTCCGGAAAATGTTCTGTGGAAGACTCTCCACCAGGGAGTGATAGAAGGCCTCGGAATTCCGCAGCGCCGTTTCAACCCTTTGGTGTTCCGCGACCGTCCTGCTCAACTGCCTCATGCCCTGCCGAAACTCGAAGTGTGCCGCCGCCTGCCGGGCCAGGATGCCCAATGATTCGGCCTCGTCAGGCCTCAACGATCGCGGGGCTCGGTCGGCGACCCCCAGCACCCCGAAGGGTTGGCCTTTCGAATCGACCAAGGTCTGGAGGGCAAGAAAGCGATGAGCCCCTGCTCCGCCGCTGACCGCCGACCGGCGAAACCGCGCGTCCTGCGCAAGATCGGGCACGACGACCATGAGCGAGCCTTCCGATCCCATCGCGCGGGCCAAAGCCTCCAAATCGGCGCCTCCAGCGTCTCCCGTCTGCTCAAGGATGCGTGCGCCCGATTCCTCCGTCGCCAAGACAAAAGCACAGGGCACACCACACAATCGCATGGCCAGCAAAGAGATCTGACCGAACTCGGCGTCATTTATGGTACCATCCACCATCTCATCACCATAGGAATCGGTATTCCACACCCGTCAACGAACCAGGTGGGGCTGATCCTCGAGCCGCACCCGAGCCATCTCCGAGAAAAGCTTATCTCCCCTGAGCCTCGCCGCATTCATTTTCGGATAGCGCACTTCCCGGTAACCCGTCACAGCCTCCGGCGCACGGGCGAATTCTAGCCACTTGTCATACACGCTCGAGAGGTCGTTAACCCCATCCAGCCGTTCAAGCACTTCGATATACCAATCGCGAAAGTCGCGTTCCTCCCGGTGCCAGTCAGGAAGCACTTTCCTGAGCCATCCCATCCTCTTGACCCACCCCAGCATCCAATCCCGGGTGATCATATCCCAAGCCACACGCTTGCCAAAAATCACAAACTCAGGGCGGTTGAAGTGACGGTATTCCACGCGATCCCCACGCGCTGGATCGAGCCCGTAGCGAGCCTGGTCCCGGCGGCGTTTCTCGACGCTCGTCAACAGGTGCGCCACATAGATCTCATCTTTAATGACCATCACCTTGTGCAAGTTCCAAATCACGGCCCTCGTCAGCGCGTGGTCCCGGGAAGCCAGATCCCGGGCAAAGACCCGCCCAACAAGGGACGCATACCGCCGCGCGTAATCAACCCCGCCATACTGTACCGCATCGTAAATCCTTCGGACCAGACCCTCCCGCGTGTCCTCAGAAAGTCTCACCTGACTCAACGTTTCCGAGGCCAACGCCCCATAATCCTCCGCGACCCTCGCGGCCCCGAGCCCGCCTGCGCCCGCCAGGATCCGTTTCTTGTCTTCCAGCACTGCCTCAGTCCCAAGCGGCTCACCAAATTCTGAAACACCTGCCGTGCCCTGCGCCAGATTTTCGCACAGCCATCGACCCAACTGAAAGGCCTTCCTGTTCTCCAGCGCCGCCAAGCCCATGCTCGAGTTAATCCCCCAAAAAATGGACTCGAGCTGAAGCGGCAGCAATCCCTTTTGATACGCGGCGCCGAGCAAGGTCATGTTCGCGTAAATCTGGCTTCCAAACGCGCGCTCGCACAGCGCCGAGACGTCGTGGCTAAAAAAACGATCCGCTCGCGTCCGAGATTTGAGGAACCTTTCAACCTCCTCCAGATCCATCTCCTCCTTGCCGATCAAATTCCGGATGGTCGGTGTCTTATGCCGATTCGCCACCACCGCCGTCCGCTCCCGGCTTCCGACACAGTAATTAGCAGCCGGATCCAACGAGCGCGCCGCTTCGAGCAGATCCACCCCTAGAATCAAATCCGCCTTACCGCAGGGAATGATGTTGGACGTGAACCGGGCGCCAGGCTTCGAGAACGTCAGCATCGAAAACACCCCGCCATTGCGGATCGCGAGACCTTTTTTGTCGCAGAATTGAACCTTCAACCCGCTCTTGTGAGCCGCCATCACGAGCACCGCCGCCGCCGTTCCGATCCCCATCCCCCCCACCCCGGCCAGATAGCCGTACCAGGTGCCGTCGATCGAGACGCCAGCCGGCTCCGGTAAGCGGTCGAAGTCAAGCCCGTCCACCCAACGGACTGGGGGACGCTCGCGACGGACGATGATCTCCTCAAAAGAGGGACACGCCTTGTATTCCCCAGCACCCCCGTCAGCCGTGATTTTAAAGCGTACGCAAGCTCCGTCCGCCACGCACCAGGAGAGATCTGTGACCACTTTCTGCCCATAAGGGGTCGCCTCGAAAGTCAACCCAGGACATCCCGTTGCCTTGGTGCATTCCAAACAATTTTCGCAGACCTCCGGGGTGATGTTGATATGGCGTTTCACCTCCAAAAAACCACGCTCCCGGACGTCCGCCCTCTCCCGTCTCGCCTCCCTCCGGTGGAACGTGATGCCACACTCCTTGTCCGCCAGCACGACCTTGACGCCTTCGGCTAGGATCGATTTCTCCAGCAGCCGCCGATAAGTGTCCTGTTCCTCCGGGTTCACTTTGACCACAGCGGCCTCCCCGTTCACGCCTGAGGCCATCGCAGAAACGATTCGTTCGATGTTCTGAACGAACGTTTCCTCACCCGTCACGCTCTCCGAGGTCGAGGGCGTGGGTTGATGGCCCGTCATCGCCGTGGTTTTGTTGTCGAGGATGATGTAAGTGATGTCCTGGCGGTTCTTGATGGAGTTGGAAATGGCGAGCTGGCCGCTGTGAAAAAACGTCGAGTCCCCCATGAAAACAACCTGTTTATTCTTGATGAACGGATCGATCCCAGCCCCGGTGCCCCCGCCCAACCCCATGCCGCTGTAGTTGTGCATCAGATCTTCGTTCGGCTCGAACATCAACATGGTGTAACAACCGGTGTCCCCATGGAAAACAAGATCGACCACACCGATCCCATGCACATCGCGCATGTAGCCGGGGTCTCGAAAGTCCTTCTTGATCCGCCCCAGCAAGCTCGAAGAATCTCGATGAGGGCACCCAGGACAAAACGTCGGCGTCCTCGTCGGCAATCGCGCTTCAACAGAGAAAAGCTGGTCAATGGCGGCCACTTCCCGTCGAATCAAAGCCAGATCCACCCCTTCCTGAAGCGCCGGCACCGACAAAACCAGATTGCCGAGCAACTCGATGAGCCGCGAGGGATTCAACCCCCTGGTATTTGGAATCCCCTGCAGTTTTCCAGGAAACTGTTTCCCCCAAAGTCTCACCGAGCTGATGTCCCGTGTTTCCTCGGAGCGCTGCCTCGCCGTGTGGAGCACATGGACGATTTGCTCTTCCAGGAAGCTGCGCCGCTCCTCAACCACGACGACATCCGTCTTGCCGGCGCAAAAATCCAGAATCACCGAAGGATCGAGAGGATAGGTGAGACCCATCTTCAGGATCGGGATGGTTCCGTCCAAGCCCAGTTCGGCGAGCGCGTGCCGCAGGTAACAATACGCCGCCGCCGAGGTGATGAGGCCCCACCGGCCCGAGGGACGACCCTTTTGGTCGTTGAAGAAAACCCGGTTCAGTTCAAGACGCCGGGCAGCGTCCCACAACCGCTGCACTCGCTCGGGCATCTGCTGCTCTTTGCGCCACGTTCGCGGAGGAAGCAGCACGGTACGTTCCAGATCGAATCCGGCGGTCTCCAAAGTAATCTGAGCCCCGGTGTTGATCTCGGGAAAGTGATTCGGTTTGGTTCGGACAGTCCCCCCTCCATCAGCTTGGTGAGTGGTGACCAGGTACCCGATGTAAAGTTGGCTGGCACGCGATAGCCGAAAAGCCACATCAATCCAATCCTTAAGCTCCTGGGGATCGCTCGGTTCCAACACCGGCATCATCAAATGCTTGGCGAGAAACCGTGAATCGGCTGGAACCTGTGTGGAATCGCTCCACGGATCATCCCCCAAAACGATCACCGCACCGCCATCCGGATGCGCTCCAGCGAGGTTTCCCAAAGCAAGAGCATCCGACGCCACATGCACCCCAACGCTCTTCTGCACCGCGATCGCCCTCAGCCCATGCATCTGGGAACCGTTGACCATCGCAATACCCAACGCCTCGTTGTTCGCCATCGTCGCGCGAATGCCGTGGGCGTTCAGGAGCTCGCGCAAATCGTGGGCGATGTCGAAAAAAGCGGAGACCGGGGAGCCGGGGTAACCGGTCCACAGATGGGTTCCTCCCACGGTTTCCAAACACCCTTTAACAAGGAGCTCGTTTCCCGCAAAAACCTCGACCCCAGAGAGTTGTGTAAAACGAAGATCAGCTCGCACTGGTGAGATAATCGCATCTGACCTTCCTGCATGCAAGCGCCGACTTGCATCGAATCCGAAGTGTGCTTGAATACGTTCAATCCTGATCGATCGCAAGAAATCTCATGCCAGACAACTCAGATTCAAATGTGGGTGCCGTACAAGCCAAGGACGGAGGCTGGCGGCGCAAACGAAAAAAGCGGGGGTTGATCTCTCGCTTAACTCAGGCGAATTCCGTCAGAAAAAAGGATTATCTCATCTCGCTCGGCATTGTCCTCATCTTCCTCATCCTTGTCGCCACAGGAGCCTCGGACAGGCTGTGGAGCTCGGTGATGTCTTTTTTCGAGAGCTCACATCCCGAGTAAGCAATGTGCAGAAACGTGCCCTCGATGCGGGGTGTGCCCTTTTCACGGTTGAAATGGTGGACGACCCACGCACGCTCCTTGGACCCCTCGTCGCCCAAGGGTATCGGAGGTCCGCGTTGCCTCCTCGTGATCAGGATCCTTCAGGGACACCGAAAACTTACTGCAGCAACCGCATCACGCTTTGCGGCATTGAGTTGGCCTGCGCGAGCATGGCGGTGCCGGATTGGACGAGAATGTTTGACTTCGCGTATTCGGTGCTCTCAGTAAAAAGACCCTGTTTTGCGTGATCCTCGAGCAACTCCGATTCCCCCGCTTACTCCCACTCGCCATGGCAATCGTAATTCACTCGTCCGTTTCAAGGGCAACCGCGGATTAAGATTACGATAAGATAACGAAAAATGAGATCAGCACTACAGCGACACTTTTGGAAAATGACCACGGATTGCAAGGATAGCACGGATTGCACGGATAAGATGAGGGTGCATTCCCGCCCATCCGTGTCATCCGTGTCATCCGTGGTTGAAATCTCTGGGGAAGTGTCGCTGTAGTGTGAGTTGGAGTGGCGCTGTCCAGACAACACTTTCAAGCGCATTTACTGGGGTCTCAAACAGCACCCTCGGTGCAATTGACAATTTGACGCTCCTCGACAAATCAGGCACCTGCCGACATGCTTGGATTGCCTGTTATCTCACGCGAACTGCCTCTTCTCATGCCTTGAGCAGCCCATTCGGGAGATGTCAGCAGCTCAGGCTCTCATCGCTTGAACCTCCGCGAGGGCCAGACCAGTCAATCGAGCGATCTCTTCTTCCGAGAGTTTGTCCAAAAGTGCTCTTGCCATGCCAACGCGAGCGAGCTGCTCGCCTTCCGCCCTTCCCTTGGCGAGGCCCTCCGCGAGGCCTTCCGCGAGGCCTTCTGCCTTCCCTTCCGCTTTTCCTTTGGCGAGGCCCTTGGCCAGCACCCTCCTCTCCAAGCTTCGCTGGTCGTTCAACCACATCGCCCGTTTCTCCTCCGCGTCTAACTCCTCTTTGCTCAGGTTGGCTCGATCCGCTATGCGAAACGCCTGCTTGATCTCCTCCACAGCCTCCAACGTCTCGGGTGCCATCTGCAAATCAGGCGCTTCCTTCAGGAAATAGAGCCACTTGTCCCCCACGGTTTCCAAAGCCTCCAAGCTCTTCTGGAACTTGGGCAGCTCCACAAACACCAGCTCAAAATCCCCTTCCGCATAATTCACAAGTTGCTCCCGTTCCCTCAACAAAAAAGCTGATTGCACAGCCGGCCACTCCGGAAACATCACAAAATCCGTGATGGTCAACGCGATCACGCCGTTGAGCCGCGTGTAATCCTCCGACGCGATGAGCTGGGTCGAATAAGCTTTGGCTGCGTTATACAGGATCCGCTTCTCGAACCCGGGAACGTTCAAGACCTGCATTTCAATAATCACATGCCGCCCGTCATGGAGCAGGGCCCGGACATCGACATAGGTGTCTTTCAACCCGTGCAGCTTCGGGGTCAAATAGGGGTCCAGGATATCCAGATCGACCACCACAGGCTTCTGATAGAGCACGGCGTTCAGAAAGCTGATCAGGATCGGCTTGCTCTGGATCGAGCCAAAAATCTTCTTGAAGGCAAAATCCGTTCTGGGATTGATGAAGCTCATTCTCGTTTCAAGGCCGAAACCTAAGCCTAAGTGGAGCAGGCTGTCAATTTTTGGCTTGGATTGCTTGTTATCTCAAGCGAGCTGCCTCTTCTCATGCTTTGAGGGACCCATCCGTGGGATGTCAGCAGCTCAGGCTGCTAATTTTTGAAACGCATAGGGCAGCCGTTCAAACGGCTCTTCGAATGATGAACCCAACGCTCAAAGCTCCTGAGCCTTGCCACCCGTTGGCACGTTGACCTCCGCGATGACCGCCTGCAGCAGCTCCGCCGCCCGGGGCAGCACCCGCGCCAAACCGGCAACCCCGGCATTCACACGCAGCACCATCGGCTCCGCACCGAATTCCAGCAGCCGCCGATACCCCTTCACAAATTCCTGCGTCACCGCGCCAGCCCAAGACCACCGGCGCGGACTCCGGGTCGTCCTTGCGAGCGGCCTGAAACTCCCGCTCGGCGGTCCGTCAGCGCCGCATGGACGAAATGATTCACGAGGAGGTCCAGCCGCATCCGTGGAGAGAAACCAAACACGGTGGCCAAACGAAGACAGATCGCGTTGGGAGATTCTAGGAGAAGCGCTTCAGCCTGGGCCTTAGTCTCGCCGTAGAGCGAAATTGGCTGGAGAGGTGTCTCCTCGGTGCAAAACACCTCGTCGGAGTTCGTGCCGTAGCCGCTGTTCGTCGTGGGATACACCACCAACTGCTCCGGCGAACGGAGCCGGCTGATCATCTGGATCGCTTCCAGATTCACCGTGCGGGTCATCGCTGGGTCGCCCTTGCACGCTCCCACACCCACCATCGCGGCCAGCGGTATCACGGCACTCACCTTCGGGAGCAGTGAGCGGATCAGGGCTTCATCGCGCGTATCGCCCTGCACGAAGTCAAAGTCGGCTTCGGCACAGTAGTGAAAGAGGGAGCAGTCGCCGTAGAAGAGGTTGTCCAAGGCGAGCACGTCATAGCCCGCCTCTAGCAGCCGGCCGCACAGAATGGAGCCCAGATACCCTGCGGCTCCTGTGACGAGGATTTTTTGTTTGATAACAGATCCGGAACGAGGTTTTCCCCACTTCTGGCACTTCCTCACCCGCTTAGCACGTAGTTTGCCAAGGTGCCCGAGGGCGGACCTAAGGTGCACAACATCCTTTATTTACAGGGGAAACGATGCTCCAGAAGTTTTTCGGCGCTCACTGGTTCGAAGCGGCAAGGAACATTTTGCCCAGGACTCAGAAAGGCCGATGAGCACTTTGTGCCGAGCACGCAATAAGCCAGCCAGGGCGGTGAACACATTTGGCACGTGGGTTTTCAAGCGTGCTTTGGGCGTTGAATTCGGCGGTGGGATTCTTGGGTGATGCACCCCCAGACAGGATCCTAAAAACGGCAGTTGAACCCCTTAATATCTGGTAAAGATTCGGTAAACTCGGTGGGAGGAAAGATTGCGATGGAATTGTCGGAACACGCCCCGACTTCGAGTTAAATTGAGGGTGCTTTTAGGATGTTCTTCGCAACGGATTCAGGATGTGTGCCGATAGTTGGTGTGGTTGAAAAAGCAACAGTTTGGACGCAAATCCGAGGTTCTTCGCTGTTTTGAGTGGAATGACCCGCTTTCTTGAGGCTTGGAAAGCGCCTTTTGCCCTGGAAGGGTCGGAGATGTTAGCCAGGCGCAAGCGAGTCCGCGAGCGCGGCACCTGGTCGGTTTTGGAATTGGATTCACGCCCTGAAAGGGTGTTGGAGC
>CAMBEJ010000130.1 GCA_945865375.1 Akkermansia muciniphila | reverse complement strand
TGAGCGCGAGCGAGGGCTGTTCGACGTGAGCCAGACTCCGGCGAACTCACTCATCCATAAATCTCGCAACTCTGCGAGAGCACTTGATGGAAGTCGGAGGTTTTCCAGTTTTTGTGGAGGTCGAGTATTGGCAATTCATTTTCGTTGGTTTACACAAGGAGGTCGCTTAGTTACGGTGATGAGCATGAGCACTGCCGAGTTAATCTTCGAGAAGGCGAAAGCGCTGCCGAGCCCTTTGCAAACCGAAGCCCTACACTTCGTCGATTACTTGCTGACGCGGCAAGGGTCCGAACTGGAGGCCGCCGACTGGGCGAAACTATCCTCACAACAGTTGGAAAAGCAGTATTCGTCAGCCGATTCAATTTACGATCAGGATGAGGTCCTCAGATGATCTACGCTCAAAGGGACATTCTGCTCTTCTCGATGGTTTTCTCTGACGCCAGTGGCGTGAAGAAACGCCCCGTAATGGTGGTTTACGATAACGGGGACGACGATCTACTCGTGGCACCAGTCACCAGCCAACCCGCACGAACTCATTACGACATGCGTTTGGACGAGTGGCAAAAAGCGGGACTGCGGCTTCCTTCAATCCTGCGGCTCGAAAAACTGGCGACCGTGGCTAAATCCACCGTCCTTCGCCGCCTAGGACGGGTGTCGAGCAGCGATTGGCAAAGACTTCAGCCAAGACTTGAAGAACTATTCGCCACGATCGTTGGTCAAGCCTGAACGTATCGGCAACCGGGTAATTTGGGCGGTGACTGTGGTGGCTCTCAGACACGATTTTAGGTTGTCTCGATTTTTATGGCCGCGCCTCCGGAGGAACCAGGGTAAGCACGAAATCGTAAATCGTCTGGGCGTGGGTCAAGGCCTCGTCGAATTCCTCGCGTGTGGGCATGGCTTCGTATGAGCCGCCCGCAAGTCATGGCTGGCCCGCGTGAGCCAATCCCGGACGAGCTCTGTTGCGGCTTCATCCATAGAGTTTGCGACCGTTCGAAAGGACTTGGTTAAAGAGGGAGGCTTTCAGATGTTTGTAGCGGTCCACTTGAGCGCGGGTCGGGACTATTACATCCTTGGGCATTTGGAGTCCACTCAGGCAACGGTGCGCCCGCTGTGCGCGCCGGACGGATGTTTCCTCGCTGTCACGCACCACCACCATCAAGTCAACGTCACTGTCTTCGGTGGGTGTGCCCCAAGCGTGCGAGCCAAACAGCCAGATCTGCTCGGGTTGGAACTCCGCCACGAGCCGTTGCTTGACCGTCTCCAGCAAGTTGTCATTGAGCGCTTGCACATTCGGGTTCTAGCAGGCGAGAAGTGCGAATGAAAGCCTTTGCTGACGTGTCCTCAAGACCGGGACTCCGACCCAACGAGCATCCCCCGGTTCTCTCCTTGATCAGTGACCCCACATTGACGATGCCTTCCGGCAGGGTGCCGTCGGCCCGAGCCTTGGTTGATCTGGGATTGGGACCTGGAAAGGAAGACTTGGCTGGAGAAAACCAGTGACGCAGGCCCAACTCCGGCTATCTGCCCCTTTTTTACAGCTCAGTTCCCATTTTTGTGTGCCTATGGGGGCATTGGCGCTTTGATGGCGCGGGGCTTGGGGTTTGGCCTCGGAAAAACCGATGAAAACCGCGCAGTTTTCCGACTGGCTGAGCACACTTTTGTGCCTATCTGCGTGCTCGAACTTTTGTTCCTACTGAAGAAACACCAATGAAATCAGGGGTTTTTGAAGTTGGAGCGGGTGAAGGGAATCGAACCCTCGTCTCAGCCTTGGGAAGGCCACATTCTACCATTGAACCACACCCGCGATCGCTTTCACAACAGAGTTGTAACATGGGCTTCGGCAAAATCAATACGGCATTTTTCAGGAAGTTTTTTGACCCGGCAGAAATCTCAGTCCATTGTGAGGGGGATGATGATCGCACATGCCGGTGTTTCGTGGAATGGTTCGTGCTTCGGCCGTGGGCTGGCGCGCAGGCTTGGCGCGGTCATCGCAGGCTTTTGCGTGGTCATGGAGGGGTTGGGAGGGGTGTTGTCAGAGTATCCTATTGGGATCTATACGGCGGGCAACACGAACGACCTGCCCGCGATCAAGGCCGCCGGATTCAACCTTGTAACCGGACCGGCTTCAAAAAATTATCTCGATGCGGCAAAGCAGTTGGGTCTGAGGGTATTCGCTTCTCCACACACCTCGGCGGGTTCAGGATTCAACTCGACGGCAGCTCGCGCCGCCATCCGTGGTTTTGATGGACACCCGGCTTTGTGGGCCTGGTATGTGATCGATGAGCCTGACTTGAACATGGTTCCTCCCGAACAAGTGGAGCGCGCGAATCGATTCATCAAACTCGCGGGGGCAAAAAAGCCGACCGCCGTGGTGATGTTCCAAGGCGATGAAGCACGGTTCTTCGCACCTATACCGGATGTCCTGATGATAGATCGATATCCCATCCCATGGATGCCCCTCGCGCATTTTGGACAGCATGTGCGCCTAGCGAAGCTCAGCGTGGGCCCCAAGAAGCCGTTGATCGCCATCATTCAAGCATTCGACTGGAGCTACTTTGCCAGCCTGGTGCCAGGCGAACGCGATTTGCGCCCGCCCACGCGAGCCGAACTGCGGTGCATGACGTTCGACGCCCTGGCGCGGGGTGCCAACGGGCTTTTTTATTATTCCTATGAATCCGGTGCGTGGAAATTGCGAGTTCAGACCGAGGTGTGGGAGGATTTGGTGGCGGTGGTGTCGGAGGTGAACCAGCTCAAACCACTCTTTGCGGCGGAGTCCGTCTGGTGGCATGGCCTCGTCTCCAACAAGGTTCAAGCGAAACGTCGTAACGCAGCGCTGGAGGCCAGCGTCACCATGACCGCACTTCGTGTGCACAAGGGAAATGCAGCGGTCCCCAGAGGTCTCTACTTACTGGGTGTGAACACGACGGATACCGATCAAGCCATCGAGTTTTTAAGTCCCAACAAATTAGGGATGGCATCCCGAGTTCTGAACGAGAACCGTGAATTAATCGCCGAAAAAGGATGGTTTCAGGATCATTTTATCCCTTTCGGAATCCACATCTACGGACCTTTTTAGCCGCTGCCATCACGACATGCCGGGTCGAGGGCCCGCTGTCCGCGAAACGCGCGGCGCCCGACGTCGGCGGGCTTCCCGAAAAGCGGCGTCGCCCTTCGGTTGCCGCCGCACTCCATGTTTCAAACTACTCGCTGGCAAACGGATTGCGGCCGATGCAGACTCGGCGGCGCATGAGATGCTGTTTGAAGTCGGCTGTTCTGTCTGGGGTGTTGTCCCTCTGTGTTTTCATGACGCGCGCCTCTTGGCTCGCGCGAGCGGCAGAGGTGCCCTCGAGCGCCCAGAAGTTCGGGTTCTCCGGGCCAGAGATTTTTCCGATCGAGTATCTCGTTTCCCACCTGCGCGCCGCAGACATCAATGGCGACGGGCTCTTGGACTTGGTGGTCGCCAACAATGCCCGGTCCAAAATCAACATCCTTTTCAATCAGACAGGCAAGACCAACACCCCTGCCGTGACAGCGACTGGCACGAAAAAGGACATCAACGAGCTGCCGCCCGACGCCCGATTCCGGATCGATTCCATTTCTTCGGAGAAACGCATCTCCTCGTTGGTGGTCGCGGATTTGAACGGGGACGGACGTCCTGACCTGGCTTATTTTGGCGAGCCCAAGGAATTGCTGGTGCAGTACAACGTGGACGGCGCGTCGTGGAGTCCACCGAAGCGCTGGGCCCTGGAGGATGGCTCGCTCGATGGCAACGCGCTGACGTCCGGCGATCTCAATGGGGACGGGCGCACCGATCTCGTGCTACTGGCTGAGGGCCATCTTTATCTATTGTTTCAGGGGGCGGATAAACTTTTTGAAGAGCCCGTGAAGTCGCCCTATTCTGGATCCTTAAAATCCGTGCAAATAGTCGACATCGACGGAGATGGGCGGAACGATTTATTGCTGGTGAATTGGGAGAACGCCGCCCCGGTTCGGATCCGGTTCCAGAACGAGGTCGGCAAGCTGGGACCCGAGATCCATTTCACCATGCCCGCGATTCGTTCTTATTGGACCGACGACTTTGACGGCGACAAGAAGAGCGAGCTTGTTTCGATCGGTGCGAAGTCGGGTCGCGCCCAGATCAACACCTTCAAGATGAAGCTTGCGGAGCCCCTGGCAGGCGATCTTTTGAGCGGGCAATTCCAGGTGCTCCCGTTGGCGAAAACATCCAAACCGAAACGAGGTTATGCGTGGGCGGACGTGAATCGGGACAAGCGCCAGGACCTGCTTGTGGCCGATCCTGATGGCGGGCAGGTCACGGTTTTCTTGCAGCAAGAGGACAATTCGATAGGGTCCGCGAAGGGTTTTCCGACGCTCACAGGCGTGACGGATCTGGAGGTTGCGGACTGGGATGGGGACGGCAAGGCGGATATTTTTTTCTTAAGCAGCGAGGAGCGGCAGATGGGCGTCGCGACACCAGACGACACTGGGCGCATCCCGTTCCCCAGCGTGGTGCCGCTTCAGGGGCGCCCGCTGGCTTTCTCCGTGGGCAAAGCCCGGCCCTCCGAAAGCGGTGCCGCATTGAGTTTGGCGGTGATTGTGGACAACGACGGCAAGCGCGATTTGAGGATCCAGAATGCAAAAGGCGAGGGGACCACAAGGAAGCTTGCGGAGAGTTTCAAGTCCAATCCGATCTCCATGAACTGGCTTGATGTGAACCAGGACGGTTTGAACGACCTAGTGGTGTTGATCCCCTACGAGAAAATCAAGTTCCTGATCCAGAAAAGCGACGGGACATTTGACGAGCAGGATGTGGCGCCACCCGGGGGCGGCGCGGAACAGCCTTGGTTGAGCGTGGCGGACGTGGATGGGGACGGGAAAGTGGAGATGTTGCTACCGCAGAAGAACTTCATTCGGGCGGTCGTTTTGCAATCCGAGAAAGGCAAGGAAGACAACGCGGCCCCGACGTGGAGTTTGAAGGTGAAGGAGCAGATCAACGGCCCCGCCAACAGCTCGCGGATCGTTGCGGTGACGGCTCTGCAAAGGCCCGGGCGCGCATCTCCGTGGCTGTTCCTGCTGGACGCTGA
This sequence comes from Akkermansia muciniphila, assembly GCA_945865375.1. Lineage (GTDB taxonomy): Bacteria > Verrucomicrobiota > Verrucomicrobiia > Limisphaerales > F1-80-MAGS106 > F1-80-MAGS106. The sequence goes on along the minus strand of CAMBEJ010000130.1, from coordinate 12,701 downwards.
GAAAAAGTCGCTAGCGGTTTGCGGACGGGACGCGGCGGGAGTGTGGCAGATCCAGAAGACCCTTCAGCTTCCGGTCACAGATTTTCAGGGCATGGCTCCCCTGACCCTGGGTGGGGATATTCCAAACGCCCTGGCTTTTCAGGGAGCCAACGCCGCAGCCTGGCTTCCCTTTAGCGGATCGGTCTGGGAATTGGCACTACTCGATGACTACGACACCCCCATCAAGGATGGCTTTCTGAACGACATCGTCTCCGGCGACCTCAATCAAGATGGACGCCGTGACCTGGTGTTCCTCGAGACTGCGAAGAACCATCTCGATGTGGTGACGGTCGGGGCTAGGCATGAACTCGTTTCATCCGTGCGCTGGCAGGTTTTTGAGGAACGCACGTTTCGGAATCGGCGCAACGACGGACCCGAGCCCCGGGAAGCTTTGGTGGGCGACTTCACGGGTGATAAAAAGAATGACTTGGTGGTGTTGGTTCACGATCGCATCTTGCTTTATCCGCAGGAATGATCGCGCTGGGATCAGCTCAATGGTTTTGAAGTGTTATGAAAATCGCCATCACCGACTGGACGTTTCCCGACCTGGGAATTGAAGAACAGATTGTCGCAAGCCACGGCGGCCGCGTCGAAGCCCGGCAATGCAAGACCGAAGAGGGCCTCATCGAGTTGGTCGCCGACGCGGAGACGGTCATCACACAATTTGCGCGGCTGACTCCTCGTGTCATCGGTGCCATGGCGAAGGCTCGGGCCATCGTCCGGTATGGCATTGGCGTGGACAACGTGGATCTTCAAGCCGCGCGCAGCCACGGCATTCCGGTCTGCAACGTGCCCGATTATTGCATCGACGAGGTGGCCGACCACACCCTCGCCTTCATCCTGAGTCTCACAAGGCAGGTCGTCTCGCACACGGTTGACATTCGCTCAGGCCAATGGCGCCTGGCTGTGCCTTTAGCGGAGATGAAAGCCTTGAGGGAACTGGTTGTCGGCATTGTGGGTTTTGGCCGGATCGGTCGCGAAGTCGCGCGCCGTCTTTCCGTTTTCAAATGTGCCATCTTGGTCCATGACCCGATGGTTGCACCCGATGTGATGACTGCGGCTGGGGCCACGGCGGTGACTTTGCAGGAGGTTGTTTCGCGATCTGACGTGTTGACTTTGCATTGCCCGTCCACGCCCACGACTCGCAAGTTGATCAACATTGAGACTTTGGCCGACATGAAGCGCGGGGCCATATTGATCAATGTCGCCCGCGGCGATCTCGTCGACTCATCGGCCTTGGTCCAGGCGCTTGAAAGTGGCGTTCTGGCTGCCGCCGGCCTCGATGTTTTCGACCCGGAGCCGATCCCACTCGATCACCCGGTGCGAAGGCTCAAGAGTGTGATCCTCACACCGCACATCGCCTCAGCCAGCCCGACCGCGGTGAAGACGCTGCGCGAGACAGCAGCCAGGCTTGCAGTCGTGGCTGCGCGCGGGGACTTGCCGGCCAACATTGTCAACGGAGTGACCGCCCCGAGAGGGTTCGCGTGAATGTGAGTTGCCAAGCTGATTTCAGTCAGGCTGGATCAGAGTGTCTGAGTCTCAGTTTTCAGCGGGTGCCGGCATCGACGGGGAAGATCGCTGGCGTTTGCGCTCTTAGATTTGGGTTTTCAATCCTCTCAGTTGATCTAAGCTCCGCGACGCGAAAGCCCCATCACTCATGAGAACATCGAAACCTAATCAGAGCGGATTCACTTTGATCGAACTGCTGGTTGTTGTGGCCATCATTGCGATTCTGGCCGCCATGCTGCTGCCGGCGTTGAGCAAGGCGAAGGCTCAGGCCCATAAAGCTAGGTGCATGGCCAACCATAAGCAGCTCTTTCTCGCCTGGAACATGTATTCCGACGAAAACTTGGACCGTCTGGTGTCGAACAGTCCCGGCACGCTCAAGGGAGTGCCCTGGGTGGATTCAACGGTGCATGGTGACACCCCTGGATTTTACGACCCGAAATACTTCACCGATCCAAAAGGCGCCGCTTTCGCGAACTATATTCAGGCCGTGCCGGTCTATAAGTGTCCCGGCGAACGCACGGTTTTCAAGCATGGAACAACCACCGAGGAAAAGCTGCGCAGCTACGCGATGAACAGCTTTATGGCCTCACCGAAACTCGGCGCTGCCCGCCCTTTTCAACGAACAACGGATGTGCAGATGCCCACCGAAACATTCCTCTTCATCGACACCGAGCCAGCCAGCATCTGTTACACGCCGTTCCTGGTTCCACCGACCGAAGCGTCCCGATGGTTTCAAGCGCCCGGCGGGATGCACGGCAAGGCGTCCCTGCTGTCTTACGCGGATGGCCATGTGGAGACGCATAAGTGGAACCTGCCTGGCAGCAGGGGGATTATGGAGGGCAACCCCCACCCGCCCGCCACCGATAAAAAGGACGTCGAATGGCTCCGCAGGAAAGCGACTCACGAGTGGAACTGATACACTCCGCAAGGCAGACGCCGCTCACCGGCTGAGAGGTCGCCGCGTCACTTCCCTGGGTTAGCTTGCGGTGGCGGCGTGGGGGCGCGAGGGGGCCCTGTCCGTTGAACCACGTCCTCCGCCTTCAACTCTTTGTCGCCCGCCCCGGGAAACTTGACCGCGAGAACGGCTTTTGCCCACTCCGCCTCCGACACACGCCTGGTTTCGTGCAGGAAGACGAACGTTCCCTTCTTGTTTCCGATGATGAGGTCCGGACGTCCGTCCCCGTTGACATCGGCGATCCCAATCTGGCGGCCCACGCCCGAGTCACTGTCGATCAAATGCGGGATCCAATCGACCCGGCCATCCGAACCGCGGACGAGTTGAAACCAATAAAGCACGGCAGGCGCTCCCGGATCGGGATCTCCCGTCGGGCCGTGCGCCCAAAAACATTTCCCCGTGACGATGTCCTTGAGGCCGTCGCCATCCATATCCACGAGTTCCACCGCGTGAAGCTGGGAGAACACGACGCCGTAGCGATTCTCAGAGGCCTCCTTGTTCATGAAGATGTGGGCTCTGAACTGTGAATGACCTTCGGTGTCTTTTCCCCGCAGTTGTTCATACCAGCCCAACCCGTATCCGTGGCCTGCGATGCTCGTGATCACGTCCTTCAGCCCGTCTCCATTCACATCGTACGCAAACATCTGAGCGCCCCCGCCAGGGCTGAACATAACCGGATGCCGAGTCCAGAGTGTCGCCGCGCCTCCCGGCTTCGGCTGCTCCCACCACGCGCCTCGCTCAAGCATGTCAAGCCGCCCATCGCCGTTCACGTCGCCGATCCCAAGGCCGTGGTTGAAATTCCCCCAAGGACCTTTGCCAGAAATCGAGGTGAAAGCCCATTTCGCGGTCACATCGTTCCAATTCGGCGAGGCGTAGCCGAACGTTCCGCCGGAGTTGCAGATGATTTCGGGGCGTCCGTCGCCTGTGACGTCCGCGAAAGTCGGCGATTCATTGTCCACCGCGTCGAAGACCTGATGCCTTGTCCAATGCTGTTCCTTGCCCTCCGGGTTGATATAGAGAAAGGCCGGGGTGCCCGGCAGACCGTAGGTGAGGACATCGTTCCAACCATCCCCGTTGAAGTCGTGGACGAAAGAGAAAAAATTGTCGGTGGAATACGCATTCTTCTTCCCCAGGGCACCCTCAAACCCAGGCAGCTTCTCCTCGGTTCCATCGGGCTTTTTGATCGTGAACGTCGTGGTGGGTGGATAGAGCTCATGGCGCTTCGAGAAATCGGGTGCCTCCCACCAATACGGGCCGGACACCGCGTCTGGCCGTCCGTCCCGGTTGAGATCGCCGAAGATCGCGCCCTCGCTCCAGTAATACTTGTCGAGGACCCGCTTTTTGAAAGAGTGAAGCGTCCGTTCCGCCGCGGACGTGGCGAGGGTCAACGAACACAAGGAAGCCAAGAGGAGCGGGACTCGTTGCATTGGAATGTTCTCGCAGGGCTTTGCTCGGACGTCAACAGCCTAAGCGACTTGGAGCGGATTAGAAGCGACGTTTGTCCGAGTAGACGACGTGGTTCGGTGGACCTGGCAATTCCGCCCGCTCCTGCGCGGGCGGGGAGGGCGCAGCGCACCGTCCCTACCCGAGGCCTTTTGGCCGAGAGTGCTGCCCTCCATTTTCCACGAGGTCAGGCTTTAGATCGAGATCTCTGTTTCGACATCCTGCAGGTGGAGGTATTCGAGGATGCGTCCCACCGATTCCGCGATTGAGCACTCGCCGGTGCGGAGCTCGATTTCAGGTTTGGCCGGAGGTTCGTAAGGAGCCGAAATGCCTGTGAAGTCTTGGATTTCATTAGCACGGGCCTTTGCGTAAAGGCCCTTCGGATCACGTTTTTCGCACACTTCTATGGGGGCGTTGACAAACACCTCGATGAATTGGTCGTCGGAAACCATTTCCCGAACAGAGTGGCGGTCCTCGCGGTAGGGTGAAATGAAGGCGGTGATGGCAATCAGGCCCGCCTCCGCGAACAACTTGGCCACTTCACCCACCCGCCGAATGTTCTCCCGCCGGTCCAGCGGGGAGAACGCCAGGTCGGAGCACAATCCGTGTCGGATGTTGTCGCCATCGAGCACAAAGGCCTGACGGCCCATGTTGAAGAGCTCGCGCTCGAGTTCGGTGGCGATGGTGCTTTTTCCGGCGCCAGAGAGGCCCGTGAGCCAGATGACGCACCCGGGGTGCCCATTGCGGCGAGCCCGTTGCGCCACCGTCAGCTTGCCGTGGCTCCAGTAAAGGTTGTCGCTGCGATGCGTGCCATCGGCCGTGCGTTTCGGGTAATTTCCCGGAACGATGATGCCACCTCCGCAAACATCGAAACCGTCCACGATGACGAAACGCCCTGTGGGAACGATTTCCCCGATAGTGTCGAAAGCCACGGGCTTTTTGAACTTGAGTGTCAGTTCGGCAACTTCATGGCGGCCGACGAATATTTCGTTTTGATGGCGGCTGACGGTGGCGAGAGTGGAGGCGTCGATCACTTTTTCGATGGCCTCGATGCTGCACTCGGCCTCCTGCGTGGCGAGTTTGAGTTTGTAGGACCGGCCCTTTCGGAACGGTTGCTTGCCCATCCAAAAAATGCGCGCGTTGAAACGGGTCAATTCGTAAGGAGGCGAGGATTCAAGTGCGGCGATGGAGCCGCGCTCCACAAAAATCTGTTCCGTCAGGGTGACGCCAACGCTTTCTCCGGCGTGAGCCGAATCGGTGGCCGGCGCATTCCAACGTTCGATCGATTTGACGACACTGCTCTTGTTGCCCGGGGCGAAGATCAAGCGGTCGCCCACCTTGATGCTGCCGCTTTCAACGCGGCCTGCGAGAATGCGCCGTTGGTCGAAACGATACACGTCCTGGACAGGGAATCGTAGGGGCTGGTCTTTTGGGCTCTCGGCCACTTTGAAGGCGTCCAGGGTTTCGAGCACCGTAGGCCCATCCCACCACGGCATTTTGGGGCTACGCGTGGCGATGTTGTCGCCGAGTTTGGCGGCGATCGGCACGAAGACTTTAGCCTCGACGTCTATGGATTTGAGCCATGCCGTGTACTCCGTGGCGATCTGGCGGAAACGCGCCTCGCTGTAATCCACCAGATCCATCTTGTTCACAAGGACGGCGATTTGCCGGATTCCGAGGAGGTTGAGCAGGTAACCGTGGCGTCGCGAGTTTTCCTGAATTCCCTCGTGAGCATCGATGAGCAGCAGCGCGGCCTCGGCGTTAGCGGCGCCTGTGACCATATTCTTGAGGAACTCCTTGTGCCCTGGAGCGTCAATGATGACGTACTGACGTTTCTTGGTTTGGAACCATATCTGCGCCGTGTCGATGGTGATGTTTTGGTCGCGTTCCGATTGCAGTGCGTCCATAAGGTTGGCCCATTCGAAGGGCACACCCCGGCGCTCGGAAATTGCCTGGAGCTGTTCCAACTTCCCTTCCGGGAGGGAGCCGGTATCATGAAAAAGGCGTCCGACAAATGTGGATTTGCCGTGGTCGACATGCCCGACGATGACGATTTTGAGCTGTTCCGTGGAACCTGGAGTAGTCATGATAAGAATGGGGGATCACATGTAACCGTCTCGGCGGAGCTTTTCGAACGCGTCTTCACTCTCCTTGTCCTGCGCCCTTCCGGCCCGTTCAGGGGTGTTGGTTTGACGCAATTCCTGGATGATTTCAGACACGGTTCTGGCCTGGGATTTCATCGGAAAGGTGCAGGGAAAACAGCCGATGCTGCGGTAGCGTTCGCCCTTTTCGTTGGCGAAATAAAGTGGGATGACCGGGATGCTTTCGCGTTCGATGTATTCCCAGATGTTCAACTCGGTCCAGTGCAGCAAGGGGTGGATCCGGATGTGGGTCCCTTTTTCGAAGTCTGTCTTGAACTGGTCCCACAGCTCGGGCGGTTGGTCTTCGACATTCCACTCCATGTTCTTGTCGCGTGGGCTGAAGTAACGTTCCTTCGCGCGTGTGGGCTCCTCGTCCCGACGCACACCCACAATGACTCCCGTGTAGTGCTTTTGTTCAAGAACAGCTTTCATCGCGTCTTTCTTCAGTGTGCCACAGCACTCGACCCTCGTGGCTTTGCCGTTCGGAAAAGTTCTCCCTTCCTGCAGCACGCTGTGGTTCCTGCCTACCACCAGTTGCAGGTTCCATTCCTTCACCAGGCGGTCGCGATATTCGATCATCGATGGAATTTTGTAGGTCGTATCCACATGTACGAGGGGGAATGGAACATGTCCAAGGAACGCCTTGCGCGCGAGCCAAAGCAGCACGGTCGAATCCTTTCCGATGCTCCAGAGCATGGCTAGGTTCTCGAACTTGTTGAAGGCTTCGCGAAAGAGATAGATCGATTGGTTTTCCAGTTTCGAGAGATAATCCATAGACGGTCTTTATTGAAAATAGGGCATGTGATCCGAATCCGGCTCAGGCTTTGCGTGCCATGAAGGTGTGGATGCCGCACTCGGACTTCTGAAAGCCCAACCAGCGTCCGGCGCGCTCATTTTCGTCAGACCCGGCTTTGTGGGTGCAAGGGACGCAGCCGACGCTGCGGTACCCTTGGTCTTGCAGTGGGTTGTAGGGGATCTGGTGTTCTTTCAAATAAGTCCACACGGCGTCGCGAGTCCAGTTGGCCATGGGGTTCAATTTAATGACTTCACGCCCGCTGGCCGGATCGAACAGGTAACTCTCAATGATGCCAATCGAGGACCTCGTGTCGCTTTGCTGACGTCGTAGTCCGGTGATCCAACAATCGAGCGCAGCGAGCTTTCCTTGGAGAGGGACCACCTTGCGCACGGTGCAGCATAAATCCGGATCGCGCTTCCAGAGTTCTGGTCCCTGTATCTCACCCTGTTCCTCGACGGACAGGTCTGGTTCCAGGCTCTCGATTTGAAAGCCAAAAAACGATTCCAGTCTGAGTTTCAGCGCGATGGTTTCTGGAAAGAGGAGGCCGGTGTCCAGGGTGAAGACCGGAAATTCGAGCCTCGTCCGGCTGGCGAGATCCATCATCACAAGACCCGCGCCTTGAAAGCTCGTTCCGATGGCGGCACGTCGTCCGAATTTCTCCCAGGCCCAGGCGAGGATGGACTCGGTGGGCTCGGTTTGGAACCGTTGGTTCAGATTCTGTATGGCTTCGGACGACAGCATAAGCTCGGATATGGAAAGCAAAAAGCAGGAACTTGACAGTTGAGATGGAACAACCAATACGGCGTCAAGCACTTGGCCTGATGCGGCCCAGGATGGAGCCCTGTGCCATGGTTCCAGTCGGCTCTTACGATTTCAGCTTTGCCCCTTCTTCCTTCCGTTCTCCGGTTTCAACTTTCAACTTTTGATCGGCTGTCTCCTTCCACAAAACACGTTCGCACCAGTCTCCAAATCGCTCTCCTGAAAGCCGCTCCTTCGAATACCGCTCCAACACCGGACGCAGTTCGGTGATGATCTCGGGATCCTTAACGTTGTCGCGGAATAGCCGGTTCAATCGGGTGCTGCTCTCGTTACCGCCGAGGTAGATCTGGTATCGTCCGGGGGCCTTCCCCACAAACCCTATCTCCGCCATATACGGCCGCGCGCAGCCATTCGGGCAACCTGTCATGCGCACGATGATCTCCTCGTCCTTCAGGCCGATGCCGCCGAGCAACTCCTCAAGTCGATTCAGTAATCCAGGCAGGTAACGCTCGGATTCGGCGAGGGCGAGCCCGCACGTGGGCATGGCCGGGCAGGCCATCGAGGCGCGCCCGAGAATCGTGCCCTGGTTCTCCACCGGAACACCGTGCTCCGCCAGGATCGCCGTCACATCAACTCGGTTCCCCGCCTCGATGTTTGCCAGAATCAGATTCTGCGAAGGCGTCAGCCGGATCTCTGGCTTGTAACGGTCGATCAGGATTCGAAGCGCTGTTTTCAACCGATAGGAACCGTGGTCTTTGATCCGGCCTGACTCGACAAACAGCCCCAGATACAGCCGGTTATCAGCTTGTTCGGCCCATCCAAACTGGTCGCCCTGCCGCTCAAATACGAACCCTCGCGCGGGCTGGAGCTTGAAGCCAATGCGCTCTTCCAACTCTCCCCTGAACCACTCGATGCCCCTTTCTTCGAGAACGTATTTCAGCCGGGCATGTTTGCGGTCGGTGCGATCTCCGAAGTCGCGATGCACGGTGAGCACTCCCCGTGACACCCCGGTCAATTGCTCTCGCGTCACGAACCCGATCACGTCCGCGATGCGTGGATAAGTCTCCTGGTTGCCGTGGCTGCGCCCGAGGCCCCCTCCCACCGTCATGTTGTAGCCGGCCAGCCTGCCGTTCTCGATGATGGCAATGAAGCCCAGGTCGTTGGTGAAAAGATCGACGTCGTTGGAGGGGGGAATGGCGAACGCGGTCTTGAATTTGCGCGGAAGATAGGTCTTCCCGTAAAGCGGATCCACAAACTCCTTGTTCGTGGGATCTTCAAGATTGAGTTGCACTCCTTCGACCCAAATCGAGTGGTAGGCCCGGGTTTTCGGCAGCAACGCTGCGGAGACGCTGTGCGCATCTTCCCTGACATCCAGAGCGATTCCGTTCATCGCGGGCGCTGGAGGGGCCATGACGTTCCGGTTGACGTCACCGCATGCCGCAAGCGTGTCCATGAGGGCGTCATTGATCCCCTTCATCAACGGCCCCAACCGGTTTTTCGCGATGCCATGAAATTGGAAGCTCTGCCGCGAGGTGATCCGCATCGTCTGGTTGCCGTTGCGGTTCGAAAGGTCATCGAACACAGCGTAGGCCTCCGGGGGCACCACACCACCAGGGATACGGCCGCGAACCATGAAAATATATTCCTTGGCCACCTTTCTTTTGTCCCGATCATCCTGTTGATAAATGCCGTGGAACTTCAAAAATTGGGTGTCATCCTCGCAGAATCGGTCGACCGCCTCATCGGCCAGGGTCGCGGCAATGGTTCCTGCCAACGTAGGAATCGCGGCCTTGATCAGCTCGTTATGCGTCAGTTTTTCTGGCGACTCAGTTTTATTCATAAGTGATATACTTAGGATCCTTAACATTGACAAAGAACATCGGTTTGTCAATCTCAACGAGGTGGCAACCCGCACCGCGTTTCCTGGCTGTTGACAAAGTCGATCTGCCTGTCTTCGCGGCGAGCAGTCATAGAGTGGCAGCGGCGTCTCGCCGCCGAAATGCGTTGTCCAAGCCTTTCGGTAACGAGGCGAGACGCCTCTTCCACTTTCTTCACCCTCGCCAAAAGGCTTGCTTTGTTGACAGCCATGGCACCGCGTTAAGGCTCTCACAGTTTTCTGCCGACCCATGAGTTCTGCCGAGCTTGAATGCACCGCGAATTGATTCCTTGCCCTTTAAAACGGGGTCCTTCAAGATCATTCGTCGAAATGACCGACCGGAAGGTGTACTACTTCGACAACAATGCCACGACCCGGGTTGCCCCGGAAGTCGTGGAGGCGATGCTGCCGTTTTTGCGGGATCAATGGGGCAATCCCTCGAGTGCCTATCGGTTCGGCCATCAGGTTGCCAAACATGTCGCCGCCGCGCGCGAACGGGTGGCCGCGCTGCTGCACGCGGACCCCAGAGAGATCGTTTTCACGAGCTGTGGCACCGAGAGCAACAATGCCGCGATCCACAGCGCCCTCCTGACCCAGCCAGGAAAGCGTCATGTGATTACGTCGGCCGTCGAGCATTCCGCGAACATCAAATACGGCCGATTTCTCAAGGAACAAGGTTTCGACGTGACCTTCTCACCGGTCGATGCCGACGGTTTGATCGACATTCACCGCGTCGAAAAGGCGATCCGTCCTGACACCGCGATTGTATCGATCATGTGGGCGAACAATGAGACGGGCATCGTATTTCCAATTGAAGAACTCGCAGCGATCTGCCGCAGCAAGGGGGTTTTGTTTCACACCGATGCCGTTCAGGCACCCGGCAAGGTGTCCCTGGACGCGCGCGGCACGGGTGTGGATATGCTGTCGCTTTCCGCCCATAAACTGAACGCGCCAAAGGGCATCGGGTGTTTATTTATCAAAAAGCAGACGCGGTTTCATCCTCATATTATGGGAGGGCATCAGGAGCACGGGCGTCGCGGAGGAACGGAGAACGTGCCTTACATCGTGGGCTTCGGCGTGGCGGCCGAGATGGCGTTGAACCGGATTCACCACGAAAACACTTGCGTGCGGGCGCTGCGCGATCGCCTCGAGACACAGATTTTTAAGTTGATTCCACAAGTTGTTCGGAACGGGGCCAAGGAACCGCGTTTGCCAAACACCTCAAACCTATCGTTCCTCTCCGTTGAGGCGGAAGCCATCCTAACCCAACTGGATAAGATAGGGGTCTGCGCGTCGAGCGGTTCCGCGTGCACGACCGGTTCTCTGGAGCCATCACACGTCCTCACCGCCATGGGGATTGCCGCTCCGCGCGCCCGCAGCAGCGTGCGATTCAGCCTGGGTGCCGGGACCACGGCTGCCGAGGTCGGTTTCCTGGTCGAGGAACTGCCTTCGATCATCGAACGTCTACGCGGCACCTCTGCTCAGCCCGCCGTGGTCGCCGGGAAACCCCGTTCAAAAGATCACAACCGTCCCACGCCCCGAAGCGCGGCGGCGTAGTGAGGCCGCGCAGCTCTGTGAAATTGGGCTTGAACGTTGAGCGTTGAACGTTGGCAATTCGCCAACAGTTCATGGAAAGCCTCACCCCGCCGAAGCAGCCTCAACAAGACGATCTCCGCGTGATCCGCAGATAGGCATTCGAGCCCACGAGGAATTCAAAATCCGTCGCGATCTCCTCTAATTCAAACTCGCCGAGCGCTGGATCAGCTCGAAGTGCATCCAGATAGGGACACTGTTCCCCTTCGAAAGTCACCAGAGGGTAAACGCGCGCTTCGCACCGGGTCACTCGCATCAACTCGACCAGCGCGGCCCTGTGAAATGCCAGATCGAAATGATCTCCGTACACGAAGAGGAAATAGGAGACCAACGAGAGTTCAAATTGGCGGTCTGGAAAAGGGAGGACAGGCAGCGACCCCCGCACATAACGCCCAGGTGGTTGCACTTGAAAATCAGCCAGAAACTTTTTAAACGCTCGTTCTCGGTAACCTCGCAGGATTGCCGGGTTTTTATAAAACTCCCATCGGTAAACAGTCAGCCCTCCAATCGAGCCGAGCACATGATCCAGATCCTCCTCACATTTAGGCCGGAGAACCTCCGGCGGCATCGCGTAAATGGGATCGCACGCTGTGACGCGTCCCCCGAGCAAATTGGCTTCAGAACAGAACGAGGAAACCCCAGACGCCACGTCGAGTAAGTCGCGGCCTCTCCATGTCTCCCAGTTCAGCCCGAAATAATGGACATACTCCTCAAAAGTCCTCCCGAGAAGAACCACTCGATCCAAGTTCAGACCGCGCCTTGATTTGACGTTCACGCCTCCTGAGTTTTCAGGCCCCATCGTCGCTGTCAACGTCGAAGGTCGAGGGGAGCAACTCCTGCTATCCGTGGTGAACCTTCCCATTCCCTGGTCGGTATTACCCCACGAACGGCAACCCCCGGAAACAGTGACTGGCATCCAACGTCGAACTGGCGCCCCGAATTCAGTTTACAAGGAAAAGGCTGGGTGCAAGTCTCCCGGTCAATGTTCAGAGCCTGTTTTCAAGTCGTCGGTTTGGCCATGGTCGCCATTGTTTTCAGCGCATGCCAAACCCACACCATTACGAATCTCACACCCGGACGGCAGTCCAGGAATGACGCGGGAGTTTACCATTTTGAGGTGAGCTGGGCCAGTAGCCAGCAAAGCATCCGCACTCACTCCATGAAGCCCTTTGTGGTCATCGGCCAGGAGTTTTATCCGATGGAAAGAACGCCTCTGGTCAAAGGCCGTTGGGAGGCATTCGTCCCGGTGCCGGTCGCCGAAAAAGAGCTCCATTACCGTTACAAATTTGACTACGAGTACAAGGCGATCCCAGCCACTCGTGGCGACAGCAAGCTCTCCGCTCCCTACACCATGACCATCGTGGAGAAGTGAGCTCCCGATGAGCGGATGGCCGGTAGGATTGAGAGGCTCCGGAACTGTGATAAACTGGTTCTTCGCTGGTTTGAGTGGAATGACCCGCTTTCTTGAGGCTTGGAAAGCGCCTTTTGCCCTGGAAGGGTCGGAGATGTTAGCCAGGCGCAAGCGAGTCCGCGAGCGCGGCACCTGGTCGGTTTTGGAATTGGATTCACGCCCTGAAAGGGTGTTGGAGC
>CAMBEJ010000129.1 GCA_945865375.1 Akkermansia muciniphila | reverse complement strand
CCGAAACCATCGTTGCGACCTTCCTGAGATTGAACTCGGGACTGCTCCGAGACTCCTCCGAAGGCAACCGCCCCGCGAGGGCTCTCTGGGCTCGGTGCGTCGAAGTGCATCGTTTCTCCTCGCGTTTTCGCGGCTGACGCCAAGCCTTGCTGTTCTTGCCTAATCCTGGCCAGATTCCTGTTGAACGTGGGTGGCACCGCAGTTCCAGAAGAAGGTGCGGGAGGAGGACTCGTGGCTTGGGCCCGGGCAGCGAGCTCCTCTGGCGGTTTGCTCACTTTGGTTTCAGGGATCGAGCTCGGCACCAGACCGTATCGACTCATCATCGCGGGCATGACGGCGCTTGTTGCGCGGGGTTGGGCTGCTTCCGGCGGAGCGGGCCCTGCATCCGTTTTCCCCGCAGGATCCGTAGCCCCTGTCGGCTGGGGGCTTGCTTCCAGCTCGGACAGAACATCCATACCCCGGTAAGGAGTTGCCTGGGGTTTGGAATCTGCATCATGAATGGCGGATTCACCGAGTCGCCTCCCTAAACCGGTGGCCTCCCCCAAATCACGGTCCGTTGTGGAGCGCCCTTCGGTGGATAGGACGGGCGCGCTGGTATCATCGAACATTCGAGAAGGCGGGACAGCAACACTCGCCTGTTCCACAAATGGCTCCGCCGCAGGCGCTGACGGAAGATAAAGTCCGTCGGATCGCTCTTCACCCAATGCGACCGAAGGCCGCCTCGCGCGGTCGCCGGCAGACGTTGGGGTCAAGCTCATGATTGGCTCCCTCGAAGCCGCTTGCTCAGGTTTCGCTTCAAAGTCTGCTTCCCTGTCGAGGCCCTTCGGGAACGCGCCCCCCAACGCCGGCGCTCGCTGGTTGGAAGAAGCCGAGGAGACGACCCTGTGCCTTGCTTTGACAAAATTCGGAATACTGAGGCCTGCCAGCCCAGCTAAGAAGGCCAAGCCTGCCGCGATTCGAAGCCAGTACATCCAGCCGCGCCTCGGCTTCCGTTCTAATTCGACTGGTGCCACGATTTTGAAAGCGCTCAGCAACTCGTTGCGCCGCAGATTAGAAAAGCGGACCTGGGGTCTTGGGCATGGGTCAGACTTGACCGGCACGACGGAGGCTTCGGCAACAAGGGCCAAGGTCTGGCGAAGTCGCTCATAGAGGAGCGCAAGCTCTGGATCTGCCTCGAGTTGAGCCGATATTTCGGCGGATTCGGCCGGCGCTAATTCACCCAACAACAAGGCGGTGATCGCCGCTTCGTTGGCCGGCGGAACAGGGCTGCTAAAATCCGTGGTCATATCATGGAATGAGTCCCGCTTTGGCAACTTGCACGGCAAGGGACTTCAGCGCGTGGTGCAGAAGGTATCCGACGTGGCTCACAGTGAGCCCGGTTCGTTCACTGATTTGCTTGTAGGAGAGCCGCTCCTGAAATTTCAGATGGATCAGGTCGCGATTCCGCAAGTCCAGGTTTTGCAAAGCCGATCGAACAAGGCTAATTCCCTCACGGCGGACGAGCTCCTCATCTGGAAGAGGCTGAAGATCCACCGCATCGTCCACCGCAACGGAGCGAGCGCCGTCGTCAGAGTGTGCCTGAGTCAAGAGCACGATCTTGCGTTCATCGCGGCGGTGGTTGATGGAGAGGTTATGCACGGTACGATAAAGCCAGCCTCGGCGGTCACGGACATCTTCAAACTGACGGTGGAGACGGAGAAAGGCCTCCTGAACAACGTCCTGGGCTTCGTCGGCGCCTCCAAGCAGGCGCGCGGCATAGCCGAGCAACGGAGATTCCAGGACCTTGAACAGCGACTCGATGGACTCGACGATGAGCTCTTCGCGTTGTGGTGAAGGCTCCAAACTCATGCCTGATGGTTCATTCCAATCTGGATTAAGTTCTGCATTTGCCTTCGCCCGTCCATCCATTGTCGCCAGGTGTTCCGGTTCCACATCTAAGACACTCGAACCAACGCTTTATTAGACAAAACATTGATGATTGATTTGGGTTCAACGCAACCCTAATGTAATTGTGGTTCAAGTTTCCGGGCTCTGCTGCCCTCCCGATACGTCGGATTAGCAGTGGTCCAGGTCAAGACTAGAAAACATGTCCGCACTGAGTCCCAGCGAAGAGTCCCAATTGCTCTCGACCATTGAGATGTTCGAGGTGATTACCCAATCACAACCCCTCGACCCGCAGTCATGGGATATTTTGAAGGAAGCCTACCTGAAGTTGGGCAAGGCCAAGGAAGTGATCCAGACTTCGAAGAAGCTCGCGCAAGTGTATGTGCAACTCGGCCAGTTGTCCTCGGCGATCCTGGAATACGAAACCATCCTCCAGCGTCATCCGGATGATAAGGACGTCCTCAAAGCTCTCGCGGAAATCGAAACTCGCGCCAGCACCTATGGCGCTCCGGCTCCCGAAACAGATACCCTTGAGCGCCCCAGCGTTCAGCTGACGGCGAAAGGCCCGGGTCGAGGGGAACTTCCAGCCGATATCGATGACGGACGGCACATCATGCACAAAATATTTGTCGAAGGCAAGCACATCTCCGTGACTGACTTCAACCAGCTTTGGCTCACCCCGAACCTCTTTGACTTGCCTCTGGGTCCGTCCGAGCCATTCCTCCGCTTGGTCGAGGAAAAAAGGATCATGCCCTCCGACAAATCCATCCGTCTGCTGAGCGATAGAACCCGGCTGGCTTACCTCCCACTCGACAAGTATGACGTGGACGTTGACACCGCCCGCTCCTTCTCGAAGGACGTTTGTCGGCGATGGTGCATTCTGCCCTTTGACAAAATGAGCCGCTCCATTTTCGTGGCCACCGCGAACCCTTTCAACAAGCAAGCCGTGAAGGATATCGAAGCCGCCGGAAAAGGACGCATCGTTTGGTATCTCACCTCCCCAGGTGACCTTTTTAAACTCGTTCAAAAAGTGTTTCGCTAAACTCAATGGCCCCCATCAAAACATTCGGCGAACGTATTGTGGACGCCCTCGTCGAGGACGGCCTCATTTCTCCCAAACAGGTCGAGGAACTGCTCGAGCAGCAAAAAAAGGAAGGCACCCGTCTCCTTAAACTGCTGATTGACAAGTCCTACGTGGGTGAATTGGACAAGGTGGTCTCCATGGGCCGCGTCCTGAATACACCTCCCGTCAACCTTCAACGAGTCGGCATCAATCCCGATCTCGTGATGCTGGTTCCTAAAGACGTCGCAACGAACCACAAGGTCATCCCGATCTCGCGCCTCGAAGGGAAGCTCTTCCTCGCCATGGCGGATCCCCTCAACGTCCTCGCCCTCGATGACGTCAAGAGGATCACTAAACTCGAGATCATTCCCATGATCGCCTCTGAGAAGGCGATTCTCGACAAGCTCAACAATCTCGAGTCCACCAAGGGCGCGATGGAGCAGTTGATCCAGGACGCCGCAAAGCAGGCGGAGCTGGAGGCCGATGCCGAAGCGGCGGAGCTGACCAAGGAGGCCATCCAAGATGCCAGCGCCGAGCAACTCGCTGGATCAGCGGAAGAGGCACCCGTCATCAAGCTCGCCAACCTCATTCTCGTCCAAGCCATTAAGGACCGGGCCAGTGACATTCACATCGAACCGTTCGAAAAGGTGGTTCGCCTGCGATACCGCATTGATGGCGCTTTGCTTGACTCCCCTTCCCCTCCTCCAAAAAATCTCCAGATCGCGCTCTGCTCCCGCATCAAGATCATGAGCAACCTGGACATCGCCGAACGACGCCTCCCCCAGGACGGGCGCATGCGGATGAGGGTGGCCGGCAAGGATATCGATTTTCGCGTGTCTTTCATGCCTGTCGTCCATGGAGAAAAGTGCGTTCTCCGCGTCCTCGACAAGTCAAATCTCACGGCGAGCATCGAAAAGCTGGGCATGGATCCAGGCACCTTCCGGCGCTTCAAATCCGCTGTGGACGCGCCTCACGGGCTCATGCTCGTCACGGGCCCCACCGGCTCTGGAAAAACCACCACGCTTTATTCCGCCCTCAACGAGCTCAACAATCCCGATTATAATATTATCACGGTCGAAGACCCAGTGGAGTTCCAGATTCCAGGTATCAATCAGGTGCCTGTGAAAAAGGACATCGGACTCACCTTTGCTGCGGTTCTGAGGTCCATCCTCCGGCAAGATCCAGACATCATCATGATCGGCGAAATCCGCGACGAGGAAACCGCTGAGATCGCGGTGGAAGCCGCGCTCACCGGACATCAGGTGCTCAGCACGATGCACTGCAACGATGCCCCGGGAGCTATCTCCCGTCTAGACGACATGGGAATTGCCCCGTTCCTGATTTCCTCCTCCGTAATTCTCGCCTGCGCGCAACGCCTCATGCGTCGCATCTGCCCATCATGCAAAGAGCCGATCACATACCCCGTAAAAATGTTCGATGACCTCGGCATCGAGGCGTCCACCTTCGAAGGCGCCTCGCTCTTCAAGGGACGAGGATGTGATCGCTGCAAAAACACGGGCTATTCCGGTCGGTGCGCTATCATTGAAGTGATGACTGTCAGTGACGAGATCCGTAAGCTTGTCATCGAACGATGCAGCGCCATGGAGATCTCCAAAATCGCCCTGGAACAGGGAATGAGAAACCTTCGCATGGTCGCGTACGATAAGGCGCGCGAGGGCATTTCCACGCTGGAGCAGGTACTGGTTCTGACCTCGAGCCATTGATGAAGCGGGTTTTGTTTGTGGACCATGTGGATCGGATTCTCGGCGGAGCAGAAATCAATCTCCTCGAGCTCCTTTCGGTCCGCGAGGTGTCCCAGCGTTGGAATGTTGGCTGCGCCTGCGCCCCAACAGGCTCTCTGCGTGAAGCTCTCGCAAAGATCCCGGAGGTGCGGTTATTCCGATACGGGGCGGCATCTGGATTCAATCAAGTCAGGCTGGTGGACCGTCAGGGTGCGCTTGGGCGGTTTTGGAAGGGCTGGAGGGCGACGGCCGCCGCGGCGCGCGAACTGGGCGGCATCCAGAGCACTTTTAATCCTGACGTCGTCGTGACATGCACCAACAAGGACCATTTCGCGGCGGCCCTGTGCTCTGCCACCCCCTCTCCCAGACGGGTCTGGTGGGTGAATGATTTGCTCACCACAGATTTCTTTTCCTGGCCTGCTCGCCGCGTTTTTTCGTTGATTGCCTCAAGGACTGCCGACCGGTTGGTTGCTGTCTCCAATGCCGTTGCCCTAGCTTTGACCGCCGCCGGTGTTCCTTCATGTAAAGTTCGAACCATCCAGAATGGAATCCCCGTGGAACTCTACGCAAAGAAGGGGACAGGCAGGCTTCGATCCCAACTCGGATGCGGACAGAAGCCTTTGATCGGCATCCTGGGGCGATTCACGCCATGGAAGGGACAACACCTGGCACTGGAAATTGCCCGTCACAGCGTGGCTTGCGGACTGGAGGCGCATTTTCTCTTCGTGGGCCGCGCGTTCAATGAAGACCAAGCTTACGAAAGGACTTTGCACGCGTTTGTCGCCCAGCACAACCTCTCTTCGCAGGTGACTTTTCTGCCGTTCCAGTCTGACATGCCCTCCGTCCTGGCAGACCTGGACATCGTGATGCACACGTCGATCAAGCCCGAGCCTTTCGGGCGGGTGATCATTGAAGCCATGGCTGCTGGCGCCGTGGTGATCGCGGCTGCCGCAGGCGGCGTGACCGAGATCCTTGAGAGCGGGGTCAGCGGCATCGCCGTGCGGTGCGGCGACGTCGCCGCCTACTTGCGCGCCATCCAAAGTGTGTTGGACGACCGTGCCTTCCGAGAAAAGCTCGTCGCGGCCGCAAGGGCCACCGTCGTCACTCACTTTACTGTGGAACGAGTCTTCGAACAGTTCGACCAACTGGTCTCCGAACCCGCAACTTGATCGCATGCGTTTTGTCTTCCTCACGCTCGGATACCATCCGGACAAACCGGGTGGCGCTTACCGATATGTGGCGGAAGTGGCCGAACGCCTGGCACAATCCGGTGCCGAGGTTTACGCCATCTACCCTGGAGAGTCACGCCGATGTGAAGATGAGGAGCGCGTAGGAGTGAACCTCCGTCGCTTTCCTGACGCGCACGGGTTTTTCGCGGCGAATTGGTTTGCTGAGAACCGGTTGGCGGGAAAGAGGGTTCGAGAGATCACAAACCGTCCACAAAAAACTCTTTTCGTGGTGTGTCACGCTTTCTTCGGCCGCTCAGCGGCCAGCTTGGGGAGTCGCTACGCCTCGCTCTTCACCGGTCCGTGGGGACAGGAGTTTCTCTTTTCGCGCGGTGGTGGGACAGACCGAACGTTCAAACGCGCTCTTGAGAAGCTCATCGCCCATCGCATGGCATTTGTGGAGAGGCGGACGCTTCAACAAAGTGCGATCATCCTCACTATCAGCAATTATTATGTGCATGAGCTCCCTCGATGGCATGCCCCTATCGTCCCCCCAGTTCGTATGATTTCTGGGGGCGTCAACCTCCAACGTTTTTGTCCGCCCTCAAACCGTCAGGCGGTCCGCGCGAAGTGGGGGTTGTCCCCGCGCGATTTCCTGCTGCTTTCTGTTCGCAGACTCGACCCCCGAATGGGACTGGCGATGCTCGTGCGCGCATTTCGTCAGGTTCCGGACAAAACGGGCGCACAACTCTGGATCGCTGGAACGGGATCCCAACACGACGCCCTTGTCCGGTTGATTCACGAAACGCAACAGCAAGAGCGCATCCGACTCCTCGGGTTCGTACCGGAAAATCAACTGACGGAGCTCTATGGTGTGGCCGATTGCACAATCGCCCCGAGCCTCGCCCTCGAAGGTTTCGGCTTGGTGCTCGTGGAGTCCCTTGCCTGTGGGACCCCCGCCCTGGGGGCTGATTCGGGAGCGATCTCCGAGGTCCTCAAACCCCTCGACCCGGCTCTTCTGTTTCTGTCGAATTCTGAGGCTGAGCTGGCGTCGGTTCTGATCGATCGCCTCTCCAATCGACTGAAGCTTCCGAGCAGGGAATCCTGCCGCCGTTATTCCGAGCTCCACTTTTCCTGGGACAGACCCGTCCGCGGATTCCAAACTGCCTTCGAGGAGGTTGCAACCGGATGAACATTCTCGAACTCGGAAAATTCTATACTCCGCACCATGGTGGGATCGAAACCCTCCTGCGATCATGGTGCGAAGGGTTCACCGAGAAAGGGGCTCGAGTGGATTGCGTGGTAGCGAATGACGGACCCCGCACACGCTCGGAGATTCGAAGCGGCGTGTTTGTCCATCGTTGCGCGAGCTACGGCACGGTCTTCTCCACCTCAATTTCACCGCGCTATCTGCTGATGGCGCGAAACATTCCTTCGACCCTCTGCCACCTCCACGCCCCCAATCCGCTTGCCGACCTCGCGGCCGCTCTCTGCCTCGGCCGTAGAAAGCTCGTCATCTCCTACCACAGCGACATCATCAGACAAGCCCGCGCGTTGCGCTGTTACGGCCCGCTGTTGCGACACGTGCTCAGCCGCGCAAGCCGGATCATCGTCGCAACCCCGAAACACTTCGAATACTCACCCTGGCTGGCCGAGCACGAGAGCCGGGTTCGCTGCATTCCCTTCGGGATCGATCTCCGACGATTTGAGGCGAACGTCCGCGATGAGGGGACGATTTCAAAGATTCGAGGCCTTGCACAAGGTCGGAAAATCATTTTAACTGTCGGGAGGCTGGTTGGGTATAAAGGGCAGCGTTTTCTAATAGAAGCCTGCCGCAACCTGGATGTTGAACTTTGGATCGTTGGATCTGGACCGCTTGACTCTGAACTCCGCTGCCTCGCCCATGAGTTGGGGATTGAGGGCAGAACCCGCTTCTGGGGATCCATAGACGATGCCCTGCTCGCTTCGGTCCTCCATGCATGCGATGTCTTTGTGCTGCCTTCCATCACGGCGAATGAAGCCTTTGGCCTGGTTCAGGTCGAGGCTATGGCTTGCCAAAAACCCGTGATCAGTTGCGACTTGAAATCGGGTGTGCCTTTCGTGAACCGCCACGGGCATACCGGTTTGATCGTCCCCCCCGGGGATCCTGCCGCCCTCGCCCATGCCCTGAAGGAAGTGTTGTCGAACCAACCCATGGCGCTCCAAATGGGTGTCTCGGGAAAAGAACGGGCTCATGCTGAGTTCGCCCTTCAGGTGATGATCGATCGCTATTGGCAGTGTTTCACGGACCTCGCCAGAGAGAACTCTTCCGCATGATCGCTTACTACAAAACGTATCTGGCCATTCTGGTCTTGTCCGCGCTCACCTCGTGGGCGCTCACCCCCTGGGTGAAAAAACTCGCCCTTCACCTCGGCGCGATCGACGTTCCTAGTGAACGCAAGGTCCATAAACATCCGATGCCCCGACTCGGTGGGATCGCCATTTTCTTCGGCATGTGCCTGCCATGGATCGGGCTTTATATCATCGAGAATTTTATTAGCATCACTTTCCAAAATTACGAAAAACTTCTCCTCAAACTTGTGGCTAGCTCCGTCGCGATCCTCCTTCTAGGTGTATACGACGATATAAAGGGTGCCAACGCGAAGCAGAAGTTCGCAGTCCAGTTCGCGGTCGCGTTTTTTCTCTATGCCAGCGGACTCCAGATCACACAGCTGAGCAATCCCTTCGGCGATCCGATCCGGTTGAACTGGCTTTCCATGCCGGTCACCGTGTTGTGGTTGGTGGGTATTACCAACGCTATCAACCTGCTCGACGGCATCGATGGACTGGCAACCGGTGTCACCGGTTCCATCGCGCTGTCCCTCGCGATCATCAATGTCGCCAAAGGAAACGTGATCGTCGCCCTTTTGACGCTTTCGCTGGCGGGAGCCTGCTTAGGCTTCCTGCCTTACAACTTTTTCCCCGCACGCATTTTTCTTGGCGACACCGGAAGTTTGTTCATGGGATTTATGCTCGCAGGCATCGGCATCTTCTCCCTGTTCAAATCCACCACTCTCAGTTTTATCGCGGTTCCGTTTCTCGTTTTTGCCCTGCCACTCTACGACACGTTTTCGGTTATTCTCAGGCGAGCACGGGCGAGGACGCCTCTTTTTAGCGCTGATCGATCTCATCTTCACCACCGGTTGCTGGCCCTCGGGTGGACACATCGTGACGTGTCGGTCTTTCTTTGTTTCATCTCCGCGTTCATGGGCGGTATCGGAGTCTTTCTCACCCTCCATGAAGCGGAGGCAAGCACTTTTTTCTTCTGGACAGTGGTGGTCACTCTCCTGGGCGCTGTCGGCATCGCGAGTCGCCGAGCATTTAATCGACGATCATGATCAGCCTTGAAGACGCCCTCGCAAAGGTTCTGCAGGAGGTTCAGCCGCTGGAGTCGGAGGGCGTCTGCCTCTGGGATGCGGCAGACCGCATTGCTTCCGATTCCATCCTCGCTCCCATCGACCTTCCCCCATTTGACAATTCCGCCATGGACGGCTACGCGGTGCGGGCTCAAGATGTGCAGTCTGCTTCCCCTTCCTCTCCGGTCACCCTTTCGGTCGTCGGTGAAATCCCCGCGGGTTCTGTCTTCAGCGGCCAACTCGGGGTGTCGCAAACAGTGCGTCTCTTCACAGGGGCGATCCTCCCAGACGGAGCCGATGCAGTGGTCATGCAGGAAGACACGGCCCGAACCGTTGACCCCCGTTTGCTGCTCGTTCTTGAGCCGGTCAAGCCTTTTGAAAATGTGCGGTTTCGGGGCGAAGACTTGAAAAAATCGGCGTTATTGATCTCCAGAGGACAGGTGTTCGGCTTCGCCCAACTAGGAATCCTTGCGGCCTCCGGCATTGAATCGGTGCGTGCCTTCGCTCGGCCCAAAATCGCCCTGCTCGCAACCGGTTCCGAGCTCCGTGATGCCGGCCAACCTCTCGCAAAAGGACAGATCTACGAGAGCAATAGAATCGCCATCCGGACCCTGCTGGACCATTCCTCAACAGATTCCAAAGTGTTCCCGCTGGTGACGGATTCGCTCCAGGCGACCAAAGACGCCCTTCTCGAGGCTTTCGAGTCGTGCGATGCCGTCATTTCAACCGGGGGCGTCTCCGTCGGAGATCTGGATTTCGTAAAGCAAGCCTTCTCGGACTTGGGCGGCCGTATTGAGTTCTGGAAATTGGCGCTAAAGCCCGGAAAACCGTTCGTTTTTGGAAAGCGAAAGAGCGTCCCCTTTTTCGGGTTGCCCGGTAATCCTGTGTCCGCCCTCGTCACATTTCAACTGCTCGTCCGGCCCGCAATCAACAAAATGCGAGGGATGATTTCTTGGAGGCACAGGATCACCGGGGGGGTTCTGGCTGAACCCATCAAGAATCACGGTGACAGGCGGCACTTTGTTCGCGTGAAAGTGGACGAGGCAGGCAGGGTTAAGCTGGCGGGATCCCAAGGCTCACACATCCTTAGATCCCTCAGCGAATCGAACGGTCTTCTCGACGTTTTCCCAGGCGAATCCCTCGCTCAAGGGACAACCGTCTCGGTGATCAATTGGGACTAGAACTTGCGGCTCGGAAATTCCAACACGCCCGGACGAGGGGTCACAGTGGGCGCTATCACAGCAGGACCGAGATTGGCACCCGAATTGAAGTTCAAGAGCCGCGATCCGCCCGGGTCAATGGTCCCGAATGAGAGAGCACCGCGCGCTTTGTTTAACTGGGGGAACGGAGTCATTAGATCCTCTCTGCGCTGGGCCAGATCATCCGCGCCTCTGGGGTTCGGCAACAGTGGGTTGGTAGGACTCATTTCTCTTCTCGTGGGGTCCACACCAAAAGCAGCAATCGGCTCGATCGAGGAGCCCTCGCCGGGAGTTCTCATGAGCGCATTCCAGCCTTTTAACTCTTTCCGCCCGGTCTCGGCTTTGGGGTCCAACAGCCGCGCAAAATCGTCCCGGCTCTTTTGAACTCTTTCCTTTTCCCTGACCGTGCTGAGGGAAGAAAATGGGCTCGCTGCCATGGTTCCCCCGAAGAGATCTGGCTGGTCTCCTTGTTGAGCCGCCCCTTTTCTTTCCTTGCCAAAGGACAGTCCTCCCAAAGATCCCATCTGCGACTTCTGCGGATCAAATACGAAGCGATCAGTCGAAACTCTTATTTCTTCGAGCCCAGGATCTTGCTTCTTTTTGCTGACGGGCCCCTCCTCCCCGACAATATACTGTTCAAACGAGTTGCGTGCCCTCGGTTTGCCTTGATCTGTGGACCACTCCGCTTCCCGAACCCCAAGCGCTTCCTCCGGAGTCAGCAGTTGGCCCCCGGGCTCCTCAGGCTTCGATAATAAAAAATTCTTCTGCCGCTCTAATTGATCCATTTGCTTTTTGGATCGTGGCATCAATGTGTAGGGAATTTCCGGAATCCCGGCCACGCCACTGACAGAGCTCCGTCTATCTAACTGATCGAACCTGTCATAGCCAAGGTTCTTCCTCGCATCAGCATCCGGAAGATCCGACTTGCGGGGAGCCTGGTCGAAGATGATCTTATCGCCTGCAAGGAGTGCCGTGCCAACCGTCATACACGTGCCAACCAACACCGCACGGAGCCAGTTCCTCACTTCTAAGTTGAATGCGGCAGACTGCATTTGACCTTCAGAATACACCCCCGAGAGGAATCGTCAAAACAATCTCTCTCGTTTCACAAGGAATAAAGTGACAAAAACTCGCGCCTCAAGTCCGCCTCGTGAAACGGCGAGACACCGCGCAATTGTTCCTCTGGGATGGCCCCGTGTTGAAAACGGCGCTTTGAGAACACCGGCATCTCGAATCCTGTTAACGACCGCACCCCACGGCTCACCACCGCACCTTTTAAGTCATAAAGCCGACCTGCGTCATACTGGGTCATTTCAAGAAACGGTATCCCCTCCGCCACAGCGACGACCGCGCTCTGCGTAAACGGGCTGAAACTTTCCAATCCCAAGGAAAAGGCAGGAGCATAACTCCTTGTGTAAGAACGACTTAACCCTCCTGAATAGGTGAGTGAATGCTTGATTTTTCCAACCCCCCAACCTTCCTGATACAGCATCCTGTTGTGGAGGACACTTCGGATCGTTAGCTCGGGGTTCTCATCGATGGGATAATCCTTCAAGTTCTCATCGCCGCCATCCCCATCTAACAAATACTTCCAGTTTGGATAACGCTTCCTTATCCCGTGGCACAAGGCCATCCCCATCGCGGCGGCCTCGATGTCCAATGGTTTGTAATCCTCCACCACTCGGACGGTGTCCCGGACGTTGATCTCCGAACAGGAAACCTCAATTGGCTCCAGAAAAAGCCCAAGCCCCAGGCACTCCAGAAACTCCCTGGCTTGTTTCAGATCAGGCGCCTCTCCGATTGTCAGTGTAAACGCCTTCAGCCGGGACGGGTTCAACCCCAACTTCAGAAACAGATGATATGTGACAAGAAACACCGCACCACTGTCCACGCCGCCCGAAAAAAGCACCCCTACCGGAGCCTCGTTGGGCAAACGCCTCAACCACTTGGCGATCGCGTCTGATAAGGCGGCCACATAATGCCTGCCAATGACCTCGGGATCAGGGGGTAACACATTCATTGGCGGATCAAAAAAACGCGTGTACACCGGATCGGGATCAGGACAGCCAACCAACTGAATCTCGGTCACATAATGCGCCGGAACCATGCGCGTGTAGCTAGGGTGGAATTGATCGCCCAAACCTTCCGCCTTCAACCAGCCGAGGATCGCATCGATCCTCTGAGCGACAACCAAAACGGGGCCCTCGGATCGTTTCGCCAAGAAATAGCGCATGGGTCGATCGAGCGACCGTGCCATCCGGACCGTTTTTCCAGCCTTGGCGACAATCGCAAAGGACCCTTCGATCCCGCGAACCGCCTCCGGCGTCCCCGAGAGCACACACTCTCTCGCCTCCTCAAAGCTCATGCCTTGTAAACGCTGAGCGTTGGGATCAACCAAATCGACGACTCTTTCAACATGCTGGTTCATAGTGCTTTTGTTGTCACTGCCGATGGGCGTTGCATCACTGTGCCATGGAATATTCGAAAGCTCAACGCTCCAGCTTCGCGCCTTGAGCAACCGCGTAGAGCTGAGTCATGGTCGCCACATAAACGACTCCGTTGGCCGGGGTCGCACTCCCGCTGATCGGGCTCCCTAATTCGATTGAAGCCAAGAGCCGCTTCTTTCTGCTGGCCTCAAGAATCAGGAAATCCCCGCGCCGGGAACCGATGTAAACCTTGCCATCGGCCACCATCGGCGAAGCCCAGAAATCGCCCTTCGCTTCATGGCTCCAAAACGGCTTGCCCGTTGCGGCGTCCACACAATGCACTCTCTTTCCTGAATCCGCCATAAAGACCATCCCGTCGTGAATGGCCGGGGTGGACAAACAATGCTTCTCGAGTGGGTAAGTCCAAATGGTCGCTGTCGTCGTCACATCCCCGGTTCCCACCGCACTCACGCATTTCAAAAACGCTTCATTTTTTCCCCACCACAAATCGCCTCCTCCTGCCACGTACAAACGCCCGTTCTTATACACAGGCATCCCATAGATGTTGCTCGGCCCCTCGCGGCGATTGCTCGTAAACCGGTGCACGTCCTCTTTCGGTCCCGCTGGGTCAAAGTCATATTGCCAAAGCTTTTTAAGGGCTCCGTTGCTGCCGGCTTTCGGCCCGAGTGATGGCACCGGATCGAAAGCATACACGATGCCGTTGCCTCCCGCGAAAAAAATCACTTTTCGGCCACTCAAATCTCCGATCGACGGTGAGGACCAGGTACAGTGGAAGATGTGAGGGGCTATGCCTTCACGATCCCGAGCCACGAGGCGGCCCGTGGTTTTGTCTAGCACGATCAGGCTCGGCGCGTCAGGGGTGCGTACTTTTCGATGGGTGTTGTCGACACCAGTGCCGGTGTTGACGTAAAGATAGGGACCGTCCACGAGGATCGAACTGTGCGCGCCGTCATGGGTCCAAATCCCGGCTTCGGACACCATGTCGTAGATCCACAGAATGTCGGCGTCAAGAGCTCCGGGCTCCAGTTGAGCGGTGCCCTTTTGCGTCATGTGCGCCCCTTCCTGGCCGAAGGGACCACCGTTTCCGTTGGCCATTCCGCGCGCGTCCAGGCAGATCACTTCTCCGCGATTGCTGACGATATAGACCCGGTCTTTATCGACCGTGGCAGCCGAGGCGATTCCAGTGTTTGGCCAGTCCAAGTAGGGGTCCTCCTCACGTTTCGGAACGACAAGTTGCCAGAGAAGCTGCCCCCCCTTTTCGTCCACGCACATCAGCACCCCACGGTCTCCACGGTGTTTCGGGTCGCGCTCGTTTCCGTTGTTTGTGCCGATATACACACGGCCATCCGACACGACCGGGGTGGAATGCGTTTCTGTGCCCAGAGGAATGATCCACTTGATGTTGACTCCAGATGTGGGGTCGAAGGTGTCTGGAAGATGGCGTTCTCTTGAAATCATGTTGCGCGAACCGCGTTCTCCCCACTGCGGTTGATCGCCAGCCCGAAGGTTTGATGAATGGATGAGAAGGCCCAAAACACCGATTGCATTGAGCGAAACCAGAAATGATTGCATAGGGCTGGCCGATTCGATCTTAGATTCTGACTCATCGAATCTCAATGATTTATCTCTCGGAATTGGAACCACGGAAGCAGAACCGAAAAGAGACCGAATAATTCCGCTTTGTATTCGTTGGGTTGCCCCCGTCGGTTCCATTTCGGTATTCTTTCCGTGGTTAATCCCCATGTCCGAGTCGGTGGTTCAAATTTCAAATCTGTTTGGCTAGGGTCCATGAAATCTCCATTCCAAGACGCTCATGCTTCAAAACCTATTCACGCTTGGATTTCCAGGTTGCCGAGGGTAAGGACTCGACGCTGCGGTGCCGGTGGCTGAATCGGTCGTCCCCGACGAGCGCATTCATACGATCTCGACCGAGCATCCAGGCAGCGCATCCAAAAAGGCCTTGCCATAGCTCTTGGTCAACACCCGGTTGTCGAGGATGACCACGATTCCCTGATCTGATTTGGAGCGGATCAGCCGCCCCACACCCTGCCTGAATTTCAAGACCGCTTCAGGCAGCGAGAAGGAGCTGAAGGGGTTTCCGCCACCGGCCTCGATTTGCTCGAGGCGCGCTTCAATCAACGGATGGTCCGGAACCGCGAAGGGCAGCCGGGTGAGGATCACATTCGAAAGGGCCTCCCCGGGCACATCGACACCCTGCCAGAAGCTGTCAGTGCCGAACAGGACGGAGTCGATGTCCTGCTTGAACAATTCCAACATCCGGCTACGGGGCATCCCTGTGCCTTGCACAAAGCAACGGATCGCCGTCCTTTCGAAGAACGGCTTCATGTCCTGCGCCACCTGGAGCAGGAGTTTCATATTTGTGAAAAGCACGAACGCCTTTCCATGGGTGAGTTCCAGGAAATGCTGGATCCAATGCGTCAACTTTTCCCGATAAGTGGCCTCGCGTGGATCAGGCATTTTGGACACCACAAAGCAGCGCATCTGTGTTCGATAATCGAACGGTGACCCGAGCTGGCGGGCGGGCACACGCTCAGCGCCGACCCGTGACAAAAAATAAGCCAAACCTGCGGTCTCGGCCGATCCCTTCTTGCGCAACGATTGTGCGTTCGCGGGCTTGATCGAGTTTTCCGTCGAAGCGGGCGCTCCCGCAACCGAAAGCGTCGCGCTGGTCAAGATGATGGAGGTCAATCCCTGAAAAAGTCGCCGCCTCAGGTAGGGTGCGATGTCCACCGGAGCGGCGCTCAAGGAGAGGCTCCTTCGTTGCTTCCCAGAACGCTCCACCCAGTAGACGTGGTCCTCAGCGCTTTGCTCCAAGAACATGACGAGTTCTTCACGCAACTCCGCCAGACGACGAGTGCAGTCCAGGAGTTCCTCGGCTGTTTCTCGATCCTCCGTCAACTTGATCAATTGTCCAAGGCTTTCGCGGAGCTTTTGTATGTGGAGCGTGAGTGAATCCGGAACCATCGCAGCGTTGCGGATACGGAGCTCTGTCCACGCGCGCGACGGGGTTTGTTTCTCACCCGCCTCCGGCGTTTTGCTTGAACCGTGCGAAGCGATGATCTCGTCGCAAGCGCTTTCAACCTGTTGAAAAAATGCGTCGGATGCCTCGAGCACAGCGGATACCTGCTGTATGAGCACCGGTTTCATCAGGGTGGTCAACAAACCTTTTTTGGTTGTTGGGTTGTACAGACGTTGAAGGCCATAGCGGAGCTGGCCGCTGGAAACCCCGAGGCCAATGTGTCTGGATGCCGTCGCCTCGACCGTATGCGCTTCGTCAAAGATCAAGAAGTCGTTCTTGAATAGCAGTCCCTGGCTTTCCGGGTCCTCCTCCACGCCACCCAACAAAGTGAAGAAAAGCGTGTGATTCAACACCAACACATCCGATGCCATGATGCGGCCCCGCACACGTTGGAATGGACAAACCCCGAATTGTTTCGAGAATTCTGACTGATGGCCGCAGAGTTTTGGAGAGCACAGGCCCCTCTCAGAGCACACTTGCGCCCATACTTTTGGATCGGGCTCGACATCGAAGTCAGACAAGCTGCCGTTTTCGGTGTGTTGCCCCCATTCAAAAATGCGCTTCAATTCCTCGTGTTCTGATGAAGTGAACAGGCTTTCAGCTTGGACCATCGCACGCCTCAGACGCCGTGAGCACAGGTAGTTTTGTCGGCCCTTAAGCATGGCAAAATCAAAGGGCACACCCAGGATTGCGCGCAGCATGGGCAGATCGTGCTCCACCAATTGCTCCTGCAAATTGATGGTGTGCGTGCTGATGACCGCTTTGCGTTTGTTTGCCGCCCCATAGAGGATGGAAGGGATGAGGTAGGCCAGGCTCTTGCCGACTCCTGTGCCCGCTTCCACCACAAGGTGCGTCTTGCTCTCCAGAGCCTGGGCGACGGCCACCGCCATTTCCTGCTGCTGAGGCCGGTACTCGAAAGTTGGAGATTTCGAGAGTAACCCCGACGGCGAGAAGATTCCGCGCACCTGCTCGACAAGCTCACACGGAGGAAGACCCGCGATAGGTTCAATGGGACTGATCATGCCTTTCCCTCCCCAGCCATCACCCCGCTCCAGTTAGAATCTGGCGCGGCACGATTTCGATAGCCGCACGGTTTTTCGCCACGGAGGCCGGAGGCAGGATTCCTCGCCAATTGACGTTCGGATACACGACAGATTGACGTCCAATGATCGACCCGGGGTTGAGGACCGCGTTGCAACCCACATCGGTGTAGTCCCCTAAAAGCGCTCCGAATTTTCGCAGTCCCGTGTCCACCCATTCCCCGTTCCAATGGAGCTGCACATTTCCGCCAATCAACTTGATGTTTGAGATTTTCACCCCTGCCCCGAGGTGCGCCTTGTAGCCCAGAATCGAGTCTCCAACATAGTTGAAATGCGGCACTTGACAGCGGTTGAACAAAAGACTGTTCTTGACCTCGCAAGAATTGCCTATCACGCAGTGGTCGCCGATGACTACGTTGTCCCGAATGTAAGCGTTATGACGGATCTGGCAATGGCGTCCTATAATAGCGGGCCCCTTGATCATGGCACCTTCCTCAATAACGGTCCCTTCGCCGATCCAGACCTGTTCTCCAATCCAAACGTTGCCAAAAGCCTGGTGCTGACTCTCTGCTCTGACGTGGCGCCGAAGATAGTCGCTGATCAACTTCAATGGCTCCCAAGCGTGCTCACAGCCGGCAAACAGCGCCCCATGCTCCGTCTGCGTCAAGTCGAATAGATCTTCTGGCTTCAACATCACCGACACAATAAACGGCACCTGCTTTTCTAAAAGCAGAAAGTAGAGCGAAGAAACAGCCTGGGGTGCAACTCACGTTATCCGAGGTCGCCTCCCCTGACGCGGGTATCCCGCCGCTTAACCACGCTGAAGTGACACCACGGATGACACGGATAACACGGATGAGGAAAGGGAGCTGAGATGGGTACTTTATCCGTGCTATCCGTGTT
>CAMBEJ010000128.1 GCA_945865375.1 Akkermansia muciniphila | reverse complement strand
GCTCCACAGCCACGCTCACTCCTCCCAATACCCCTGCTCGGAACAAACCTCTCCCCTCCTTGGAAAGGGAATCTACCTCTCACCACTTCCACCAGATGGATCAGTCTTCGTGAGCACAGGTGGGTCAATTTCGGTTAGCGCTAACGCCGACGCCTCTGTTGCAGCCCACTGTCGTCTCATTCGCTCGTTCATCAGGGGAGCAAGCGAACTATACTTGTGCCGAATCCGATCAATTGTGGCGGAGGTTTGAACGGCCTTACCTTCTACCACAGGGATTTAGAATGCAAACCTATTTGATCAAGTTATTGTTGCGCGAGTCCTAAGCAGCCTCATCCTACTGAGTTCAGAGGATGTTTTCTGGCTCACGGGGCCGTCTCAAGAATTCCCTTCAAAACGTTGATAGCGGTTTCCATGTCTTCCAACGTGACCATCAAACTGGTGACTGCGCGCAGGGTGTTTGGGCCCGTGGCGAGGACGCGAATCCCTTGCTGCTTGAGGAGGCCAGCGAGGGTTGAAGCGGGCATGGATTCGACCTCAAAGCGAACGATGTTGGTTTCGACTTCCCGTGGATCGATGTGTAACCCGGGCAGGACGCTGAGACCTTTGGCGAGATGTTGAGCGTTTGCATGGTCTTCGGCGAGGCGGTCGCGGTGGTGTTGAAGTGCATACAGCGCCCCCGCCGCGATGATGCCGGCCTGGCGCATCCCCCCGCCGAATTGCTTTCGAAACCGGCGCGCCTTTTGGATGAACAGTTTCGTGCCCGCGAGGGCGGATCCCACGGGCGCACCAAGCCCCTTTGAGAAACACGCGCTCACCGAATCGCAGCACGCGGCATAGTCGCTCTCTGGGACATTGGAGGCGACAGAAGCGTTCCAGATTCGCGCCCCATCCAAGTGGCATCGGAAGTTGTGAGCTCTGGCGAATGCCCCGACCTCACTCAGGGCGTCCAGAGGCCAGATGCTGCCGCCCCCTCGGTTGTGGGTGTTTTCAACACAGACGAGTCGTGTAGGGGCAAAATGCACATCGGACGGACGGAGGCAAGGCAGCAGGTCAGCGGCGCCGAAGATTCCGCGGCGGCCGGTGACGCATCGGGGAATGACCCCGGAAATGGCGCCGATGCCACCGGCCTCGTAGAAGTAGATATGGGAGTTGGATTCCAGAAGGATCTCGTCACCCGGTTCGGTATGCGCGCGGACGGCGATCTGGTTGGCCATGGTGCCCGAGGGGACGAATAAGGCGGCCTCTTTGCCGAGCCGCGCGGCCACCTCGTTCTCGAGGGCCGTCACAGTGGGGTCATCCCCCAAGACATCGTCGCCCACGATAGCGTCGGCCATGGCTCGGCGCATGGCGGGCGTGGGTTGCGTGATGGTATCGCTTCTGAGGTCGATCGGACGATGGGACATAGTGTTGTTTTATGGCAATTCAAGTGAAGACCCACGCATCAAGTGAATGAACGCGGATTTGAACCCGGAGGCAGGGAATGTTGTTGATAAAAAATAACATTTGCGGCCATTCGCGTGATTCGCGGGCCACTACTCCGCATCGCTCCGGAGCGGTTGAGCCCCAATGGTGCCGTGCAAGTGATCCAGGTAGTTTGGCGACGCCACGCGATCTCGGGTGTGGCGGGCCAGATCGAGGCGGTCGCGGATCCCTAATCGCCTTGCTTCCTCCGCGTACTGAGGCTTGGAGAGGAAGTTTTCAAGGTAGGCCACATGGTGGTCCCAGGCAGCGGCTTCGCGGGCCTGTTGAGTGGAGAGCCTGGCTGCGTACCAGGCGGAGGTGGAGAGGCGTTCCCGGTTGAATAGAGATCGCACGTGTGGGTGGTCCAGCGTTCTTCCCTCGTAATGCCCTCGCGCCATAATATGCAGCAACGCTTTCAGCGGAGGGCAAGCGAGATCCACACCGCCGTCTTCAAAGTACGATTCCGCGACGCGCTGGTGGGTTGTGATGATGTTGTCGATCCCATCGATGTAAATTTCTGGATCCTGAAGCTCAGGGCGTAACATGGCCTCCGTGAAAACTACGTGCGGATGGTTAAAAACGCGTCCGAAGAATGTGGTGACAAACCGGTTTGTGATGCGGTAACCCAAACGTGAGGCCGCGACGGTGGTTCCCTTGTGGGTAAAATCCTCGCACTTCTCGAGGTGCCCATTCTGGATGAGGAAGCGTGGATCCCTTTCGCGCACGGTCATCCGTGACCAGATCTCGGGGACCAGCAGGCTGATATCGTGATCCACGCGCAGATGGGGGCCCACGTAACCGGCCGCCGTGATGAAGGCTTCGTAACCCGTTAGCATCGCTGAGACGACGGCGTTGTTGAGATCAATAATGGGATGCAGCGCATTAAAAGGACCCTTTGTGAGCGCGCCTTCCGAGCCCGCGCCCGTCGTTGAAGGGGACTTTCCCGTGATGCTACAGATGAACTCCATAAAAAGTTCGGGCAGCTCCATGTAGTGGATCGGATTAAAAACGGCCAGCGGGCGGATGTTTGAGCCGGGGTCCGGAGGGTTGTTTCGCCGACCGGGGAGCACCGCGTTGATGGGATGGTGCAATGGTTTATCCGTCGTCACGAACCGGTTCAGCCTCACGGCCATCTCCGCCAGATGGACGGCATGCGGATTCAGGAGATCTGGCCGGGTCTGAAGATACCGTGGATTCTTGGACGGTTTGCCGTCCACGAGGCGGGGATGCGATGGCGAGACCACAAAACGCGGCGAGGTGTTAACGGACGCCTCCAGGAGCGTTTCCTGCATGGGTTGCGTGAAGCGGTCGAACCCGATTGAATCTTCGATGATTTCCCTGACTTGGCCCCCCGAGAGAGGCTCGTAGTTGGAGAAGAAGTTTCCGGGCATCGAGAAGTCCAGCTCGGTTTGGTTGTCGTATCCTGGGATGATGGCATCGTCGGGCCGTTGAAACAGTTTGGATTCGCAGTTCTTGATGAATTTGACGGAAGGATTTTGGTAGAGAGGGTTGAGCCCCTTGAGAGCGGCGCAGGGAACGACGATCGAAGCCGTGATATCATCCTCGAACTGCCACTTTTCAGACGGATGGAAATCCTTGCGAAGCCCGAACACGCGCCAGGATCCGTCGGGGTCGTAACCCACGCGCAAATAGATCGAGATAAGCCTGCGGTTCTCGCACTTGAGCTCCTTTCCTGGCGTGCCGTTGACGATGTCGACGCTGAAGAAGGCTCTCCAGTCCTCCCCCCACTGAGGCTTGTGGAATCGCTTGACCACGAACACAATCTCTTTGATGTGCTGCGGAATTGCGTTCAGCCAGGCATTGTAATCGCTGGTGTAATCCTCGTTGGATGGGGTTAAAAGCTTGATGACAGAGCCCAGTGACCGCTCAGCGCTGAGGATGGTTCGGCTGTCCTTGGCACGGCGGTGGATGTCGAGGAAGCGGTCCGAATAATCTTTGTCGATCAGCTTCTCCACAGCGTCGAAGTCACCCTGAAAATCCGTGACAAATACCGGGCCGTGCAGGATGGCGTCGGTGATGGGTTTTGAGATTTCCGACTTGCCACCCCCGGAGACCGTGCAGGGTTTGTGGCAGAGGGTGCCTTCGGCCAACGTGCCGACGAGTCGCCACGCGCGGCCGCCCGGGGGTTTTTCCATCCGTATTCTATATCCTGAAGGCCGGACATACGTTCTATCCGAGAGGAGTTTGATGGATTGAGCCCCATTTTTGTTAACCCACGAGACGGTCTGGGTTCGAAGATTCAGCGTCACATCCGAGGGCACATAGAGGATGTCCGGGTACTTTTTGTCGACGCCAAAGCCCTCAGGTTTGACATCCATGATGTCCTGGAATTTCGCGGCCACCTCATCGAAGGAATGATCGAGCCGTGGCATGTGGAGGTGTCCATCAAACTCTTCGCCCAGGTCGTAGCTGGCGAAGACCAGAGCTCCTCCTGCGTGTTCCTCCTCGCAAAGCCCGTGCAAATTTGCCGAGTAGCTGATCTGGGTTTTGACTTCCTTCTTGCAGTAACCGAAATAGTTGTCCGCGATCAGTGTGACCATGACTCCGCGATCGTCACGGGAGGTTATTTTGAAAGCTCGCCCGCCGTTGTAGAACTCGCCTTCCGCGCGCCAGCAAACACCATCCCGCCTTTGTCGTGGCGTGGCTTCATCCCAGTGTGGGAGCCCGAGAGATCGCTTTGTCACAGCGGTCAACTGCGGAGCGAGGATCACGCAACCGGTGTGGCCTGTCCAACGAATCGGGTCCAGCGCTGGGTCGTGTTCCGGGAGGAACGGATCGCCTCCGTTTCCAAAAATGCTTTCCACAAAATCCAGGTTCCCAACGAGGTTTCCCGGGGCGAAGAAGCGAATTTCCATCGATTTTTCGGTGATGAAACCCGGCACCCCCGGGCAGACCACAGGGCGCAGGAGCACGGATACAAAACATTCCGCCTGCTCCTCCTGGCTTGAGGTGAAGGGCAGTCGGAGCAATTCCTGGGGCGGGTTCAAGGCGATCTCAAGCAGCCTGGCAAAGGCTTGTTTGGGGACGGCAACTTTGTCGGCGGGAATCGGAAGCCCTCCTTCGGCAATGTGAAACACACCCTCGGTTGTGCGGCGGTCGGCGCGCGGATTGTGCAGGATTCCACGGCGCGTCCTGTAGGTCGAAACGATGTTGGAAACAAACTCATCACGATCTGGAGGCAGGGAGAGCATCCGTGCCAAACCTGCTCGATCCAGGACGAAGTTGCGGTCCGGAAGACGAAACCGGATATCGTTCTCGGCGAATGTGTGCTGCAAATACGACACGATTCTGTGGTCTGCCGGACAAAGGTAATCCGCCAAAAGCCGGGAAACCTCCTTCTGCCTGGACAGCAGGGGGGCGCTCATCTCGATAAGGTCTTTATCAATCGCGCAAACTGCTTGCGGCAATCCCATCAAGACGAGCTTCAAGTTGATATACTGAGCAAGCTTTTTTTCCGCCGCCGCGGAACTCTCGTGGTGGATGTAGGATGCGGATGAGGGTGTTTTCATTACGGAACGTAGACCAGCTCCTTCGCGTTCAGGAGGGCGTGGCAGAGATCGCTCCAAAGCTCCGACGACGAGTCTTCAGAACCAGGCGCCAGCCCGAGCTCGGCGGCTTGTTCGGCTAGGAAGGCCTGGACCTGTTGGATTTCGAGTCGGGAGGCGGATCGTCCGCACGCTTCCATGAACAGCCTTTGAATTCGCTCCTCTGAACTCTTGCCTGGAGCGCGTGCGATTCTGCCCGCCCAGAGCGTCGCTTGCTCGCGTATAAATGGATCGTTCATGAGGACCAGCGATTGAGCGGGCACATTGGATGCCGTGCGCTTCCCGACCGTCGTAAACGGAATTGGGGCATCGAACGTACGCATCATCGGCGCTAGAAAATTATTCCGAACCTCCAGGTAAATGCTCCGCCGCCCGTTTCCGTCCAGAGGACCACTGGCGCCGGGGCGTCCGCGGCCCTCCATGAAAGCCGTCAGATGCGTCGGAACGGATGGGCCCATCAGGGTTCGGTCGAGCCGGCCTGAGATCGCCAGGATGGAATCGCGGATGATCTCCGCTTCAACCCGCTTGACAGGCATTCGGTGCAATAAAATATTATCTGGATCAATCTCCTTCGCGCGAGCGCTGGTGTTTTCGCTAGCCATCCGGTAGGAGGAGGACGTCACGAGTAATCGGATAAGGCTTTTCACAGACCACCTTGCGTCAGCTCGAAAATAGTCAGCGAGCCAGTCCAGGAGCTCAGGGTTCGAGGGGGGTTGGCCCAGGGCTCCGAAATCGTCTGTGGAAGCCACGATGCCGCGGCCGAAAAGATGTGCCCATATTCGATTGGCCATCACCCGCGGGGTGAACGGATTATGGGGGTCCAGGACATGTTGTGCCAGCTCGAGCCTTCCGCTTCCGCCCGAGAATGAAGGGGATCCCGGATTGTCCAATCCTTCGAGGAACCGACGTGGCACCATGGGGCCTGGAGTTTTTGGATTACCCCGAATGAACACCGCCTCGTTCAGCCCGTTTCCTTCAGCCATGGCAGGGGTGTACGCCGGGGCATTCAACTTTTGCTCCAGGTTTTGGTAATCGCGGATCATTCGTCCAATCTCCAGGCCCGTCTGGCTCTCTAAATCGATTTCCAAAAGCTCGTTTTGGAGCGCCCATTCCAGCAATTCCATGGAGGCTTCGTCTTGGGGCCCGCCGTCTGTCATTGTCTTAGACCATCTCTGAATCACCTCGCTCAGCGCTTTCGCGAGGCGGGCACCGGGTGCGTTCCCCGTTCCATCTGGCACCTCATGGAATTGAAAACGGGGACGCGAATTCTGTGGCGGCGGCGGGGAGCTCGCGTCGCTGAACTCAATCTGTTTCAAGACGAAGAAACCCGCCTGTCCGTAGCTAGGGCGGCCTCCCCCACCCGGATCGCCGGGCGACGTGTCGGCCAGCTCCAGATAGGCTCTATGGCCTTTCCACATGGTCAAATTGATGGAGATCCATCGGGGTGTTTCAGAGTCGAAGACCTGTCGCAGAGCGCCATAAATCGGTGCCTGAATCATGGTAAAATTGTCGACGACGACGTTCATCCTTGAATCCTTTCCTGCAACAAGAACGTGCAGGAAATTGGATTGGATGACGAAGGTGGGCGACCTCAGGGTTCCTTGGAGTCGTTTGCTCAGCAGCCCCGAGTGGAAACTCGATGTCGTCACGATCGACTTTATTGGGCGTGCGGGCGTGCCTGCTTCGAAGTCGCCAGGGAGCGCCCGAACGTCCTTCATTTTCCATCCGGTGACGAACCACTCCAAGCCACGAGTCATGGAGATAGGAGATCTCGCGTCGTTCTCCGGCATCAGGTAGGATGTTGCGGGTGGAATCTTGATGTCGAACAGCGCGGAAATGGGTGATGGGACATCGCTTGAGGATGCGGCATTCAGGAGCTTCCGCCAGCGGGCCACGGCGAGGTGGGCCGGCGAGGTTCCCAGGGTCGGATTCGGTTTGGGATCAGACGGGTTGGCGAGGCCGAACGAAGGCGGCAGCTTGACGATTGCCTGTTCCCAGGCACGCGCCACTGCGATCTGGAGCCTGGACCGCACATCGCGCAGATCTAGCAATATCTTTGATGAAATGTCCGGTGAATCGATGGGGCTCTGGCTGTATCGTGAGCTGGAAAAAACACCGAACAACGAATAAAAGTCGCGTGTCGAGATGGCATCGAATTTGTGGTCGTGACATCGGGCGCAGGCGACCGTCAGGCCCAGGAAAGTTTTGCTGAACACATCGATCTGGTTATCGATCATATCCGCCTGATGGACACGAATGTCGACAGGAGAATGAACCTGCTGGCCGAACCAATAGAACGCGGTTCCGATCAGGGACTCATTGGAGCTGTCAGCGGGGTGGAGTCGCGGTGGTTGGATCAGATCCCCCGCGATTTGTTCCCGAACAAAAAGGTCGTATGGCACATCGGCGTTCAGAGCCCTAATGACATAATCCCGATAGCGCCAGGCGTTGTGGCGTGTGTAATCGAATTCATGGCCAAGGGTCTCCGCAAAGCGAACGAGGTCCAGCCAATGGCGGGCCCAGCGCTCCCCGAAGTGGGGCGAGGCAAGCAACGAATCCACCAGATGTTCGTATGCCAGAGGGTCTGGATCGGTTTGATACGCGACCACCTCTTCGGGGGTTGGTGGGAGGCCGATGAGATCCAGAGACAAGCGCCGCACGAGGACGCCTCTTTCGGCTTCATTCGCCTGAGAAAGCCCGAGTTTATCAACTTTTCCGGCGATGAAACAATCCACGGCATGCCGCGCCCAGGCGGGGTTTTTGATCGCCGGCGGGGTAGGCCGCTGGATGGGCCGCCAAGCCCAGTGGGAGGTGCGACGTTTCGACAGATCAAATGACCCCTTTGTGGTTTGATTTGTGTTCGTAGGAGCTCCTTCTTTGGGCCAGGGAGCCCCGCGCCGAACCCATTCCGTCAAGTCGCTGATCTGCTGTTCGGGCAGTCGGCCTTTGGGAGGCATTTGAAGCTCCTGATCTGTGTAACGCACTGCCGTTATCAAGGGGCTTTTCTCGGGCTGTCCTGGGACCAGAACGATCTTGGTGTCGCCGCCTTTAAGCAGGCCCTCAAGCGAATCAAGATACAGCCCTGCTTTTAGCTTTTCACTCTGGTGGCTATGGCATGGGAAGCAGCGATCGACGAGCACGGGCCGGACGCGGCGTTCGAAAAAGTCCAAATCGTCGGCCGAGAAGTCGGCGGCGGCGGCCGTCGAGGGCGGCATTTCAAAAAGCCTAGCGCACGCGAACAGGATCATCAGGATCGCTGCGCCTCTGCTTCTCTTTGAACCGGCCTGAATGGGCATGGGATTAATCAATCGTTATAGGGAGAGACTCTGTCGAGCCCTTCTTCATAGGCTCCACAAAGGGCTATGTGGCCGGGCACAAGGGAATGGGTCCCTGAGCCAGGATGAAATCACGGCTTTTAGAGGATTTTTGAAAAGGCATTTTCGAGGTCATTGAGGCCGGAATTGGTTCGTGTTTCTGGGGATGGGGTGGGGTTCAGGATGCGTCTCAGGTAGGCGATCGCTTCTTGAATACCTTGCACCGAGCGAGGGAGCGAAGCGCCGCATGCGTTCGGATGTCCGCCGCCTTGGAATCGCTCGGCGATGGCCAGCGCCTCCCCGTGCCGACTGCGGAAACTTGCCAGAACCATGCCGTTGGATTTCCTGAATAAGGTGACAAGGACAGGATGAGGCGTCACCCCTTCCTCGAGGATCGCGTTGACGATGGCGTTGGTGTTGCCGATCACAATCGTCACGATCGCCACAACAGGGCTTATTTCCTCGATGTGACGTCGGCTCCACTCGAGGCCCAGCGGGTTTTCCAACCGCCTCTTCACTTCCATGACTTCCAAAAGCGGATGGTTGAGCAGACGTTCAGGTTGTCCTCCAATAACCTTGTGGAGATTCCAGAATTGGTAAGTTTTTACGAGGCTGGCATAATCCGACGCGCGCTGGAACTCGGGATCGGTTTCAAGGAAAAGATCCGCGAGGTTGCTCAAGTTGACGAGCTCATCCAGGACCGGGCTCGAGATCCCATGAGCGTTGCAAAGTTCGTAGCAGAGCAGGCTGGCGGACTTCGATGAATCGTGGATGAGGCGCGCGGCGCGCGGCGCGGTCTCGGTGATGTGATGATCAATGATCACCCAGTCTGCTTTGTCCAACCGGTTTTCAAAGGCCAGGTCGGCCACCCAAGCCGAGCGCTCAGGAAGTCCCCGCTGCCGCCAGTTGTGGTTGTGGTAGGCATGCAGGGGAATCTCCGTTGAGAAGAGTTTTAGGGCAAGCTTTTGCAACAGCATGCCCGACAACAGACCGTCCAGGTCGCTTTCGTGTGTGATAATGACTTCCGGTTTTGGAAGGTCGTTTGGCATCTCGTTGCGACGTTATCGGGGGGGGCGCTCCAAGGCGAGGGCAAAAGCAGAAAGAAGAGGACTTGACCGACAGAGGACAGAGGACGGAGGACAGAGGACGGAGGGCGGAGAACGGCACGGAGATTTAAAGTTTGGGGGTTTGAGCTGGCCGATGTCTGTCGCCTGGCGTCTGGCGTCTGGCGGGGGGGCGGAGGACGGAGGACGGAGGACGGAGGGCAGGGGACCACCCTTGAACCCTTGAATCGCCTCTCATTCCGATTCATAAATCTGCCGGAGCCTTTCGGGAGCTACGCCGAGATGGAACAGCAGGCTCACGCGCCACATCCGAAGGTAGGTTCGGAGAACGCCCAGACGCCGGAATCGTCGTTCAGAAGTCACCACAGTGGCTGGAGCCAGCGCCAGTCGGCCCACAGTCCGAAGGCGTTTGCATAAAACGTATTCCTCCATCAACGGCTCTGCCGGAAACCCCCCGATGGCCCCGAGAGCCGATCGCCTCACGAAGATGCCCTGGTCTCCCAACACGACTCCCCCAAAATAAAGTCGGCTGGCGCATTTGAACCGCGAAGCCCGCATAAGGAGTGGTGGATCTCGGAAAACCTTCCAGAAGCCCCCCCCGACGACCGTCGTGTCCCGGAGGCAGTCGAGCACAGCGCGACCTGCTTCACGCGGGAGCCAGGTGTCCGCGTGCAAAAACAGGAGAACATCGCCCGTGGCCAGGGAGGTTCCGGCCTTCAGTTGGGCTCCTCTGCCACGCGCCGACTCGATCCAGAGACATCCGCCAGCCTCGGCGATTGTCCGGGTTCGGTCCACGCTTCCGCCGTCCGTCACGATGATCTCCTGGATCTCCGGAATGGCTTTGATGCGTTCGAGAGTGGCCGCCAGTTCCGTTTCCTCGTTGAAGGTGGGGATGATCACCGATACACGAGGGACGGAATGCTCGCGTTGGGCTCGTCTAAACCGTCGATCCTCACTCCAAAAGAGCCAGCCTCC
Organism: Akkermansia muciniphila; assembly: GCA_945865375.1. Lineage (GTDB taxonomy): Bacteria > Verrucomicrobiota > Verrucomicrobiia > Limisphaerales > F1-80-MAGS106 > F1-80-MAGS106. Next base: position 7,596 of record CAMBEJ010000128.1, on the reverse strand, counting down.
GAAGAAAGCCCAGACGATATAGACAAGGAGGGTGAGCATCGAGGCGGCGGCTATATCTTCGGCTGGAACCGCATACAGACCGAGGAAAAAAAGCGCCGCAGTCTCGCGCAAACCCGCTCCGGCGATGGTGAACGGTGTTGAGGCGATGAATCCGATAAGCGGGAAGGTCCAGATCAAGGACTTCCATGGGACGGGCGCGTGGGTGAGCGCCATCAAGTTCAGCCCGAGCAGGCCGCACCAGATGAGCTGGATCCCGAGGCCCAGAAGCAGCGCTTTCGCGAGGACCATCGGCTGCTTGCGAAGTCGAGCCCAGAAAGGTTTGATGGAACGGCGCAGGAGTCGTGTTCGGGCGCTCTTGCGCTGCGCGGCGAAACGCTTCCATAGGATCAAGCCCAGGACTGCCCCGGCGACGATCACGATATGCCGAGGTTGGAGGCGCAGTTCCAGGTGTTCAAGGACGACGTCCAACCCTGACCCCATCAGGCTTGGGAGCAGAAATAACCCCATCAAGACCGAGGTCAGGAGCCCGAGCAACCGGTCGAACAGGCAGGCCGTGGCGATTTTGGACACGGGCATCCGAAACCACCGGTAGTACAGCGCGGTTTTCGCTGTGTCGCCCCCCATCGGTCCGAAGAGAAGGGTGTTGAAAAAATGGCCGATGGTACACACGCGCCATGTGGCGCAACCGTGGACAACGACTCCCGCTTCGCGGGCCATGAGATGCCATCGGGCGCTCATTCCCAGGGTCGCCAGTCCAAAGGCGGCCAGGGAAACCAGGAACCACAGCGGGTTCATGCGCCAAAGCGCCTCCTTGACCAACAGTGGGTCGACCCGGTGAGCCGTCGCGGCAAAAAGTCCAACGGAGATCGTGAGGCCAAGGATACGACCCGCGAAGGCCCTCTGTTTGGAGTGCCATCTCACGTCCAATCAGAGCTTCATCCCGTTTGGAATCACTCCGTTTTTGGGGATGATCACGATGCCGTCGCGGATAAAATAATTCGAGTGATCGAGGTTGTCCGGTTTCTCATCAGGAGTGATCACACAGTCGGAGCCTATCCGGGCGTTCTTGTCCACGATCGCATTGTGGATGATGGTATTTTTACCGATCCCGATCCGCGGACGTCCCGACGTTTCGTTTTGCTCGATGGATTCCACGGACTCGAAGTAATCATTGCCCAAAAGGATGGTTCTGTGAATGTCGCAACCCGAATCCACAACGCTGCGCACACCGATGACTGAGTGGGTGATTTTGCAGTGATTAATGATGCACCCATCTGACACGACTGCATGATCGATTTGCGCGCCATTGATTTTGGACGCCGGGAGCCAGCGTGGTCGGGTAAATATCGGAGCGGTCATGTCGAAAAAGTTAAACCGCGGCAGCTCGGAGACGATGTCGAGGTTCGCCTCAAAAAAGGCCCGGATGGTTCCAATGTCTTCCCAGTAGCCTTGGAACACGTGGGAGAAGACCTTATGGCTTGCGATAGCCGCAGGGATGATATGCTTCCCAAAATCCGTGTGAGTGTTATCAAGAAGTCGGACTAAAACATCGCGGTTGAAGACATAGATACCCATGGAAGCCAGGAAGAATTCGTCATCTCCTTTGATCTCGAGATCGTCGTAAGAAGCCTTGTCGAGGCGCAGGGAATCAAGCAACTCGGGTTCCTTCGGTTTTTCGACGAACCGTGTGATGCGGCTCTCCGAATTGATTTGCATGATGCCCAATGCCTGGGCATCGGCCCTCCGGACGGGAATGGTGGCGATGGTGAGCTCGGCGCCATTCCGTTGGTGTTCCCCGAGGATTTTTCTGAAATCCATGCGGTAAAGCTGATCGCCGCTGAGAATCAGCGCGTAATCAAAGTCGTGATTCAAAAAGTGCATCAGATTTTTGCGCACCGCATCGGCCGTGCCCTGATACCAGGAGGTGCTCGTAAACGACTGCTCTGCGGCGGAAATCTCCACAAAGCCTCCCGAAAAATGATCGAACTTGTAGGATTGTGAAATGTGCCGGTGCAGCGAGGCGGAGTTAAACTGGGTGAGCAAGTAGATGCGTTTCAGCCCGGAGTTGATGCAATTCGAAATGGGGATGTCGACGAGCCTGTATTTTGCGGCAAGCGGAACGGCCGGTTTGGCGCGTTCCTTGGTGAGCGGGAACAGACGAGTGCCTTGCCCCCCTCCCATGATGATGGCGAGTACATTTTCCGTGGATGGCTTGTCCCGTCGTGCGTGGCGCATAAAGGTGATTTGATTTGTGAGCCACGTTATAGGCGAGACCGAGAAAAACCGCAAGCGCAAGGCGCGCATTCTTGATGTTCGGCTTCCGGGCACCGTTTTGGGGCGGGTCAGGCTGGGGTAGGGCGGAGCGGAGTGTCCCATTCCGTGCGGGGCCAGCGGCGCAATCATGGCCGCTGTGTGTTCGAGCAAGCCACGTTATTCGGTAGAAGTGGCAGTTCCGCCCTCTTCTGGGCGGGCGGGGACGGCGTAGCGCACCGTCCCGATCCCGAGGCCTTCTGGCGTCTGATCTACCGGATTGAACACGATTAGATCATCATTGCGGAAGTGTTTGAGAAAAAGACACGAACGACCCCGCACCGGCTCCTTGCCGAGTGCCAACGCAGGCTGCGGCTCTACGATCACGCCGCCGGAGATTGAACATGAAATTGTCTTCTATGGGAACATGCCCTGTCCGTTGGTGCTCGAGCTGAAATGGCCAATGTGATGCGCTTGTTTATTGCGCCCCAAGCGCTCTGTAGAAAGCCCAACGCCGCGCTCCGGTAGTTTCAGAAAAGCCCACCGTGTCTCCTTTTTTGGTAACCATGCCCGCCGGTTCCCATCCGCTGAAGTCAACAGACCGTTCGACCCGGACATCGCCGCGATAAATGCCGCCAATCTGTATCTGAATGGGGCCGTTATTTGTCGGTTGAACCACCGATAGGAGGAGCGTCGGCGGCTCCAGACTGCCCGACGGGATCCAGTCCAGTTTGACGTTCTTCCCCGTGCGGGTGGTTTTGACCGACGCTGAACCCAGTGTTGCGTGCTGAAATGTCGCCGCGATGTCGCCCGTGCCCGAATAGGGAAGGAAATACCCACCCGACCCGGTCGTGATGGCGGAATCCACTCCATCGCCGACTTTGACCGTGACGTCGCCCACGCCCTCACCGGGGTCATAAAGTCCGTTTTGGTTTGTGTCCCGATACACGACGCCGACGAAAACCGGCCCTGGCGTGGTTGAGGATCGGGCAAAATTCTCCGTCGTCATCACCCCGTTCCAATCGCGTCCTTCGGAAAAAGAAGTCCCCTCGCGGATTCCCAGTCCCACCTCGTCGAAGTCATCGTTCATCAGATTCACACGGTGACCTGGATCTGCGGATGAAAACCAGGGTTTCCATCAGCGTTTTTCGGATAGGCATTTCCTCGTTCACAACGTCCGACGATAGACATTCCCGAGAGTTTCAGGCAACAAAAACAACTTCCCAAACGCACGCCTCGGCTAATGTTCCAAGAGCTCCGGTCACAAACGGTCCGAACCTTCCCACGGCTGATTCACCTGGATTAAGGCAGAGACGACCAGCCTTTCTGCGCCTCGCGGGGATCGCTGCCGGCACCAAGCTTGATCACCACCACATCCGCCTCGATTTCTCGAACGTTCGCGATCGACTCGGTGGCTCGCTTCTTCCGCGTTTTAGTTCAGGATTCTATGTTCAGAATTCTCTTGGCAGGTATCAGCCATGGGCGTAACAAGGCCACCGACAAGCAGGGTCCGGGGATGAGCGCGAGAATGGAAGTTATCAAAACCGGTCTTACTCAGGCGCGATCTTGCGTGGTGGGACCGTGGAGGCGTTCGGCGCCCCCAACGACAGGTTTGTGGATAGCATCGAGATCGTCGGCACGAACACGGCAGTTCGGGGATCTCTCTTTAATGCCACGCGCGAAGCGGGCGAGCCAGGGCACGGAGCGAGCGTGGGCGAAACGGTCAATCGCACGGTATGGTGGCATTGGACTGCCCCGCGGTCGGGGTGGCTCGACGTCTCCTTGTCGGGAGGCGCGGATAGCGTGGCGGTCTATGTCGGCGGCCGTGACATGGCGACGATGCGACTTGTGGCCACTGGCTATGGGTCCGCCGCTGTACCGGTGGTCGCCGGGGAGGTTTATCGCCTCGTCACCGGCAGCAGGTTTAACTCCTCAAACGGGTCGCCGCAGGGCGCCGCTTTTAAATTGAGCCTGAGGTTGGTGACGAAGCCCTCCAACGACGATTTCGCCTCACGCACAATACTCACGGGAAACAGGGTTGAAGTTTCGGAAAACACGCTGGCCGCGACACGCGAAAACAACGAGCCCGCTCACACTCTGATTGGTCTTCAGCCAGGCCAGATTACAAAAACGGTCTGGTACGAGTGGATCGCTCCGAACAGCGGGCGCTATTCACTGTGGCTGGATGACTATCAGCATCATGGTGTGATTGTTTACACAGGTTCATCCCTGAGTTCCGTGGCCAAGGCTGATCGCACCGCCGCCGTGTGGGACGCCGTGGCGGGTCAGCGTTATGACTTCGCGGTCATCGACAAATACGAGCCGGGCGGCTCATACGCTTTGCACCTGGCCTCGACACCTGCTCCGGCCAACGACAATTTCGCGAATCGCAGCCTGATCTCAGGCGCCAACACAATCATCGCAGGCGATTTGAGCGGGGCCACGTTTGAATCTCCTGAAGCTGGCAGGTCTGACTATGCAAGCGGCTCTCTTTGGTGGACCTGGGTTGCTCCAACCAGCGGTCTGGTCCTGCTGGACACCTTCGCCAGCGATGGTTACCCCGACGTTTTCGCATACACCGGTTCAAGTCTGACCACGCTGACCGAGGTCACCGTGGATGCACCACGCCAAGGGAAAGCCTTCGTCGCCACGGCGGGGACGGCCTATCACATTGCCGTCGCCGACGGCTACTCGGGCGGCAACCAAGTGATCATTCGCTTGAACGTGCTGACACCCCCAGCGAACGATAACTTTGCGAACCGGACATCCCTGACCGGAACCAACGTGACTTTCTCCGGCAACAACCAGGGGGCCACCTCCGAACCAGGCGAACCAGGCCTGGGTGGTTCCGTGAATTGGTATGATGTGGTGAAGTGGTGCAACGCACGATCGCAGACGGAGGGGCGGGTGCCGGCGTATTACACCGATGCGGCATTGACACAGGTTTACAAGACCGGGGAAGTGGCGGCGTATGTGAAGTGGGATGCGGGATATCGGTTGCCGACCGAGGCTGAGTGGGAAAAAGCGGCGCGAGGCGGGGCGGGCGGGCACCGCTTTCCGTGGTCGGACGCGGACACGATCACGCACAGCCGTGCGAACTATTCCAGCGATTCCGGCTACGCCTACGACGTCAGCACGACGCGCGGCTACCATCCCACATTCAACGACGGCGTTTATCCTTATACGAGTCCGGTGGGCCATTTCGCGCCCAACGGTTACGGCTTGTACGACATGGCAGGGAACGTCTGGGAGTGGTGCTGGGATTGGAACGGTTCGTATTCGGGTGTGCCTCAAACTGACCCTCGTGGTCCCGGCTCGGGCTCGAACCGTGTGGATCGGGGCGGCTGTTGGTACTTCTTCGCGTTCGTCTGCCGGTCGGCGGTCCGCATCTTCTACTACCCGACGTTCAGGATCTGCATCATGGGGTTCCGGTCCGTTCTGCCCCCAGGTCAGTGAGCTGAACAGACAAGGGTGAGCGGAGTGTCCGCAGCGGTCGGATCGGAGCGAGCCTGCCTGCCGTGCTGAGGGACGAGAGGCAGGCAGGAGGAGCGAGCGGAGATTGACCGCTGCGAGACACGGAGTGGGATAAGGGGGGGGTCTGGAGATCAATGAGACAAGACCCCGCTATGGCTGTGTTTGCCGGGAAGCCAGCATGGTTTGCAGGAGAGTCATCAGTTCCGGCAAGTCACGTTCGATGACCAGCCAGAGTTCGTCGTCGTCAATCTGATCATAACCGTGAGAAACGATGTTTCGCATCCCGATGATGTCGCGCCAGGGCACGTTGGGATGGGCGTCGCGAGTTTCCTGGGAGAGCCGGCGCGCGGCTTCTCCCAGCACGACGATTTCGTAAAGAATCGCATCTCCCGCATCGGGACTGCGGGCAAAGTTTCACGAGTGGTGCCGCGAGCATAGTCCAGAATTCTGCGACCCGCCCTCAACATGTCTTCCACAGACTGGCGATCACGATCCAGCATATAGCAATTGGGTTTGGGTGAGGATGGCGGCGCTGCGGGCGTTATGTCGTCCGTGTTCGAGGGCGCGACGGTTGAGCAGGTCCACATCCCGGCCCAGCATATCTTCCAGCTCATGCTTCATGCGAACGCGGTCGAGCAGACTCCAATGAGCATCGGGAACGTAGCTGGCGACGAAATCCACGTCGCTGTCGCGCCGGAAGTCATCCCGCAACACCGAGCCGAACACATCAAGCCTGGCAATCTTCCACCGCCGGCAGAAGTCGGCGATTTGACCCATCGGCAATTCGATTTGAGTTTTCAACATAACACGTGTGCTCGAATCATTTCGCGAAGACTATCCCGGAATCCAAAGGATCTTCAATTCTGTAATACACATGGATTGCTGCCCTCATCACGTGAAGCGTGACAAGACCGTGGGTCTTCGAGTAAAACCATCTCTAATTATTCGTGGGATCGTGGGCTACATTGGAAAAAGACAGGCCTCCCCTATTCTTGTGGAGGGTTTGCGTCGGCTGGAATACCGCGGCTACGACAGTGCGGGGATAGCCCTCCTGCACGGGGGCCATCTGGTCGTTTAGAAGAAGAAAGGCAAAATCCAGGAGGGGCTTGCCCGTTTGGTCGACTCCAACCCTCACGCCAGCCTGATCGGCATCGGTCACACGCGTTGGGCGACTCACGGTCCGCCCTGCGACGAGAATTCCAATCCGCACCTCGACAACTCGGGGCGGATCGCTGTGGTTCACAACGGGGTGATTGAAAACTATGACCGCCTGAAGGATCGCTTAGTCGCCGAAGGACACCAGTTTTTGTCCGCGACGGATACGAAAGTGCTCTCGCATCTCATCGGGGTCCACTACGAGAAAGTCATGTCAGACCAGGAGCGCACGCGCTTGGTGATGGGCAGTGATACGCACCCCCTGGCTCAGGCCGTGATGGCCGCGCTGAAAGAAGTCATCGGAACCTACGGCATCGCGGTGGTGTGCCGGGACGATCCCACCGTGATGGTGGCCGCGCGCCGTGGTTCGCCCCTGCTCCTGGGCCTCGGTGAAGGGGAAAATTTTGTGGCCAGTGACGCCAGCGCGATCGTTTCACACACCCGCCAGGTCGTCTATTTGAAGGATTACGAGGTTGCGACCCTCACCGCGGACGCCGTCAAGGTGGATACCTTGGGGGATGAAACGGCGATGTTCCAGATCAATCAGATCGAGTTCGACGCCGAGCAGGGCTGATTCAAGAAAACGGAGCGCTGGCTTCCAGCCGGCTTTGGTTCAACGATCCGTCGGTCGCGCAGCCAAGCCGATTGGAAATCGGCGCTCCGGCCCCTCTGGCTGAGCATCCGCTGTTTTCTTGAATCAGCCCTGGACGCCGAGGC
>CAMBEJ010000127.1 GCA_945865375.1 Akkermansia muciniphila | reverse complement strand
CAAGCGCCACACCCAATCTCGTTCCCCTTCTCGGAGAGGACAAAGGTGGAGTGCCTTCGACTCCAACCCAATCGCCAATCTCCAAAGGAAACCTCGCCCTGATTCCGTCGTTCCTGATGGTCCTCGCGGCCCGGTGCATCCCGAAGTTGGTGGTTGTGGAGCAGGACCTGAGACAAACCCAATGGGTCGCTTCTAAAGATGGAGGCCTCTGGCCGCGCACGGAATGGGACACTCCGCGAACACGCAGGTCGGAGACCCAGCCCCACATTTTTCAAAATGAGAACTGCTGAGGGCTTGCTTCAGGGTATTTCTTTCGACAAAGTCGTCGAGAAACATGCCAATAATTCACCTTTTCGACCAGCAGGTTTGGACCGTCCCCAGACACGGCTTCGGGCGCCGCCGGAGGAGAGGCTTCATCCAGCCTCCTCGGAAGAATGGTTTTACGCTCATAGAACTCCTGGTGGTGATCGCGATCATCGCGATCCTTGCCTCGCTCCTGGTGCCCGCGTTGGCCAAAGGGAAATCCCTCGCCAGCCGCGTCCGTTGCCTCAACAACGAGAAGCAACTGGCCATCGCTTGGACCCTGTACTCAGGGGATAACAATGAGTCTCTGGTCGGGAATGGATCTCAGGAGCTCGGACAAAGCAGCTCTGGGCTGTTGTGGGTGATGGGCGCGTATCACAACTTCGTTCAGGCCTTCACAAACGAGCAACTTCTTATCAACCCCAAGTATGCGGCCTTCGCGCCTTATGTGGGTTCCAAAGCAACCTACAAATGTCCCTCTGACAAAACCTCCTTTATCGTGAGCCGCGGCAAGCCCATCCCCCAAGTGCGCAGCTATGCAATGAACCTCTACCTCGGCCCGACCTCTGCGATGGCAGGTCGGCTCTCAACAAGGTACCAGGCGTTTCGCAAGTCCACAGACCTTCCAACGCCTTCGAACCTCTTTCTATTCCAGGATCTCACCCCGCAAAGCCTCTGCACACCCGCTTTTATCGTGCTCATGCCGGGTGTGGGCACCGATCAATTCTTCCACCTGCCCGCCACGCATCACAATAAAGGCAGCGGTGTCATCTCGTTCGCTGACGGGCACGCCGAAGCCCACACATGGCGTGATCCGAAAGTGTTTAGCACCGCTTCCCTGGGCGTCCGGATCAATCACGACCTGCGCTCTCCAAAGAGCCAGGATCTCGCCTGGATCCAAGAGCGAACCACCGTTCTCAAATAGATCTTCGAGTGACGTTACCAGCGAACATAAAGAGCTTCGCTGTTTGCCAACGATCTTCATTCGGTCCCCTTCCGGACCGCTTTCTGTGGTTTTCCGTTCCTGACCACAGCCAGCTCCAGACACACGGCCTCGCGATGGTTTCGAACCAGCGCCAGCGGGCTCGCGAAAGCAGGCGGATTCCACGTTTTTTGCTTCATCACTGGCACCCGGCCGAGCTCTCGCAGCCCTTCCGGGACGGGGTCAACCAGCAACAAATCCCCTGATTCAGCCATCACCAACAACACCTCTCCCACAAGCAACGTCTGGCCGTGGCCATAGCGCCCGTCTTTCCAACGTAACTCACCGCTATTCAGGTCCAGGCAGGCAAGGATCCCGTCGTCCAACCCATAGACGTTGTTTCCTTTCCGCACTGGGTTCGCAAATTTCGCCTTGAGCCTGTTGGATTTCCAGACTCGCTCCACCGATTGGGCCTTGCCCTCCCCTGAGGAGACCTCGATGAGTTCGGTTCCGTATCCGTATCCGCTTGAAACCATGAGTCGGTTGGTGCTAATGAGCAAGGGCATGGCCACGTGCGGATGGCCCGTGGGCCACGGATGGTTCCAACGCTGCTGCCCCCCAACGAGATCATGCCCCGCGATCCCGGAGGCGTGAAAGACCACCACCTGAGCTTCTCCCAGAAGCAACGCCTGCATAGGCGAGCTGTAACCAATGCCGTAATCGCCAGAAGCCCACAGCGTTTCCCCAAGCCGCGAGCCTAACGCCACAGTCGCTTTCCCACCGGTTCCTCCCGCGCACACAATGACTGCGCCGTCAACGACCAGAGGCGATCCGCTCATCCCCCAAGAGGGGACACCGCCGCCAAATTCATGCAAGAGATCCTTTGTCCACACAAGTGCTCCATTGTCCAGCCTCACACAGCTCAAAATGCCGGTAGCCCCCACCGAATACACCAGGCCATCCTTGATGGAGGGAGTCGTGCGTGGGCCCTCCCCTCCGAGAACGGACGCGTGCGATGCGGGGTACGAATGACCCCAGATCAACGACCCATCAACGAGGGAATAACAGCGAACCCATTCATCACCCCCTCGCTGCTCAAGTGTGATCGCTCTATCCTTCGTCACGGCAAAGCCCGACCAGGCGCTGCCAACCTGAATCCGCCATCGTTCTCGCGGCGGATGCGCCACCCAATCACGTTCTAATAAGGTCCCCCCGGTTGTGCCATCCCGGTTCGGTCCCAAAAACTGGGGGAAATCTCCCTGCGCACCAGGATTATTCGCCGCCGCATCGGCATCCCGACCTGCATCCTGCCTGCTCGCAATTGCTGGTAACGACCGGTTGGAATCGGCCTTCAGACGGCGCGCTCCTGAGAAACGGAACTCAAATATCGGCAGAAAATCTCCTGTCACCTCGCGCAGTCGAAAGCCCCCGAAAAATACCGCAACACAACCGATCATCACGCCCAAGCACGCGAGCCGTTTTCGCCAGTCCAATCGCGACAATAATAGGGTCCACAACACCGACCATAAATAAACGAGCACGAACACCACGAACGTCTGGATATGTCGATCCTGCCGTTGCGCCTCATGCAAAAACCAGATCCAAATCAAAGCCGGTACCGCCAGGAACACGCCGCCGAAATACAACCGCCAGCGGACGAACCGGACCACTGGGGTCGAGGAAACCAACGCGGCGTCTCCAGTGCCTATAGGGGGCGATTCGGCGCTCATGCGATCGAGATCTTGCTGGCCAGGTCTGTCTGCGGAGCAGACGAGAAGCGCATGGGGATGCACTGCGGAAAGGGGCGGAAGGCGATGCGAATGAGTTCCTCTGTGACAGCGACAGGCCGATTGGTTATCATTTTGTCTCAGGTTTCTTGGGGAGCAGGATGGTCACCATGACGCTGGTCTTAAAGGGAGGAATGTTGGTTGCGTTCACAGCCCACACATCATCGTTGTCATGTCCAGGTGCCCCGCTGTTGATGAGAGCATCCTGATCGGTGATAAGCGAGATCACCGATCCCGATGTTTGGGCAAAAAACATCCCGTTTTCGACACGCGAACCATTATAAATCCATTTCCCAGGCTGTGGTTTGCCCGTCTGGCTTTCTTGGTTCAAAAAAAGCGCCTCCGCATCACGTCGAACTTCTTTGTCACCTTCGCGCCACGTCAACTCAATCCGGACCCGGTCCCCAAGCAGATCCACAGCCGAGGGCTTTCGCCCGGGCTCTCCAGACTCCTGGCCGAGCGTCGGAGTGGTTGGTAAAGCGGTGATCGCGGGAACGGGCTTTGGAAATGCGACGGCACCTCTGGCACCCAGGAGCAACAACGCTGCTTGGATATGAAACGGATCAGCCCCAGTGACCAAAATGCTCTCGTGTCGCTTGCCGCTGCCCGTCACCAAAAAGTATTCGATGGGACCCGTGTTCATGTTCAGTTCGGCCGGAAAACTGACTGTGTTAAGCCGCTTGTCGAGCCGCACTTTGCCGATTTCAAACACGCCGTCTTGGCCGGATTTTAGCGAAATACTGGCTTCGTTTATCCCGGCGTGATGGATCACTTCAGATTTCGAAGCCGAACTGCGGGGCGGCTCAGCCGGCAAACCTTGTGAAACGGATTCCCCGGTGTCCTCCAGCCACGCCGCAACACCGAGGAACCCGAGGAAAATCGAGCGCGATCTCCGTCCGGCCTCGGCGAAATGACTCTTGTGTAGGGTGAACACGAACCTAGAAACTCGCTGCAAAATCGTGATTTGCAGCACTCATTCGATCCTAGCGGTCCCGGTGAGTTCTGATCAAGAGAAAATGCTGTTCTTGAGTTGATCGGTGCGCACGCTTGCCTAGGCACACAGAGGGTCTGCTCGCTCGATTTTGTTCCCGGCACCCTGCAACGTCGTTGGCCTGCAAAAGTGGCTCGCAATGATGCTGAACTCAGTAAAACGACCCTGTTTAGCCGGATGCTGGAACAACTCCATGCCTCCAATGACTGAGGGACGAGAAATGGGAAAATGCGGCGCAGAAGGCTGGGCGAAATCAACAAGGGTCGGGACCCCTCCTTACCTCAACTCAATGCCGTGCCGTCTGCAACTTCTCGTATTGAGCGACCGCCGCGACCGCTCGTGGGTCTCCCTTTTCAGCCAAGGTGTATATCTCCGTCATCACCGCGGCAATACTATCCTGCAAAGCCATGCGCTGTTGCGGCGACAAGATCGGCTGCGCACGCAGAAGCTGCAACCGTGTCACAGCATCCTCCATCTTGCCCGCTTTGTAGTCTGCGATGGCTTGCTGCAACTGTTGTCCTGGAGGGGGGACAGCAGGCACCGCACTTTGTTCTGATGCGATTGGGGCAGGAGCCTTTTCCATTTTATCGATCGCGGCCGCAGTTTTTTCCAATTCCTCGACAGGAGTCTGTTTGTGGCAGGCGCAGAAAGCGACGGCGATGAGGATCGGTAAAAGGCATTTAAGAAGCTTTCGTTTCATGTTCTTTTAGGCGGGAGCCTTCATGAGACAGTCAACGTCCGTTGGCTGTGGCGGGGTTGCACCAGAGGCGACTCTTGCCCTGGATATTGCCTTCAGCGTAAAATCTCGTCGTCTTGAGATACTCTATGTGTCCGTCCACCGCTCCGACGGTCGTGCCCACCGAATGCAACTTGGTGATCCCTTCGGCTGGGCTGCTGGACCCATCATTGAAGTCGCCGGGATTCGTTTCCAAAGCCTGCCAGTAGATGATTGCATCCGGCTGGAATGCAGACACCTTGTATGAGCTGGGGGAGACACCGCCGAAGCCGCAGACAGCGCCGTTCATCAAATAGCTGGACATCTTTTGGGCACGCCCCCTCCAGCTGACCTTGTTGGTCTTATCAAGAGGACATCGATAGATACTGGGAGTCTTGAGATAGGTATAGAGCAACCCGGTTTCGTAGGCGCGGGCGTGATTCGTGCCGTAGGGTGCTCGCGAAATATCTGGAGGCGATCCCAAGGCGGCATCGTAAAGCCAACCCTTCCTGAGCCACGGAGAATTCCAGTTGGGCTCCGGCAGAAAATCCTCAGAATCCGACGCGTACATGTGCATAGCGAGGGTGATCTGCTTCACATTGTTTTGGCATTGAGCTCGCAATGCTTTTTCCTTAGCCTTGGCAAGCGCCGGCAGAAGCATACCAGCCAGGATCGCAATAATCGCGATCACGACCAACAATTCGATCAAAGTAAAGCCAGGCTCGCGACCGGTGCCGCCCGCCCGGCTAGGGCGATAAAATAGTCGATAACTCATAAAACCCGCTTTCGAAGCTCCCTCGAAAAAGAGGTTCCGCGTCCGAGGATCTGCTGATAGATCCTACTACTACCTGATAGGACGTGGCTCTTGCAAGTTCAAACCTCCACATCAGCCATCAAGTGTTGCAGAAGGACGAAGATTTTGAGAAAGTGCGCTGCATGCATGACTTTTACTATGCCAACGGCGATCTCTGTTGCGAACAGGTGACCGTTGCATCATTGGTTCGAAAATATCGAACCCCGCTCTATATTTATTCCCAAAATTCGCTCACGAACCATTATCAAAAGCTGGACCAAGCATTCTCCTCATTGGATCACCTCATTTGTTTCGCGATGAAGTCCAATTCCAACATCGCCGTGATCCGAACCCTCGCCAATCTGGGCGGTGGATTTGACACCGTGAGCGGCGGCGAACTCCAACGAGTGCTCGCCGCAGGGGGCGACGCTTCTAAGTGTGTGTTTGCTGGGGTTGGAAAAACAGAGCCTGAAATTGAGTTCGCTTTGCGGAGCGGCATTTTTTCATTGAACGCCGAAAGTGAGCCGGAGCTCCAACGGATCGACAAGGTGGCACGACGTCTCAAAAAGAAGGCACCGGTTGCCGTGCGCGTCAATCCGAACGTGGACGCCCAGACCCACGCCAAGATCACCACCGGCACCTACGCGAACAAGTTCGGCATCGCCTTCGAGGAAGTTCTGGGGGTTTATGCACGAGCGAGCAAACTCAAGAACATTTGGCTTCGCGGGCTGCAGATGCATATCGGCTCACAATTGACCGACATCACCCCTTTCGAACAAGCGGTCCGGAAAGTCACTCCGATGGTACTCCAGCTCAAGCAAGCTCACGGAATTGAATTCTTCAGCGTCGGCGGAGGCATCGGCATCGTCTACAACCCCGCGCTGGAGAGTGGTCGTACGAAGTGGTGGAAGACCTCGGAAGCCAGCCAGATTCTCACCCCTCAAACCTACGCCAAAGCACTGGTCCCATTGCTCCATCCGCTCGGGTTGAAAATCCTCCTTGAACCAGGCCGCTTTATCTCTGGAAACGCGGGCATCCTCGTCACGCGCGTCGAGTTTGTAAAAAGGACCGGATCCAAAAACTTCGTCATCGTGGATGCCGCCATGAACGATCTGATCCGGCCCGCCTTCTACGACTCCTACCATGAGATCGTGCCGGTCCGAAAAACCACGGGCAAGAAAGTCTCCTCGGACGTGGTAGGGCCCATTTGCGAGTCGGGGGACTTTTTCGCAAAAGACAGACCTCTGTCGAAGGTCAAAGAGGGCGACTTCTTAGCTCTCCTGAGCGCCGGTGCCTACGGTTCCGTCATGGGATCGAATTACAACACTCGTGCGCTGTCGGCCGAAGTCCTCGTCCACGGTAAAAAGTCGGATCTCGTCAGAAAACGCCAAGAAACCGCCGCCATCTGGGCCGATGAGGCCATTCCATCATGGCTTCTGTCCCCCAGCAGATGATGGCAGATGCTTTAACCTAAAAACTGCGATTGAAATGGCCACAAAAAAGCACAAAGATCGCAAAGAGAATGGCTTCAGGGGTCAAGGTCAACGAAGAGTTGCTCACCCAACGAGTGAATGATGAAGCCGAGAGATTCCTTTCAGAACTCATTCTCTCTGCGTTCTTTCGTGGCTAAATCAACTGCCGGATTTAGGTGTGCGCCAAATGATAAGGACCAAACCCGCGCCCTACTTGCGGCTTCGCGGGACTTTCATCGAAAGAATGCTGGCGCCATGGGTCACAAGGCCGCTGCCTCCGGTGATAACCCGCCGAACAGGAAGACCTGTCTCGGGGTCCACCGTCAGGGCCGCATCGTTCATTTTCTGTTGCACTTCAAAGCGCCTTGGTGCCTGCCCTTTTTTCTTCGGAATCGTTTCGTAAATGTAGGTCGACATAGTTAATTTTGTCAGATGATGAACCGGTCGGGTTAAAAAGTCACAAACAAAGACAACCGGTCACATTCCGGAATCACTTGCCGCAAGTCGGTTCCCGCGATACAAACCAGCCCTAGGCTGTTGCGGAAAACCAGCCGTGATCCGGGAAAAAACCGCACATGCGAACACATCGATGGACCTCCTTGCCCGAAGTGGCTCAACAGCTTCGTGAGCTGATTCGCGATTCGATGCAAGGGTCGCAGAGCCCCCACTGCTCAGCCGGCGCGCGCTCGGATCTTGTTCAACGATTCGACCTTCTGGTTGTCGAGCTGTTTAGGCTCCAGTTTGAGGCGAACACGGCCTACCGCGCATTTTGCGAAGCCCGAGGATCAGCCCCTGGCCCGATCACCCACTGGACACAGATCCCTTTCCTGCCAGTGGCCGCGTTCAAAGAACTGGACTGCACGACCTTGCTTGAAGACCAGCGAACGCGCGTGTTCCATTCGAGCGGCACCACCCGGGCCAAGCCCAGCCGCCATTTTCACAACGAGCAGTCCCTTGAATCTTACGAAGCTTCAATCCTGCCATGGTTCAAAAAGCATTTGTTGCCCGATTTCGACTCCTGGCGAGGACGGCTTTTTGGCGGACCTCTCGAGCCCCCGGATTTTCTCATTCTGACTCCACCTCCGGCGCTCTGCCCGAACTCCTCCCTGGCGCACATGTTCGAAGTGGTCCGCAGAGAGCACGCTCCTACCTCCAGTCCTTTCAGTGGTAAAATCGCCACGGACGGATCGTGGTCGCTCAATAAACCCACGATTGAAACCGCGTTGAATCAAGCCGTGGATTTTTTCAGGCCGCTGTTCATCCTCGGGACCGCGTTTTCGTTCGTCGAGCTTGCGGACCATCTCCTCAGCGGAAACAAAGCGGTGGTTTTGCCGGCCGGTTCGAGAGCCCTGGAAACCGGGGGCTACAAAGGCCGCTCTCGTTCCATGCCCAAACACCAGCTTTATTCCATGATCACCAAAACGCTAGGCATTCCTGGTAACAATATTGTTTCGGAGTACGGCATGAGCGAACTCAGCTCACAAGCCTACGACAGCACGGCGGCGATCGGCACCGAAGAACCTCGGCAAGCCCCCGCTGTCCCGCGTGCGGCCCGGGCATTCCATTTCCCGCCATGGACCCGTTCCCGAATCGTGTCGCCGGAGGACGGCAAGGAGGTCTTGCCAGGACAGATCGGGATCCTGCAGGTCTTCGACATGGCCAACATTTTTTCAGTCAGCGCCCTTCAAACCGAAGACCTGGCTCAGCGGCTGGATGAGGGGTTCGAACTCCTGGGCCGTGCTCCGTTGTCGGAACCCCGCGGGTGTTCCTTGAACCAAGTTGAAACACCCCGATGAACCTCCCAAATTATTTTTTCGCCGATCTGCCACCGGACGCTTCTTTTTCGCCTATGCTGGTCCTGGACGCCTGCCACACGCTCCGCAGGAACCGGGAGCGCTTCTTGAGCCCTCGGTCGACCACACAAATGATCAGGCTCCTGGCCGCGTTGGCGGACAATTGGACCGAGCCCGATTTTCCCTTTCGAAAATTCCTGCTGGCGGAGTCCCCGAAGGAAACAGGATTCTCGCCACAAACCTTGGCTTCCGGATTGGACTCGTTGTTCAAATCGATCACCATCGACTCTCTCACTGGTTTGGTCAGACAGGAACTCGGACACGATTTGAGGCTGGACGAGATGCGCGGAAGCGAGGAGACCCACACCAAGAGCGCCATGGCAGTCGGACCTGAGCTGATGGTGCATGTGACTGCGGGCAATCTGCCATCGCCAGGCATCGTCTCCATCATCCTCGGTTTGCTCCTGAGGTCGGCCCAATTTATAAAGTGCTCCTCCGATCATCCCCTCGCGCTGAGACTCTTTGCGCATTCGATCTACGACGCGGATCCCAAACTCGGAGCTTGCCTGGAGGTAGCGGCTTGGAAGGGAGGGAACCAGATCTGCGAACCGCCCTTGTTCGATCAGGCCGACATCGTGACGGCAACGGGCAGCGATGAAACCCTGGAATCGATCCGTCGCAATGTCCCATCAAAAACGAGGATTGTGAGCCACGGCCACAAAGTGAGTTTTGCTTACCTTAGCCGGGATGCGATGTCGGGATATAAAGTGCGACGGTGGGCCGAGGGGGCCGCAACCGACGTCGCCGCATGGGATCAACAAGGGTGCCTCTCGCCCCACGTTATCTACGTGCAGGAAGGGGGTGAGGTCAACGCCGGGAAGTTCGCCGAGATGCTCGCCGATCAACTGGCACGTCTGGAGCAACTCGAACCGCGCGCTCCGTTGCCGGTCCAGGAATCCGCCGCGATTGCCGCAAGGCGTTCGTTCTACGAGGTGCGGGCATCACATTCCCCAGACACGCTGCAGTGGCGAAGCCCTGAGTCCACGGCGTGGACCGTGGTGTTCGAAAACGATCCGCAATTCCAGATTTCCTGTTTGAACCGCTTTATTTACGTGAAACCCGTCCTGGACCTCCAACACCTCCTTAAACATGCCGAACTCGTCCGCGAGAAAGTATCCACGGTGGGTCTCGCCGCCCTGGATGATGAGGCTCGATTGCTGGCCCACCAGTTGGCTCGCTGGGGTGTTTCACGGGTTTGCCGGGTTGGCAAAATGCAGACTCCGCCCTTGGCCTGGAGACAAGACGGTCGCCCGGTTCTAACCGACCTCCTCCGATGGTGTGACTGGGAGTCCGGTTCCTAAACAACTTCACCCCCCACATCGCCAGAAACTCATCTGTCACAATGAAAATAGAGCTCCGTAAAAAATTCCAATTCGAGGCGGCCCATTTCCTTCCGAACCTGCCGGAGAGCCACAAGTGTCGGCGTCTTCACGGCCACAGTTTTACTTGTGAATTAATGGTGGCCGGTGAGTGCGATCCAAAGCTCGGCTGGCTGATGGATTACGCGGAGATATCGTCTCTATTCAAACCCATCTGGGAAGAGCTCGATCATCGGTATCTAAACGAGATCTCAGGCCTGGAAAACCCGACCAGCGAACACATAGCGGTTTGGGTCTGGCGAAAGCTGAAGCCCATGATGCCCCTCCTGGCCGAAGTTCGTGTGGCCGAAACTTGCACAGCCGAGTGCGTGTATCGAGGGGAGTGACCCATTATGGAATCATGGAAAGAGAACACATCCAAGGACACATCCGAAGCTTGGAGGTGAATCGCTGACATCAACCTTGGTGACCCGAAAAACAGGGCTGATTCAAGAACGCTTCGGGGCGGGGACGGCTCGTCCCCGATTCGAATGCCGAGCGAAGAGGACTTGGGGACGAGCCGTCCCCACCCCTGGCATAATTTGCCTGAGCGTCCGCTGGTTTCCTGAATCAGCCCTACCCGAAAAAAGGGGCACCGCAAAAAAAGTTGTGCAAAAGACAATATAGGGTAACCTAGCGGAAGGCTTTCGAAGGCTCGTCGGCTCGCTAGGCTCGTCGAGATCCCTCAAAAAGGCCGCAAATAAAATATTGGTGTCCCCATCACTGGGGCGTCAGCAGGCTAAAACTGTCAATACACTCGCCAGATCAAATGAAAAAAATCCTCGCACTTCTTGTTACTTCCTTCATCGCCGTAGCCGCTTTCGCGGGCGAATTTCCTGACATCAGTATCACCGAGCTAAAAGCCGCGATTGAAAAGAAAAATGTGGTCGTCATCGATGTCAATGGCAGTGAATCCTTTCAGAAAGGCCACATCCCTGGCGCTCTTGAATTCGGGGCCACTCAGAAGAAATTTGGCAAAGTGTTGCCCGTGGACAAAAAGGCCCTTGTCGTGGCCTATTGCGGCGGCCCGAAGTGCAACGCCTACACCGCTGCGGCCAATGCTGCAAAGAAACTCGGTTACACCAATGTGAAGCACCTCTCCGCCGGTATCTCCGGTTGGATGCAAGCCGGTGAGAAAACCGAAAAAGCAGCGAATTAAGATCTCCAACTCTCACTTTTTCCCCACGCAAAGGCGCTCGAGGCATTGGTCTCCTGCGCCTCTCTTTTTTTAAATTTATGGAATCCACAAGTACCACCCATCGTTGGCGGTTTTTCCGAGTAGGCGGTGTCGATCAAGAGGACCCACGGCCAACGGTGTCTGGTCCCAACCGTTCCGCCAGCAGAGGCGCCTCCATCGTCCCTGCGCATCCCACGTGCGCACTCCAATCGTGGAGGCGCTGTTTCCATCTGTCGCTGTTTCCATCTTGACGCCATCGCAGGCCAGGAGTGGAATCAGCCGCATGACAACCAATTCATTTAACATCAATCGCCGTCGTTTCCTCACGACCTCCGCTGCGATCACTGCGGCCACGGGCGTGCCAGGATGGTTCCTCGAACACGAGAAGGCCTCTGCCGCCCAGTCCAAGCCCCTTGGCCCCAATGACCGCCCGGGCATCGCCCTCGTGGGTTGCGGCGGTCAGGGTCGTGGCGACTGCGGCGGTGCCGCTGCCTTCGGCGACGTCATCGCGGTCTGCGACGTGGACGACAGTCATGCGCAATCCGCAGCCAAGCAGTTCAGCAAGGGAGGCAAGGTGCCTGAGACATACAAAGACTTTCGGAAGCTCATGGAGCGCGATGATGTCCACGCCATCATCACCGGCACGCCCGACCATTGGCACACGCTCGTGAACCTGCTTGCGGTCAAGACAGGCAAGGATGTCTATACCGAAAAGCCACTGACTCTCACCATCGACGAAGGCAAGCGCCTGGTCAAAGCGGTGCGCGACAATAAGCGAGTCGTTCAGGTCGGGAGCCAGCAGCGAAGCGACCGTAATTTCCGGCTCGCGTGCGAATTGGTTCGGAACGGTCGCATCGGCAAGCTCCAGCACATGATCGTGGGCCTGCCGACCGGGCCGGTCGGCGGCCCTTTCCCGGAGCTGCCTGTTCCGGAGGGTCTGAACTGGGATTTCTACCTCGGCCAGGTGCCGATGATGCCTTACAACGGCAAGAACTGTCACTGGGACTTCCGGTGGTGGTACGCTTTCAGCGGCGGCCAGATGACTGACTGGGGCGCGCACCATAACGACATCGCCCAGTGGGGCAATGGAACAGAGCGGAGCGGCCCTGTTGAGATCGATGGCAAGTCGCTCACGGAGATGGTTCCCGGTGGCTACACCGCGGCATCCAAGTACCGCGTCAATTGCCGATATGCCAACGGCGTGACCATGGCCATCGTTGATGAAAACACCGTGACGGATCGCAACGTGGTGGGCGAAGGAAAGAAGACGCCAAACGGCGTGCAATTCATCGGGCAGGACGGCTGGATTTTTGTTGACCGCGGGTCGATCCGATCCAGCAACGAAGAGCTGCTTCAGACGCCGTTGCCGGACAGCGCCATCAAGCTCTACAAAAGCAGCAACCACATGGGAAATTTCTTTGACTGCATCCGGAGCCGCAAAGACCCTATCTGCGACATCGAAATCGGCCATCGTTCCATCAGCGTGGCGCACCTCGGCGTGATTTCTGTCCGAATGAATCAGCCCCTTCACTGGGATCCCGTGCGGGAGACATTCACGGGTGAGAATGCCAAGGAAGCCAACAAGTGGCTCGCCCGCGACCAGCGCAAGCCCTACGATTACAGCTTCATTGCCTGATCGCTTGATTCCACCCCGTGCTTGTTAACTGGCTGCCTTTCGTTTAAGGTCAGCTCCACGAAATGAAAATTATAGACCTTCATTTGCCCCAGTGCTTGCTGACCGCAGCCTGCGCAGCCGTTTTTTTGGTGTCATCCCTTCGCGCGGAAGACACGGAGCCCCTCGCCCTGAACCTGCCCCTCCACACCCTCAAGGGCACCCCTGCGGATTTGCCCGTCGGACCCAACATCGAGCCGCCTTCTGACAAAGCGCCTCCGCCGGTCCTTGTGCCGAAGGGCGTCAAGAATGTCGCCGTCCGCAAGCCGGTCACGAGCAGTGTGCGTCCGTTCTTGGGAGAGTTGCATCAGATTACCGACGAAAAAAAGGAAGCTTTCGACGACGACTGCGTGGAGATGAAGAAAGGAGTGCAGTGGGTGCAGGTCGATCTCGGCGAACCCTTCGCCATCCAGGCCATCGCCATGTGGCACGACCATCGTTACGTCCAGAGCACGCGCGACGTCGTTCTGCAAGTGTCCGACGATCCTGAGTTCAAGTCCGGCGTGACGACCCTTTACAACAACGACACAGATAACAGCTCCGGGCTTGGCGTGGGGACGGACCGCGAGTATTTTGAGATGGAATTTGGCCGCGTCGTGGTCTGCAAAGGTGTCAAGGCCCGTTACGTGCGCGGCTACACACGGGGCAGCAGCCAAACCGCGCTCAATTGCTGGCAGGAAATTGAAGTTTACGCGCTGCCCAACAAATGAATCGATGGAGCGCTCTGGCGCTGCTTCTGATCATCGCCAGCGCCCTCGCGCTGCGGGTTCCCGAGCTCGACGCCCGCCCGCTCCACAACGACGAAGCCGTTAATGCGGTCAAAGTCAGCAAATTATGGCAGGAAGGGCGCTACGTCTATGATCCCGACGAATATCATGGGCCTGCCCTCCACTACGCTACGCTCCCGTTTCTGTGGGTGAGCGGCGCCCGCAACCGTGAAGATCTGGATGACTCCACGCTCCGTCTGGCCCCGGTCGCGTTTGGTGTCGGGCTGGTTCTTCTGATTTGGCTCTTTGCCGACGGCTTGGGCCGCCAAGCCGTGACCTGGGCCGCACTCTTCACAGCTGTCTCTCCGGCGATGGTTTTCTACAGCCGGTATTTCATCCATGAAATGTTGCTTGTGTTCTTCACCGCGCTGGTCTTGGGCGGGGGATGGCGTTACGCTAGAACACGCGCTGCCCACTGGGCCATCGTGGCAGGCGCAGGCCTGGGGCTGATGGCGGCTACGAAGGAAACTTTCGTCATCACCGTCGCCGCGATGGGCTTGGCAGGGATCGTGACGATCTGGTGGTGGCTGCCACCGCTCCGTCGAGTTCAAGGTTTTCTCGCGCTCGGAAACTGGAAACACGCCGCGCTGGCGTTGGGCACGGCTTTCACCATCTGGTTGCTGTTCTTCAGTTCCTTCTTCACCCACTTTGACGGCTTGCTCGATTCGGTCCGAACTTATATTCCGTGGTTCAAGCGAGCGGGTGGACATTCGCCGCATGATCATCCCTGGACTTTTTATCTCCATCGACTCGCGTGGTTTCACCCGGCAAAGGGTCCGGTCTGGAGCGAAGGATTGATCCTGGTTCTGGCCGTCGTCGGCGCGGTGGCGTCGCTAGTCGAGAGGAAGTCTCCGCTCCGCTGTTTCCTCGCGCTCTACACGATTGCTCTCACAGCGGCCTACTCCCTGATTCCCTACAAAACGCCGTGGTGTCTTCTCAGCTTCCACCTCGGCATGGTTCTGCTCGCCGGCGTCGGCGCAGCGGCCCTGGTGGGGTTTTTCCACGCGCGCTCGTTCAAGGTGATGACCGTCGCCATGCTCCTCGCCTTGACGTGCCAGCTCTCGTGGCAGGCCTGGCGCACGAGTTTTGTTTATCCTGCCGACCGGAGAAACCCTTACGTTTACGCGCAGACCGTGCCTGATATTTCGAATCTCGTCCGAAGAACCGATGGCATCGCGAACGTGGCACCTGCGGGATACAAAACGGTCGTGAAAATCATCGCGCCAAACAGCGATTACTGGCCATTGCCGTGGTCTCTGCGCCGATTCAAACACGTCGGCTGCTACCAAAATATTCCAGACGATCCGTTTGCACCCATTGTGGTGGTATCCTCGAAGCTCGACGCGCGTCTCGACGAAAAGTCAGGCCGAAAGTGGATCATGGCGGGACTCTCCGAATTGCGGCCGGGAAACTTTTTCGAGCTCTACGTCGAGCTGGGTCTCTGGAAAAGGTACGTCGAAACGCTCCCCCGAGACCGCGAATGATAAACGTTCCAACCGATCCTGTGCACACTCAATAAAAGGTTCCCTGCTAGCCTGCTGCTCGAGCCACTCCAGCTCCCCGCGCCGAGTCTTAAGAATCATGAGTGCTAAGGCGGAAACCCAAATGCAAGCTTCACAACGGAATACTCTGGATGCACCGCGCCTTCCTGTGTCCGGATGGTGAGCACCGACTCCAACCAACCGCTCCCACGCAGGCTCTGCGGCAGATCTGCAGCGCGCATCATGGCGAACAAAGAAAGCAACGGACGCTCGCCCTCGCGAAGTGCGATCGGACGAGATCGGATCACAGTCAGTCCCGCAGCCGCCGCACCGTCCTTCACCCGTGTCTCCTGCTCAATAGGATGGATGGGGAACACACAGACGAAAAGTCCTCCAGGCCGAAGATGCCGCGAGGCGGCAGAACAATAGTCCGCGATGGTGCCTCGCACCTCAAAACGACACGCCACTTTCTGCGGATGATCCCCCAAAACGCCGCTTCCTATTGGGAAATAAGGCGGACTTCCGAGCACAAGATCGAAAGCTTCGTCAGCGGCCAAAGTGCTCTCGTCCCTAAAATCCCCGCAACGAATGATGTATCGATCGTCCAATCCGTTCCATCGAGCCGACTTTCTCGCGAGGCGAACGCTCTCCTCCTGGGCTTCCACCGTGACGAAACGAACGTGGGGCAACCGCCACGCGGCGATCATCCCAACCGTGCCAAGGCCGCTTCCGAGATCGAGCGCATCCTGTGCCCGAGGGCAGCAAGTGGTTCCATACCACGCCGTCAGCACGTCGTCTGTCGAGAAGCGATGGCCCTTCTCAAGCTGGAAGATCCGGAAGTGACCGGAAATAGAATCGAGCGTCTCACCGGGAGATAACTCGGGCCCGTTCCCCAACGCGCCGGGCGGGACGGGTCCGGGAATGGTCCACCCTCGAAATGCGGCTTTGATCTGGCTCATGTTTTCCACAGGTTCAGATCTCGTTAAAATCGGTTGAAATCGTGATCTGGACGCGCAGCCCCAATTCCTCCATTTTTCGTAATCGTAATCGTAATCTTACTCGTAATCCTCGGGTCTTGCCGTGAAACAGCGGGGCGGATTAGGTTTAAGATTAGATTCTTACTCATCAAATCTCGATGAATTATCTCTCACAATTTGAACCACAGAGGCACAGAGACACAGAGAAGAACAGTCACTGAAACCGGACTGCTTTCCACCTGCTTTCCCCTCTCTGTGCCTCTGTGCCTCTGTGGTTCAAAGTTCAACTCTTTTTGGTTAGGATTAGGAGCAGGGAATTGGAGTTGCTCGAGGATCAGGCTAAACAGGGTCGTTTTACTGAGTTCAGAGGGTCCATGTGCTTGCAGAACACCGCTCTCTGGGTGAGTTTAGATGGGTCTGCCGCCTCCAATTTTGGCCCCTCATGCGATGCGCATTGTGAGCCCACCGTCGATCGTCATGGTTTCCCCAGTTATATAATCGTTTTGTATAAGCATTAAGATCAGATCGGCCACTTGTTCTGGGGTCCCTTCCCTATGCAGAGGGATGCGGTGATCCAGATTTAAACGCCGTTGCGTTTCGGTCATGGTGGCATGGAAGGCGGTCCGCACGACCCCCGGCGCGGCGCAATTAACACGGATGTTGTCCTCGGCGAATTCCCGCGCCAACGCACGCGCCATCTGTGGCAATGCCCCCTTGGCGACCTGATACGCCACGTTCGTGATGACGCCTCGGATCCCTGCGGTGGATGAAATCAGAATGATGGCCCCTTCCTTTTTGGCGCGCATCGCCGGGATCACAGCGCGGCATAAATGGAAGACCGCATGCACATGGACGTCAAAAGCAGAGGTCCATGCGGCTTCGGTGAGGTCCATCAAACCTCCGTTCACAGGCCCTCCGGCGGCATGAACCAGGATGTCCACGCTACCCAGTTTCTCCTCCGTCTCGCGAACGCAACGCGTGTTTTCACCCGGCACACCGCAATTCGCGAGCACCACCTCACACCGCCTGCCCATCGACCGGATCAAGTCCTGAGTCGCGGTCGCCTCCGCATCCCAATACCGTCCGACCAGGGCGACATCGGCACCCGCCTTCGCCAAACCGATGGCGGTTGCCGCTCCAATTCCACGAGTTCCGCCGGTCACCAATCCGATCTTGCCAGATAGATTCATAGTTCAGTTTTCAGAACTCCTACCTGAGATTCTCTCCGAAAACAACAACACTTCCCTGTGCCTCAGCAGTTCTCATTTTTCAAAATGAGAACTGCTGGGGTGTGTGACCGCAAAGTAACGTGAGAGTGAGGATTTGGCCTCCGTTGTGGTTTTGGAAACAGGGTGCCATGCTGGGTGCTGCAAGATTGGTCCCTTGACGATGGATCCTGAATCCGGCAGATCGATTCACCGCAAAGAACGCAAAGAACGAATAGGGAAAGAGTTGCGAACATCCAAAGCATCACCCGGCAGGGGAGCTTCATTCGGCTTTAATAACTTGGGTGAAGCCGAAATCATCACACCTTTAAGTCTCTTCATCAATCGGTTACTTTGCGGTCACGGGTGCATCTCACGTTATTCGAGGTCGCCTCCCCTGACGCGGGTATCCCGCCGCTTAACCACGCTGAAGTGAGCGCACCCACGGATGACACGGATAACACGGATGAGGAAAGGGAGCTGAGATCGGTACTTTATCCGTGCTATCCGTGTCATCCGTGGTTAACTCTTCCCATTTTGCGGTAGGTATTGTCCTCCGAACGACACCTCCCGGAAACCGTGAGTTGCAGCCTGCGGTCACACACCCGAACTGCTGTGAGCTTGTAAGCCTCTCTTGTAAAGCCACAACAGACCGCGTACCTTGGTCTTATGTTTCGCTCCACCTTTGTGAGGATGACTATCGGGCTGGCCCTCACCGTATCCGCTCGGGCTGATGAGCTTGGCTTTCGGCAGATCTTCGATGGCAAAACCCTGGCAGGCTGGCATGTGAGCTCGCAGACAGGCCACAGCCGCG
>CAMBEJ010000126.1 GCA_945865375.1 Akkermansia muciniphila | reverse complement strand
GTTTGTGTGATCGGGATCGGGGGTGTTGGCTCCTGGGTTGCGGAGTCACTTGCCCGGTCCGCGGTGGGCTCGCTGACGCTGGTGGATCTGGACGACGTGTGCGTCAGCAATGTGAATCGCCAGGTGCATGCCGTGAGCGGTGAAATTGGGAGGCCGAAGGTGGAGGTGATGGGGAGGCGCTGTCAGGCGATCCACCCTGAGTGCGCGATTGAGGCGCGCCAAGAGTTTTTTTTGCCGGAAACCTCGGAGTCCCTCTTGCGTGATGGATTCGATTATGTCGTCGATGCGATCGACAGTGGTTTGCACAAGGCGTTGTTGATCGCGCTTTGCACTGCGCGGGGGATGCGGATCATCACCGTGGGCGGCGCTGGAGGGCGGCGCGACCCATCGAGAGCACGGGTGGCAGATTTGGCGGAATCGACCCACGACAGACTCTTGGTGAAAGTGCGCAAAGAGTTGCGAGCTCAGCACGGCTTTCCTGAACGGCCCAAGAAATTTGACGTTGAAGCCGTCTTTTCGACGGAGCCTTTGGTGTATCCTTCGAGTGACGGCTCGGTGTGCGAAGCCAAGGAGGAGGGGGCCGAACTGCGACTGGACTGCGAGAGCGGGTTTGGGACGGCAAGTTTTGTCACCGGCACTTTTGGATTGCTGGCGGCGGCGCGTGTGGTTCAAGGGTTGGCGATGGAATCCGTGGCGTGCGCTTCCGCGAACGCCACGATGCGTTCCCACAATTTTTGAAGGCCGCTACGGCGGTTCTGGGTGAGCGCCATTCCCAAAGGATCCGTGAGTAAAGGGGGATCATTTCGCCGCTCGACTATCTCTCCTGGGAGACGCCCTGAGCAGGATTCGCACACCAAGGTTCCCACCCCTTTCACGACCAGGGAATCCGAATCACAAGCGAACACACAACGTCCTTGAAAGAGGGACCCCTGGAACCAGAGTTTCGAGAGGCAACCTTCAACACGGTTCGTGTCGATTCGTTCCGTGACCGGGAGGCGGGGCAGGCGCCTGGTGCGCTCGACGACCCACGAAAGCCGGGATTGAGATCCTTTGAGACTCAAGATTTGCTCAATCAAAATCCTCTCCTGAGGCCAAGGGTTCATGGTCGAGACTGAAGGCTGGCGGCGAATTCGCTGGCGATTTCCTTGAGCGCCTGGTTCCAACCGGCAGCCAGGGCGGCAGCGGTGCGGGAGCGGATCGGGATGTGCCTGGAGATCTCACCCTGGAAAAATGGTTCCTGCGAAACGGGAGCGGTGGTATGCAGCACAAGAAATCGCATCGTGAGCACGGCAGCAGGTTGTTCTGGCTTTCGCAAGTCACCGTAGAATTCGGATACGGTGATTTCCGCGTTCAACACAGGGGTGAAGGAGGATCCAGGATCGATGATGGATTTGAAGACCCCCGTGGCGCGAAGATGGGCCCGGAATACGTTCGGCATCAGTCGTGATGGGGGCACAAGCAGTTCCGCGTAAGGATCCTGTTCAAAGGTTTCATCAGCAATCCTGTAAAGGAACGATCTATTTTCGTAGGCCGGGGCGACGCTAAAACTTTTGATGCCGAGTGGTGCAAGGGCGTTCTTTGCGACGGGCACAGCAGCGTTCCCGGGTCCTGTGAGGGCGAAGGTTTCTTTCACCAACGCGGGTTTTGAGAGGCACCCCGAGGATAGCAGGAGAGAGCCTGAAAAGGCTGCGAAAAGTGGAAGCGCTTTCATTTGGATGGGGATCTTTGGTGGGTGGGAGGCAACACACTTCTGGATGGAGACGGGGGGTTGCCAAACAAAAATCCCGAAGGATACTGGCGCAAGCTTTCCAGAACCCCGTTGACGTTCTCGGTCACGATCCGCGCATTGGCGAGGGTTTCATTCAGAGGAGAGGTGTCGATTTTTGAAAGAGTGGAGTCAAGACGGGCATTCGTATCACGGAGTTCGATGAGTAATTTTTCCGCGTTTTTGGAAATCGAGGCGATATCCGCTTCGCGCAGCTTTAACTGGGCGTCTTCGATAAACGATTGCAGACGTCCGTTGCTGACGCGAAGTTCGGTCACCAGACCGTTCACGTTGTCCCCGATGAAACCAAAATCCAATTGCTCAGCCTTCTTCAGGATGTTTTCGGCTGAGGCGAGATCGCGAGCCAACCCCTCGGTCAGCTTGGCGATGTCCACTTTCTCCAAATTTCTCAAGGTGGTTTCGATGGAGGCGAGCATCTGGCCAAACTGGCTCTCCGCAGAAGGAATGTAAAGATTGCGAGGCGTCCATTCGAGTTTGAGGGCGGGGTTGTTCTCCGGTTTTAGATACTCCAAAGAAACGTAGCTCGTGCCGGTGATGCCCTGTCCCCGGACCCGTGCGCGCAATCCTTTCCGGATCTCTTTGTGGAGCACCTCGTCGATGACCTCACCCGGCGGCAGTGGATTGGTGCTATCGCGGATCTCGAACTCGACGATCACGTAGCCGGAGTGCGCTTCAGGGTACTCATTCCAGGTGAATCCGATCCTTGTCACCTTGCCAACCGTGACACCGCGCAGCTTGACAGGGGAGCCGAGGGACAAACCATCCACATCCGTGGCGACGTAGGTTTCGTAGGCGGTCTTTTTTTCGAAGTACCCGCGTGCGCCGAACGCGAATAGAGCGGCGAGGAATACTCCCAGTCCGGCGAGCACGAAGACGCCGATCTTGAAGTGATTGTTATTGGCGGCCATAGGGTGAGTGGTGGTTATGCGGCTCCGAGGGCTTGGCGGTTAAAAAACTGTCGAACCCAGGGGTCCGGGGCCGACGCCCGGAGGTGATGGGGACACCCCTCCGCGATGATGGTCTTGGTGCGCCCGTCCAGCATGATCACTCTGTCCGCGATCGAGTAAATGCTGGGAAGTTCGTGGGTGACGATGACGAAGGTGATTCCGAAGCGTTCGGAAAGCTGGTTGATCAGCGTATCCAGACCAGCGGAAGTGATGGGATCAAGCCCGGCGGAGGGTTCATCTAGAAAGAGAATTCCTGGGTCCATGGCCATGGCGCGCGCGATCGCAGCGCGTTTCTGCATGCCGCCGCTGAGTTCGGAAGGCATCTTGCCGGCGGACGCGGCGAGGCCTACGAGCCTCAGTTTGGAGAGGGCGATTAGAGTTTTGGCCTTCTCCGGGAGATCTGTGTAAGCATCCAAAGGGAGCCGCACGTTTTCCAAGACCGTCATGGAGCCGAACAACGCTCCGCTCTGATACATCATTCCAAATTTTTGCATCACACGGCGACGGTGTTCCCCTCCCGAAGCCACAAGGTTTTCCCCGCCAATCCAGATCTCGCCCTCGATGGGCTCATGAAGCCCGATGAGATGCTTCAACAACGTGCTCTTGCCACAGCCCGATCCACCCAGAATCACAAACACTTCCCCAGGCGCGACATCAAAGCTGACATCGCGGAGCACCACGCGGTTTTCATAGCCGATGCTCAGCTGGCGTACGCGAATGACTGGATTTGATCGATCGCTCATTTTTTCAACAGAAAGAGGAAGATGGAAAAAGTAGCATCGGCCACAATGATGAGAAGAATGCCGCTGACGACCGCCCGGGTTGCGGCCTCTCCCACAGCCGACGGGCCTTTCTTGGTTTGCAACCCGCGGAGACAGCCCACGAAAGAAACAATGACTCCAAAGACGGCGCCCTTGGCGAGACCGACCAACACATCGCCGAGCACCACGCTGGAAACAATCTGGTTGTAGATGGCGACGATAGGAAATCCCAGGCTCAGCATCACGATCACTCCCCCAAGCACTCCCATTATCATGGAAAAAAGAGTCAAAACCGGGGTGAGCAAGACCCCTGCGACGACCCGTTGCACGACAAGAAATCGAACCGGATCAAGACCCATTGTCTGCAGCGCATTGAGCTCCTCGTTGACTTTCATCGTGCCCAACTCGGCCGCAAATGCGGAGCCGGACCGTCCGGCCAGAATGATGGCGGTCATCATGGGCCCCAGCTCTCGGATCATCACAAGCCCGATCATGTTCGCGATGAAGATTTGGGCTCCGAACTGTTCCAGGGGTTGGGAGGATTCAAAGGCGATAATCAAACCCACCAGCAAACTGATCAATGACACGATGGGCAAGGCGTTGACACCGGCGCTTTCAAACACGCGAAGCACCTCGGGCCAGCGCATCATGCGCCGATCAAAAACCGTGGAAGCAATGCCTGAGCTGATGTGCCCGATGAAGCTTATTTGTTCAATGAAATCTGCCTTGACCCCACTGAGGGCGCTACCGATTCCGGCAGGGATCGATAACTTGGCCGGCGCTCCCTCCGGATCCTCCGGATCCTCCCCGGATGGCGCGCTGTAGCTGTTGAAGATGGTATCGAACTCCGGCCGCAACCCGCTCAGGTGGACAGGCACACCGGGGGTCATCCCACCGGACGCGAGGTGATGCAGCAACGCCATTCCGGCTCCGTCACAGGATTCTATGCCCGACGCGTCGATCTCCAGTGTTTTAGAACTCAAGCTTGACAGTTTTCCAGGAAGCTCCGACCACAACCGCGTGGCACATTTCAGATCAAGGCACCCTCCCAACCGAAGGATGGAAATGCCCTCCGCAGGCTGAGATAGCTCGACTTGGGCCACTTTGTCGAGCGACTGCTGGGGGTTCTCTGGAAGGGTCGAGGGCATGGAGATGGCACATGCCTCAGCAGGGTGTTATGGGCGGAACGGAACCTCCCCAATGAGGATCCTAGCCATTTGTCCCTCCAAGGCCAAGCCCCGATGCCGACCTCGGGGCCAAGGTCAAATCTCGAGGCAAAGAGGGGTCTTGAGGCGGTGGAGGACGATGTTTCATCAGCCGTGGCATCACAAAGTCGAGCGGGGAAACAGAGCGCGACGCCTGAAAACCGCCACAGCCGGTGGAAAGAACCGCCACAAACAGCAGTGTCGCGAGAAGCAGATAACGGCCGCGGAGTCTCATACGCATCGACTATACTCGAATCAGTGAAAGTTAATACTGAAAATTATCATGGTGCCAAAAAAGACCCAAGGCTGTTAACAAAGTCGCGGAGCGGGGTTCCCACCCTGCGGTGGCCGCGCCTCCAGAAATTTCCAGGGTTCATGGCCAGGATGCGTGCTGGCCACCGCTACTTGTCGGGAATTTTGATCGTTGTGCCGACCCTGAGTTTCCGGGGGTTCATTCCTGGATTTGCGGCAACAATCCTTTCTGCGGAAAGGTTGTAGCGACGCCCGATTTTGCTGGGTGTGTCGCCGGCTGCGATGACATGAGTGCGTCCGGGTTGAACCGGTTTCAACGGTGTCGAACCTCGCGGTTCCTGAGGGTCGACGCGGGTGAGGGGGGTGGTCCCACCGAGTTCACTCTTTGGCTTCGATCCCTTGGGAGCAGGAACACCGAGAAAGCCGTTGGAAGACTGCTTGAGATTACCCAGGGATTGGGTGGGCTGAAACGCTTGGGTCGCAGGAGGCGGCACTCCGGCGAGCTCAGGGAGCAGTCTGGGAGCGTTACGGAGCGGCGACAGCTCTGACTGGAGCTGCCGGATCTGATCCTGAAACCGGTTGTTTTCAGCGAGCAAAAAGGTGTTGGTGGAGATCAGACGGTCGAGTTCTTTCTTAACCTGCTGGTCAATGGGCCCGAGAGAGACGGTTCGTGCCAGCTCCTGTTTGTTCGTGATGATGATCTGCTTCACTGTTTCCGCGCGGCCATGCTTGGGGTTGAGGCTTAAAAACTTTTCAAAGTGATAGATGGCTGCCGCGTAATCGTTAACCTTTTGGTAATACAACAGGCCTAACTCAAAATGCGCTGAGGCCGATCGCGGATTGCTTTCGAGAGCTTTTTCAAACGCCTCCACTGCGCCGTTGTAATCGTAGCTGTTGATCTTATTCTTCCCGGTGATGAAGTGGGGATCCTTTTCTTCGTCGAGATTGCTCAACGGGGAGGGCGAGCAACCCGCACCGAGGGTGATGATAAGCCACGCGAGGATGCTGTGGGAGGCCAGGGCTGTCCAGGTCATGCGAGGAAGGCTAGACTAATCGCACGGGGAGCGCAATGGCTTCATCCTCGAAACCAGCAGTTCTTATTGAGTCAAAATCGGTGGAAACGGACGTTCCGCCCGCGCAAGCGCTGGCGGAAGCTGGTGCAGAGGTATGTGGGTTGGCCCACTCAGAGAACTCGACCCCTGTGAGGAAAGCGAACAGAGTGGTTAACGAAACATATGAACCGCGGATTGATTTATCACACTTTCACCGAACGATTGATGTCTTTGATGGCTGGCGCACTGCTGGCTCTCCTGCCCGCTTGCCGGGACAAATCCGCCGTGGCGACACCCCAGGGAACAGGAACCAACACGGCTTCTGGGAAAGTTGATGTTTATGCTGTCAAAGGTGAGATCAGACAGTTGAACGCCAATGGCAAAACTGTGGTCGTAAAACACGAAGCAGTCCCTGGCTACATGCCTGCGATGACCATGCCCTTTGAGGTTAAGAACACCAACGAACTCCGGGGCCTCAGGTCCGGCGACTTGATCTCCTTCCGCATGCTGGTCACCAAGGACGAAGGATGGATCGATCAAGTGAGGGTGCTGCAGAGCACCCATCGAGACGCTCCTTCGATGCCGATCCGCGAAAGCACGCGAGTGGTGCGCAAAGTCGACCCCCTGAGCATCGGGGATCTGATCCCCAACTACCCCTTCACCAATCAATTCGGCAACCCTATCCAACTGCAAGAATACAGAGGCAAAGCGCTCGCGATCACGTTTATCTTCACCCGTTGCCCATTCCCCAATTTTTGCCCGCGTATGCTGAACCATTTTCTGGAGGCGCAAAAGGCCCTGAAATCCCGGCCTGAAATGAAGAACTGGCACCTCTTATCGTTGTCTTTCGACCCTGAATTTGACACGCCAACGACGCTGAAAGCCTATGGACTCAGATACGATTATGACCCCGAACACTGGTCGTTGGCAACGGGCGCGCTGATCGAGATCGACGCCATCACCGAACAGTTTGGTCTCGTGTTTCCTCGAGAAGGAGCCGGTTTCGCCCACAACCTCCGCACCGTCGTCATTGATGCTCAAGGCAAGGTTCAAAAAGTCTTGCTGGGCAACGAATGGCAACCGCAGGAGTTGGTGGAAGAGATGCTGAAGGCGGCAGGGGCCAAAAAATAACCGCGAAATCCAACCGGAGAGAAACTCACCACGGAAAGGGACCGAAAAACACCGAAAACTGGGGGGACGCGCCGGTGATCCCCTCTTTGCTTAGTTCAATTTCGGTTCCATTTCGGTCTCCCTTCCGCGGTTGCCCCCAAACTCCAACCCGCGATCCCAAAGCCTCTTCCGCGGTGTTGGATCAGGCTTTCACATAAGCCTCAATGGCATTGATGCGATAGCGTTTTCGGACTCCGTCCAACTCGAACTCCACTGCCTTCCCGGAAGGCTGGTTCATCATGGATTGGGCCAGCGGCGTTTGATAGCTGATGATGCCCTTCTCAGCGTCAAAATCCCACGCTCCAAGGATGGCGTAATGCTCCACATTATTGGTATCCAGATCAGTCACTGCGACCTTGGTCCCCACCGTGACGACATCGGTCTTTGGGTTGGCAAAATCCGTGCCACGGGCACGGAGGAGTTGTATCTCAAGTTCGGCTTTGCGCCGCATCAGGAGCTTTTGCATCTCCTTCGCCGCCTTGTATTCGTGGTTCTCCCGCAGGTCGCCGTAGCTGCGGGCGATGGCGATTTCCCTTGAATTCGCGGGAACCTTCTTCTGAACCAATTCGGTGTACTCGTTCTTGCGACGCTCCAGGCTTTCCCAGGAAACAATGATGTTGCTTTCCTGTTTGGTCTGGTCGCCTGTGATGAGGGACTGGATCGAAGGGTAGCTCTTGACGATGCGAGCCAAGAGAGAGCGCTTGTCCATGTCATCGAAGCTCGGCGAAAGCTGGAGGGCGCGCGTCAAATCGCGAATGATTTCGATATCCGCGGATCCTATGAGTTCGACGAGCAGATCATGGTCATCGAGAATGAAATCGCGGAGCCGGTTAGAGCGTTTTTCGTTAAACTGATCGCGCTCCATGGCTGTGAGCATGGCGCGGAACACTTCGGGCCCAAGGATATCAGCGAATGAATCGCTGCGCTCCCGTGCGAGCCAGAGCAGCAACTCGCTGCTCGCTTGATGCTGGCTGACCAATCGGGCCAGGGTTTCCTTTAGAAGATCAAGCTTGTTCTCCTGGATCAGGAGCGAGGCGCATTCACCCGCGAGCTTTGAGGAAGTGGTGTTCAGAATCGTGAGAACCCCCTCCTGCCAGAGATTTGGATTCGCGGTCTTGAAGGCGGCCAGCGCGCGCTTGTGCTTCACAGCGGGCATCTGTTCCAACAAGTCGTCTAGCCGCAAGTTTTGGACCCAGATCGCGGACACAGTCAACTCGCCGGGTTGAGGCTCAGCATTCACCGCCTGCCGTAGGTCGTCCCTCACAAAAATGGCTTCCAGAGCGAGGGCGGGCATGGTCCGCACGTGGCTCGCGATGTCTGCGTTGAGATGGGCCACCGACTCGGTCACCGCGCCTTTGGGATCCTCCAGATCCGTTAAATACTTCAAAAGCTCGGTCGCGACCGCGATCCGCGCCTTCAACCCTTTCGCGGCCTTCAGATCTCCCATGACCCGAACGTGAAGCGAAACCTCCTTTTCTTGAAAAATAATCGGATCGCTTTTCTTAATGGGCACCTGGAAGTGGCCGTCCTTCTTTAGTTCGCGCTTGGCAACTTCCCACCACTTCTTCCAATCGTCGGCGATCACGTCAGGGACCAGAACTTGCTGCACCTGGTCCAACGTGGCCTTGCCGCCATAGCTCTTTAGAACAAGACGGATCAGGTCCAGGTGATGCAACGCCGCCATTTCTCTCAAACTGTTGATATCGCTGGATTTCCGTGCCAGAATATGATCCGCCTGGATGGGCTTTAGAGAGTCGGCGGCAAAGGATAGATCCATGGAATGCCCTGGCTTCCCAGGAAAATCGATCATAAACCGCGCAAACACGGTGTCGATGGTGGTGATGCGTCCCACCCCCCAGCTTCGATGGACGCAATATCCCCCCTCAGCAAGTGTGACGAGCGGTTCCACTTGGTTCCGCCCAATTTTACCGGCTGACGCTAGACTGTCGAATTCATCTCTCATGTGTCTTTTCTCGCAAAACCTCAGACTCAAACCATTATACGTGGGTGGCAGATCAAAAACCAAGACAAATTGCATACGCCACTCTTTTGGAGCGTGGTCGCACGCTGGCGCACACCGAGGAACTCCTTCAAAAACGCCTCGATGGGGAGGTTTTGAAACCCTGCGATCGCGCGCTCTGCCAGGAAATTGTGTATGGGGTGGTCCGACGGCAGCGCACGCTGGACTGGCTCGTTGAGCGCAAAGCGCCTGGGCGCCGCCAAGTTCCTTCGGTCCGAATTGTCCTGCACATGGGCTTATACCAACTGCTTTGGCTGGATCGCATCCCCAACCATGCCGCCGTGCATGAATCGGTCGAATTGTTGCGCTCCAAAGGCCTTGTCGGTGCGGCGGGATTCGTTAACGCCGTGCTCCGTGCCTATGCGACAGACCGCGAAACCACGCGCGCCTCACTCAAAGCGCTCGAGGAAACCGAGCCCGGGATTGCCACTTCCCACCCCGATTGGATGATCCGGCGATGGCAGGCCCGCTGGGGTGTGGAAACCACCCGAAAACTTCTGGAGTGGAACAACCAAGGGGCGGTCGTCTTCGGCAGGATTAATACACTCAAGGCCA
The DNA here is from genome assembly GCA_945865375.1 of Akkermansia muciniphila. Classification (GTDB taxonomy): domain Bacteria; phylum Verrucomicrobiota; class Verrucomicrobiia; order Limisphaerales; family F1-80-MAGS106; genus F1-80-MAGS106. The sequence continues at coordinate 8,565 of CAMBEJ010000126.1, read as the reverse complement.
GCCCTGAGGACACGACACACCGATGGACCACCGAAGGACTTCAATTCGAGAACTTCAATCGCGAATGGTTCCCTGCCGATTGGGTCTACCGCTTCCAATCGCTGGCCGGTTTGCACGGTTTGGGAAGTTTCAACAAGGGGCTCTTCTATGTACAGGATCCCAGCACCCTGATGTCAGTCCAGATGTTGGATCCCAAACCCGGCGACAGGGTCTTGGATTTTTGCGCCGCTCCAGGGGGGAAAACCACCTGCATTGCCCAGTGTTTGCAAAACCAAGGACTGATTCTGGCGCTGGATCCCGATGCCAAAAGGCTCGAACGGCTCCAAGAAAACTGCTTGCGCATGGGAGTCACCTGCGCCACGACCATGAGGCCGGATCAGTTCGCCGCGAAACACGGGGGACACCTGTTCGACAAGGTCCTCGTGGACGCTCCCTGCTCGAACACCGGGGTTTTGCGACGTCGGGTCGATGTCCGCTGGCGGCTGAGCTTGCAGTCGATCCTTTCCCAGACAGACCATCAACTGGCCATTCTGTCGAAAGCCTCGGAAAGCGTGAGGCCGCAGGGCAGCCTGGTTTACTCCACGTGCAGTCTTGAGCCCGAAGAAAACCGCGATCTGGTGTTCCGGTTTTTGGCGGAGCACCCTGGGTTCGCGCTGGTAAAAGACCGGGAATTGTCACCCGTTGAGGAGGGGGTGGATGGGGCCTACGCAGCGCTGCTGCGGCGGAGTTGAAGCGTGCCGGAACCGTTCAGCTTGGCTTTCCATGAACGTCCCCTCGGACTACCGACCCTTTGCCGACCAGCCTGTGGCGTGTAGGAGGATTCCCCGGTTGGGATGGCCGCCCTAGTGGCCCCGATGCGCAGCCGGGTTAGAAAACTCACATCCCCATGATCTGGTAGCCGCAATCCACGTACAACACCTGGCCCGTGATGGCTGCGGCACCGTCGCTGGCAAGAAAAGCCCCGGTGGCGCCCAGTTCATCAGGCAGCACATTGCGCTTCAACGGAGCATGCGCTTCATAATGCTTTAACATCTCGCCAAACCCAGAGATGCCCCTTGCGGCGAGAGTGTTTACAGGTCCGGCACTGATGCAGTTGACGCGGATTTTCTGGGGACCCAGATCGTAGGCGAGATACCGGGTTGATGCTTCCAAGGCCGCTTTGGCGACTCCCATCACGTTGTAATGGGGCACCACCTTTTTAGCGCCGTAATACGTCATCGCGACGATGCTTCCCCCTTCGGTCATCCAAGGCACCGCATGGCGTGACAACGCCACAAGAGAATACGCGCTGACGTCATGCGCCACCCGAAACGCCTCGCGCGAGGTGTCCAAAAACCGTCCTTCCAAGGCCGCCCGGGGAGCAAAGGCGACTGAGTGCAGCAGCAGATGGAGCTTCCCAAATTTCTCACCCGCCACCGCGAAGACCCTTTCGATCTCTTCATCCCGCGTCACATCGCAGGGCAAAATCAAGGTGTCGGCCCCGAACGTGGAGGCGAGCTCTTCCACGTTCTCCCGCAACCGCTCGCCTTGATAGGTGAACGCAAGCATCGCTCCCGCTTCATGCCAGGCCTGCGCAATCGCCCAAGCGATGGAACGTTTGTTTGCGACACCGAAAACGATTCCGATCTTTCCTGCGAGTAGGGACATAAGTCTTGTGTGACGCAAACAGGTCTTCAACCGCCTGTCAGAGGCCCCTGCCTATCAGGTAACGGAGCAGATCGCCCACGCGATTGCTGTAACCCCATTCGTTGTCATACCAGCTCACAAGTTTAAAAAACCGGTTGTTCAGCTCGATGCCGGAGCCCTTGTCGTAGATCGAGGAGGCCGGACAATGAATGAAATCGCTGCTCACCACTTCGTCTGCGGTGTAGTCCAGCACGCCCTTCAGATAGGTTTCGCTGGCTTTTTTCATCAACGCGGAGATCTCCTCGTAGCTTGTTTCTTTGACGGTGCGCACCGTAAGATCGACCACGGAAACCGTCGGGGTTGGGACGCGAAACGCCATACCGGTCAGCTTGCCTTTCACTTCGGGACAAACCAAACCCACAGCACGCGCCGCCCCTGTGGTCGAAGGGATCAGGTTGATAGCGGCGCTGCGACCGCCTTTCCAATCCTTCTTGCTGGGAGCGTCGACAGTCTTCTGAGTGGCTGTGTAGCTATGTACGGTGGTCATGAGTCCTTCCTGGATGCCGAGACCTTCCTTGAGGAGGACATGGACGATCGGCGCGAGACAATTGGTGGTGCAAGAGGCGTTGGAAATGATGTGATGGATCGCGGGATCATACTTCTCGTGATTCACCCCCATGACCACGGTGATGTCTTCGTTCTTCGCCGGGGCTGAAATCACCACCTTCTTCGCGCCGGCGACGATGTGCCCCCGGGCTTTTTCCGCCTCGGTGAAGAGGCCGGTCGATTCCACCACGATCTCCACACCAAGCTGCTTCCAAGGGAGCCCTGAGGGATCCTTGGCGCTCACGACCAGGATCTCCATGCCATTGACGATCAGCACATCGTCATCGGCTTTGTCCGGGCTCGATTTCTTTGAGCCGACAGTGCCGTTGAAACGGCCCTGGGTGGAGTCGTATTTCAGGAGGTAGGCCAGGTTGTCCGCAGGAACGATATCCCCCACAGCCACCACTTGAACCTCCTTGCCGACGAGCCCTTGTTCCACCATTGCGCGAAATACTAGGCGGCCTATGCGGCCAAATCCGTTGATTGCTACTTTAACGGCCATATGACGTTTTCCAGTTCGAATCGAGTTTCAGTCTTCGATCCGTGTGTCGGATCGAACGTTTGTGCAGAACACAAACAAGGGGCGCATGTTAAACCTGCTCCCCGGACCGTCAACGAAGAATTGCCAGCAGTTCTCATTTTGAAAAAAGTGGGGCAGGGTCTCCGACCTGCCGGTTCGCGGAGTGTCCCACTCCGTGCGGGGCCAGAGGCCTCCGCGACTGGCAGACCTGGAGGTCTACCCCACTTTGCCGACCAAAATGAGAACTGCTTAAGAATTGCGGACTTTGCTTTACGATGAACGATAAAGGGTTATTATCTCGGCCGTGGTCGCTCTTGAAATCAGCAAACTCTTCCATGGCCTAAGCTCTGCGGAAATGGAGCCATTGAGGCGGAGCGCCCAATCCAAGTGTTTCAGCCCCAAGGCTGTGATCTTCAAGGAAGGAGATCCAGGATCTGGTCTTTTTGTGGTGCAATCGGGCGCGGTCCAGATTTCCGCCATGGTCGGCCCAGACGAGCGCCGGGTTCTCTCAAGGCTTGGTCCAGGGGATTTCTTCGGCGAAATGGCTGTGCTCGATAGCGAGCCACGCTCCGCAACCGCGTTGGCTGAAATCGACACGACGCTGTATTTCGTCCCCCGGGAGAACCTACTCGCAGCTCTGGAGGCTTCGCCAAAAATGGCCGTGAGCTTGGTCTGCGAGTTCAGTCTGCGCATGAGGGATTTCAACCGCCAATATATCCAAGAAGTGTTGCAAGCAGAACGCTTGACGCTGGTGGGCCGGTTCGCCCGGTCGATTGTCCATGATTTCAAAAACCCACTGAACGTGATCGGCATCGCCGCCGAAATGGGGTGCGCAGACAACGCTTCCTCCTCCTCCTCACGAAGCGCCTCAAAAGGCCGTATCCGCAGGCAGGTGGATCGACTCGGCAACATGATCAACGAGCTGCTCGAGTTCACTCGCGGCTCTCAAAGCCCGCATGTCCTGCCCCAGACCGACTACGCCAATTACGTGAATCAATTGGTGGAGGAACTGCGCCCTGAGGCCGATGTCAAGAACGTCACCATCGAGTTTGTCTCGCCTCCCCCCTCCGTGCATTTACTGGTCGATCCCTCGCGGTTGACCCACGTGTTCTTCAACCTGATCCACAACGCTGTCGATGCCATGCCCGAGGGGGGGAAGATTTTCTTGCGCTTTTCGGTGGATTCGAAGGAGGTGGTGACCGAGGTGGAAGACACAGGACAAGGAATCTCTCCGGATATCGCACCCCGGTTGTTCGAGGCTTTTGCCACGTTCGGAAAAGCTCAGGGCACAGGCCTCGGATTGTCCATCTGTAAACGCATCATCACGGACCACAAGGGTGATATCAGTGTCCGATGTGAGCCCCACCGAGGTGCCATTTTCAGGTTTACCCTCCCTAGGCCCGATTGACCAAAACAGGAGGAGAACCCCGCCCGCTCTTATTCTATTGTACCTTCAGATTGGCAGTGATCTAGAATCCCCTGCCCCGCCGCGCCCGCGACAAAACTGAGAGCCGAACGCCCCCGCCGATGAATCGCATCCGACTTCTCCCCGAGATTGTCGCCAACCAAATCGCCGCGGGCGAAGTGGTCGAACGTCCCGCAAGCGTGGTCAAAGAACTTGTCGAGAACGCCATCGACGCCGGTTCCACGCGGATAGTTGTCGATATCCAGGGCGGGGGGAGGGCGTTGATCCGTGTGACCGATGATGGCGTGGGGATGGGCCGCGATGACGCCCTGTTGTGTCTCGAACGTCACGCTACGAGCAAAATCCGGACTGCGGACGACCTGTTTCGCATCAGCACGATGGGGTTCCGCGGCGAGGCCCTACCCAGCATCGCCAGCGTGTGCCGTTTTTCATTGACGACTCGGGAGCGTGACAATCCGGAGCCGGAAGGCACTCAAGTGATTGTCCAGGGCGGAACGATTGCCGAGGTCAAGGCCGCAGGCCACGCTCCTGGAACAACCATCGAAGTGCGGCAGCTTTTTTTTAATGTGCCCGCCCGGCGGAAGTTCCTCAAGAGCGACGACACCGAGCGGGCTCACATACAACATTTCCTGCACCTGGCTGCCCTCGCCCATCCAGAGATCGGTTTCACTTTCCTGCAAGACCAACGCCAGGTCTGGCAGTTGCCACCTCTCAACGTGGATGGATCCCCCTCCTCCAGGCTGGTCGCTCTCAAGGAACGGTTGCGCGCCCTTTTTGGCCATGAACTTTCCCTCATTCAGGTTGAATTCCAGGGAGACTTGCAGACCTCCCAGGAATGGGACGCACTCCGTGAAGAAGGCGATACCCCCTCTGAATCAGGGACGCTGCGTGTTTGGGGTTACATAGGCGCTCCAGGCGTTTCACGCGCCACTCGCGAGGACCAAAACCTTTTCGTCAACCGCCGCCCGATCGAAAACAGGGGACTCAATTTCGCCTTGCTCGAGGGGTATCACACCGCACTGATGAAAGGACGCTTTCCGGTGTGTTGTTTGTTCCTGGAAATCGATCCTGGGGAAGTGGACGTGAACGTGCACCCCTCGAAAAAGGAGGTTAAGTTCCGGCACGAACACGAGGTCCGCCGCCTGCTGGCCAGGGCCGTGCGCGAAGCCCTGCTTGGCTACCACGGAGGACCTGGGGGCACTCCCTCAACACCTCCACCAACCGTAACCCCTGCGGCCACAGTTCCCGCCACAACCCCGAACTCAGAAACCCAGCTCTCGTTCGAACGCCGGAGCTCCGGTCCCCCTGAATCCGTTGGAGCCACCCAAACTCCTTTCCTCAGCCACCCCCCCAATGCGGAACCACCACCCATCCGGCAATCGACGACGCACGAGGCTCACCCCGCACCCGCTCCAGATCCTATCCCTCACTCAAGTCCCGCGCGCAACGAGGAACCTTCCTCTGAGGAAATTCCCGCCCCACAGCGTGAACAGGCCGCCGTCCCCGACCCGGGCGCAACCTCAACCCCGTCCCCCGGAAAACCCCTGCTTGCGGTGCCGCTCAGGATAGTCGGTGTGATCGGCCAGCTTTACGTGGTGCTGGAATCAGATCGAGGCTTGGTTTTGCTCGACCAGCATGCGGCACACGAACGCGTGTTGTTCGAACAGATGTTAAGCCGGCTGGAGTCGGGATTGGCACCTTCGCAAAAATTGTTGTTGCCGGAGACTGTGGAACTCAGCGCACGGGATGCCCAATTCCTGCGTGGCATTTTGCCGGCGCTGGTCCGACTCGGCGTCGGGCTGAGCGAGTTCGGCGAGCGGACCTTCCTCCTCGATGCCCTGCCGCCCTTCGTCAAATGCGGCGAGCCCAGACGGTTTGTGATTGGCTTGATCGATCAATTGAAATCGGAAGGACAGGATGTGAACTCCCTGCGGCTCGGTGAACCGGTTGTCGCGAAAACCGTTTGCCGTCACGCGGTGAAGGCGAACGATTTCCTGCGTGGGCCCGAGCTCGAACGCCTTGTGCAGGACCTTCGGCGGTGTGCCATGCCCTACACCTGCCCGCACGGACGGCCCACGATGATCGAGTTGGGCTTCAAGGAACTGGAGAAAAAGTTCGGCCGCGTCCAGGCCTGACCGCAAAGCGGTGTCGCCTGCGCGACGTCATCGTGGAATGCGGCGGCAACCGAAGGGCGACGCCGCTTTCTGTCCCTACCCCAAAGCCCTCAGTCCTGCACAGTTCCTCCCACGTGTGGCATACGGTCGGCCACAGACTCAGCGACCCCAATGTCTGACCTCAGTAAAATCGGTTGAAATCGTGATCTGGGCGCGCAACCCCAACTCCTCCATTTTTCCTAATCGTAATCGTAATCGCCAACGTGTTGCCCTTGAAACAGAGGGGTGGATTACGATTACGATTAGGAGCAGGGAATTGGAGTTGCTCGAGCATCAGGCTAAACAGGGTCGTTTTACTGAGTTCAGAATGTGCAATCGATCAGTCATCCGATCCCAAGTCGGCGGACGTGTCAAAAACTTAAGGCAGTTCTACTTTACACAAAGTAAGACTCTGAGCATAGTGTGCCTGCATGATTCCTAGACCGTTTTGGGTCAATCGGTTGCATGAAGCTTGGCAGTCCGTTCCCATCGCTTGGCTGGCGGGGGTGCGTCGTTCCGGGAAATCCACCCTGGCGCGCAGTTTGGGTTCGGACCAGACTCTCTTCATCGAATGCGACCAACCCGAAGTGGAGGACGCGGTCAAAAACCCATCCCTGTTCTTCAAAGCCTGCCGCAAACCCATCGTGGTTTTCGACGAAGTCCATCAACTCAAAGACCCCAGCCGCGTGCTCAAAATTGGCGCCGACGCTTTCCCACACCTCAAGATTCTGGCCACTGGCTCCTCCACTTTGGCGGCGAGTAAAAAATTCCGCGACACCCTGACCGGGCGGAAACGGGTCGTGCATCTGCCGCCGGTTCTGTGGGCCGAACTGCCGGCCTTCGGGGGCGCGAGCCTCCAACAACGTCTGTTCCATGGCGGCCTCCCCCAGGCGCTCCTTGCGCTCGGCAAACCAACGGCATTTTACCGCGAGTGGATGGACTCCTTTTTCGCTAGGGACATCCACCGTCTGTTCGAGTTCCGCGATCTGAACCGCTTCAATGCCTTGCTCGAATACCTGCTCCGTCAGAGTGGGGGGCTTCTCGATGTCACCAAAACCGCTTCCGCCGTGGGAATTTCTCGGCCGACCGTGGACAGTCACCTCCAGGCCCTCCAAATCACCCAGGCCATCACCCTGCTGCGCCCGTTCCACAGCGGCGGCCAGAAGGAAATCATCCGGATGCCGCGCCTCTATGGTTTCGACACCGGCTTCGTCAGCCATGCCCGCGGCTGGAACCCGCTCCGCCCAGACGACTGCGGTTTCCTCTGGGAACACTTGGTTCTTGAACATCTGCAATCCTTCCACCCCGACCTGCCGCTTCACTACTGGCGGGACAAGACCGGCCGTGAAGTGGATTTCGTCGTCGTCCGCAACCGCGACGAAGTGGACGCGATTGAGTGCCAGTGGGATCCATCCGAATTCGATTTCGGCGGATTGAAGGCGTTCCGCACCCTCTATCCCAAAGGCAACAACTACCTCGTCTCACCGCTGACGCTGCCTTCCTATCTGAAACAAGCCGGCAACCTGGAAATCAAAGTCTGCGACCCGTCTGGAATCGCAACTTGAGCCGCGCACTTGAGAATAGGACTCCTGGGAAGGCATGAACCACACCGACGTGTCCAAAAGGTATTTCACCAATGCGGCTCCGCCGTCGGTCGGTTAAAATCGTCCGGCAACGGGTAATTCCCGGGGACAGACAAATCAGATTTCCTCAAGGGAGCTTTTTTTTAAAAGCACCTCCAGCACGGCCAGTTCTTCCGGACTATAGAGCAGCGAGGCGGGCAGCTGCGGATGAGTCTTTCCCAAACGGCACAACAGCAGCACTCGCCAGGCTACGATCATATCCAGCGTCAACACCCGGCTCAGAGCTTGCGCGCTTTTCATCTGCCTCGTTTCCACCTTGCAGACATCTTTGAGGACCTGATGCCAGCATTGGATCCCCCACCGCCGTCCATACCACCGAATCAGGCGGCGAGCCGCTTCATCATTCATTCGCTGGGTGAGCAACTCTTCGTTGACCTTGACCCCTGAAGCCCTTCTCTTTGCGATCTTTGTGCTCTTTTGTGGCCATTTCAATTGCAGTTTTTAGGTTGATGCTCTGCGGACGAGCCTGTTTGCTGGCGCTGGTGCGGCCTCGGCCCAGACTTTGACCAATGCGCAGCCAGTTCGTTGGCGCTAACCGAAATTGACCCGCTTGTGCTCAGGAAGACTGATCCATCTGGTGGAAGTGGTGAG
>CAMBEJ010000125.1 GCA_945865375.1 Akkermansia muciniphila | reverse complement strand
ATGTCGGCTCATCGCATCCTGGGGCTGGAGAAGGTCCCAAGGGTCCGGCTGTTCGCCGGTTAAAGCGGTACGCGAGCTGGGTTCAGAACGTCGTGAGACAGTTCGGTCCTTATCCACTGTGGGCGCAGGAAACTTGAGGGGTTCATTCTTTAGTACGAGAGGACCGAGAATGACGCACTTCTGGTGTGGCAGTTGTTCCGTCAGGGGCATCGCTGCGTAGCCATGTGCGGACGAGATAAGCGCTGAAAGCATCTAAGTGCCAAGCTCCTCCCAAGATATGGTTTCCCTCCCGTTTATTCGGGACTAAAGACCCCCGGCAGACTACCGGGTTGATAGGTCAGGCGTGTAAGCGCTGTGAGGCGTTCAGCGGACTGATACTAATTGGTCGTGAGGCTTGATCGCTTTTCCTTTATGGAAAGCGACTTTTCTCAGCGATTGGAAATGCCCTAATAAGTCCTGTGTGTAGATTTCAGAGAACTGTCCTTGGTTCTTTATCAATTTTTGGTGGTCATAAAGCTGTGGTCCGACCCGATCCCATCCCGAACTCGGCCGTCAAACGCAGCCTTGCCGATGGTAGTGCCTGTATAGCTTGCGCGAGAGTAGGTTGCCGCCAATTCTTTAATTAAAAAGTCCTCATATCTAAAAAGGTATGGGGACTTTTTGTTTTGTTCGACTGCAATTTTACAACTTACAGGCATCCATTCCCAAGTTCTGTGGGACTGCGTTCTCTCAGGAGTCCTTTTTGAAGGAGCACTCGCCAGTTCGGGGGCCCTTCTGGAGGGTTGTCACCTCGCAGAACACACTTTATGTCTGCCTCGATTTGTGCTGGTCCCTCCTTGTAATGGGATTCTCTACGGATCGTTTTTAGGGTTGAACGACAGTGGCACCAGTTTGGGGGTCATATAAAGCAGGAATATACGCACCGGATATCACTCTTGTATTGACCTTGGCTGCGTGGCTCCTTTCACTGTGCTCCTTGAACATAAGCCAGACAAAATCAACGGACAAGAAAAGGGGCACGGACGGGGGCAAGCTGGAACATTCCGAGGAGGATGTGTTGGCCATCGATCGTTTGCGTGAAGTTTACGGTCGGTTCCGCGTTGAGGTGGGGCGAGTGATCATCGGTCAGGAGTTGGTGGTTGAGCAGTTGTTGATTTGCATTCTCGCGCGAGGACACTCTCTTTTGATGGGTGTTCCTGGTCTGGCAAAGACGACGATGGTCCATGCCTTGGCGGATGTGATGTCGCTGGAGTTCAACCGGATACAATTTACGCCGGACTTGATGCCTTCGGACATCACGGGGACTGACATCCTGCAGGAGACTGATCAGCCTGGGAGGAGAGCGTTCGTGTTTGTCAAAGGACCTGTGTTTTCCAACATCGTCCTTGCAGATGAAATTAATCGGACGCCGCCCAAGACGCAGTCTGCTTTGCTGGAAGCAATGCAGGAACACCGCGTGACCGCCTCAGGTCGAACTTTCAGCCTTCCTTCCCCATTTTTTGTGTTGGCGACACAAAACCCAATCGAGCAGGAGGGAACTTATTCGTTGCCGGAGGCGCAACTGGATCGCTTCATGTTCTTCATCCACGTGAATTATCCATCCTTGGCCGAGGAGCGTCGAATTGCGAGGGAAACGACGGGGGGCAACACCCCTAAGCCTGGCAAGCTGATCACGGGTGAGGATGTTCTTGCCTACCAATCGCTAGTGCAGCGCGTCCCGGTGCCGGATCATGTGTATGATTTTGCTGTGGACCTTGTAAGACGCTCTCGTCCCGGCGACGCGCAGGCGCCGGAGTGGGTCAAAAAGTGGGTCACATGGGGTGGTGGGCCGCGAGCTGTTCAATACCTCATTCGCGGAGCCAAGGCGCATGCGGTGTTGCATGGGAGCTACTTGGTCCGTTTGGAGGACATCGAAGCCGTTGCAGCACCCGTGTTGACTCACAGAATATTAACCAACTTCCAAGCACAGGCCGAGGGTGTTGGAAGTTTGAAGATCATAGAGCGTCTTCTGGAGACTCTTCGAGGGGAACAGCGTGTCTGAGGGTGACATTGGCCAGTTTTTGGATCCTTCAGTGATTGCGCGACTCTCGGTCCAGCCGTTGCTTTCGCGCTTTCCGATGGAGGGAAACATTTCTGGGCACCATCGAAGTCCTCATCGCGGATCGAGTGTTGAGTTTGCGGAGTATAGAGTTTACTCACCTGGAGATGATATCCGCCGGCTGGACTGGAGGGTCTTTGGGAGGACTGATCGGTTTTACATCAAGGAATTTGAGGCGGACACCAATTTACGGTGTCAGCTTGTTTTGGACGCGAGCGGATCGATGGGATTTGGGAGTGGGGCGTTGAGCAAGCTTGAGTATGCGAAGCGGATGGCCGCCACTCTTGCCTACCTTTTGGTCAAGCAGGGGGATGCCGTGGGCTTGAACATCCTGGGGGATGGGGTTGACCGCCATCTGCCGGCTAAGCGCAACCCTGCTCATTTGCAGTCAATAGGCGGTCTGTTGAACGGCGCTTCGGCTTCTGGTGGCACAGGATTAGCCGCATCGCTGCATGAACTGGCCGAGAAAGTTCGGCAGCGCGCCCTGATTGTTGTATTTTCGGATCTGTTTGGGGATGAGGAGTCCTTGCTCTCGGCTTTTCAACATTTGCGATTCAAGAAGCACGATCTCGTCGTTTTTCAGCTTCTGGACAGGCAGGAGATTGAGTTTCCATTTGGCCAGCCCGTGCGTTTTGACGACATGGAGAGCCCCTTCAATCTGGTTTGCGAGCCGGGCCTGATCCGGGACGAGTATCTGGCACAGCTCAATTCGTTTTTGAAGAGCCTGAAAGCCGTGTGCCATCGGCTTAATGCGGATTATTACCAGGTGATGACGGACGAGGGTTTCGAGTCTGTACTGGGTCAGTTTCTGGTGAGCAGAGCTCAGGCGGGCGTTTCCGGAAGGTGAGTCGATTGGAGACGAGTCTAGAGCGGGTGCGGTTTTGTAAACGTGACGTTTTTGCAACCATTCATCTTGTGGGGGCTGCCTTTGGTGGCGGTGCCCGTGCTCATTCATTTGTTGAACAGGATGCGTCATCGGCCGCAGCGCTGGGCGGCGATGCAGTTCTTATTGGCGGCGACGCGCAGCTCCACGAACCAAGCCAAGGTGAAGCAGTTGCTGGTGCTCGCGTTTCGAGTATTGGCGGTTGCAGCTCTGGTGTTGTTTTTAAGCCGCCCCCTTGCCGGCGGATGGCTTGGATGGGCTTTTGCAGCGGCGCCCGATGTGGTGATGATTCTGCTCGATCGGTCCGCGAGTATGGAGAGCCGTGTGGTGGAAGGGGGGGAGTCTCGCCGGGTGTCCCTACTAAAATCCCTTTCGGAAGCCGCTCGCTCGTTCGAGGGGAGCAGCCACCTTTTGCTCATCGAAAGCGCCGGACGGAATCCGCAGCCGCTCGCGCGGGCTGCGGATTTGCTCACCATTTCTTCCACATCAGCCACCGACACCGCCGCCGACGTGCCCTCGATGCTCCAGTCCGCTCTGAATTGGCTTGTGGAGAACAAGGCGGGTACCGCAGAGATTTGGATGGCGTCGGATCTTCAGAAGAGCAATTGGAAGCCAGAGGACGATCGATGGAAAGGCTTGGTAGCCGCCTACGGCGCCCTGCCTCAAAAGGTGCGAGTGCGAGTGCTGGCCAGCGCTGAGTCGGACACCCCCGACGCCTGGGTGACAGTCCGTGAATGTTTCCGCAGACGTCGAGGCGAGGCTGCCGAGCTGGTGCTCACGTTTGATATTGGTAGAACTGGCGGCACAAAGGCAAAATTGTCAGGGTCGCTCGTGCTTGATGGATCGTCGGTGCAGGTGGAGATTCCGATGGACACCCAAGCGTCCCGGTTCCGGACGCTCGCTGCTTTGGGAGGTCGCAAAGAGGGTGGATGGGGCAAGTTGGTCTTGCCTTCGGATGGGAATGCCGCCGACAACACGGCTTACTTTGTGTATGGTCCAGAGCGGACCAACCGGGTTGTCCTCCACACCACAGATCGACGGGTGGGCCAGTATGTTCGATTGGGTTTTGAGGCGCTTGCGGCCGCTGAGCGAATCGCCGTCCATGTTCATCCCCCGGGGAGCGGGGATCTGCCGTTGGAAGATGTGACAGTCGTGTGCTGGCAGGGGCCGCTTCCAGAGGGCTCTGAGGCGGCGCGTCTTCAGTCTTGGGTGTCGGAAGGGGGCACTATTTTTTTCCTACCTCCGGGATCCTCGGAGTCGCGTAACTTCCTCGGCCTGGGGTGGGGAGCAGTGCAGACGGCTGCCCGCGACGAGGGTTGGGGTTTGGGCCGGTGGGTCGAGGAGGATGGGTTGCTCGCCAAGAGCGACGAGGGACAAAGCCTGCCGCTCAGACAGACCCTCTTCCGTCGGCGACAAACGGTTCTCGGCGACCGTCAGGCGGTGGCAAGTTTTCCGGATGGGGAAGTGATTCTCGCTAAGCGGGTATCGGGCAAGGGCCAGGTTTTCTTTTGTTCGACGCTGCCTTTGCCGGAATGGTCCAGCCTCGGGGATGGAGTCGTGTGGGTTCCTCTATGCCAGCGGCTCCTCCATTTGGGGAGTCAACGTTTTGAGCTTCAGTCCATGGCTTTTTCAGGAGAGCTGGGCCTTTCCGAGGCGGGACTTGCCTGGAAAGCGGTGGATGCGAGTGGGGAGGGAGGGGTTCAGGTGGCGGCCGGTGTTTACAAGCTGGGCGACCGTTTGCTGGCGTTGAACCGGCCGGATGTCGAGTCTCTGGCCGACCGGCTCCCGCTGGATGATATGTTGCGGTTGTTTTCACCGCTTTCTGTGTCCGGGTTCTCCGAGGGAGCTGGGGCGGAACGCGCAGCGCTGCAAGGTGAGCTTTGGCGGCCCCTTGTGATCCTGATGCTGGCGGCACTTCTGGTGGAGGCTTGGCTTGTTTTGCCTGGGGCCAAGGTTGTTGGACCGGCCGCAGAGGGTCGGTCTGCTTCTACGAGGGAGGTGCGTGGATGAACAACGCGGGATGGTCTTTTGCGGTTTCACTGTGGACGCTACTCATCGGAATTATTTTGTGGGCGTCCGCCGCGTGGCTTTGCTATGCCCAGTGGGATCGACGTGGACGCACTCGTCGCATTGGCATTTTGGAATCGCTGAGGTGGGGGATCGTCACGTTGCTGCTAATCACCTTGTTGCGCCCTGAGTGGGTCAGGCTCATTGAGCGCACGGATCCTCCCGTGGTCGCGATTCTTGAAGATGCTTCGGCGAGTATGACCACCCGGGACATGCTCCTAGGCAGCGAGGGGGCGAGCCGGACAGAGTGGCTGCGATCCAAGGATCCGAACCCGGTTTGGGCTCGACTTGCTGCGAGCGCGAAAGTCGCGCGCGGGTACTTTTCGGCGTCGCCACGGCAGGAGGGGACGAACAGCCCTGGCCAGAAGGAGGAGGGCACAGACCTTGCTGCGGCATTGGATGACGTGCTCCAGAAGCACCGGAACACGAAGGCGGTTCTGGTGCTGACCGACGGGGATTGGAACCTAGGTCGAAACCCGGTGGCCAGCGCGACACGCTACCGCGCGGAGGATATTCCGATTTTTTCTGTGGCCACGGGCCGTGAGACGGTGATGCCCGATTTGATCTTGGAGCGTGTTTTGGCTCCCGCATACGGGTTGCTTGGCGAGCGTGTTGTCCTGCCCTTCAAGGTCACCAGCCAAGTGGGGCGCGAAGTGAGGACTTCGGTCCAGTTGCTGAGGGATGGTCGCGAGGAAACTCGAAAGGAGATTGTCATCCCCCCCCTCGGTGCCTTGGAAGACTCAATTTTGTGGTCCCCGAAGGAGGCGGGTGAGTTCTCGCTCACGGTGAAGCTTCCTGTGGAACCGGAAGAAAGCCTCAGGCAGAACAATGAACAGACCTTCAGGATGGCCGTTCGCTCGGAGAAGCTTTCGGTGCTGGTGGTCGATTCGCTGCCGCGATGGGAGTATCGCTATCTTCGGAACGCCTTGGAACGGGATCCGGGGGTGGAGATGCAGTGCCTCCTGTTCCATCCTTCGTTGCCGGTGGGCGGGGGACGCCGATACATTTCGAGCTTCCCTGGGACCAAGGAATTATTGTCCCGATACGATGTCATTTTCCTGGGGGATGTGGGTGTTGGAGAAGGCGAGTTGACCGAGCGGGATGCGGAGTTCGTGAAAGGTCTCGTAGAGCAGCAGGGGAGCGGTCTGGTGTTCATGCCTGGACGCCGAGGACGTTCCAGAACTTTGATGGAGGGCCCATTGAAAGACTTGGCCCCAGTGATCCTGGAGGAAACAAAGAACGAGGGTGTCGTGTTGCAAAACGAGTCCAACCTAGTGCTCACACCATCGGGACGAGCGCATTGGCTGACTCGGTTCGACGCGGACGAGAGCCGAAACGACGAGATATGGAAGGGATTGCCTGGATTCTTCTGGAACGCTTCCGTGACCAAGAGCCGCCCGGGATCGGAAGTGTTGGCGGTGCATTCGTCGCTCCGGAATGCTTGGGGACGAATTCCGTTGCTCGTGACCCGGCCTTACGGCAACGGCAAGGTGTTATTTATGGGCACCGACAGCGCATGGCGTTGGCGCCGCGGCGTTGAAGACAAGTATCATTACCGGTTTTGGGGCCAGGTGGTCCGGTGGATGTCGCACCAGCGGCATTTGGCGGATAAGGACGGCGTGCGGATTGTCTACACGCCGGAGACACCGCGTGCAGGCGACACCGTCATGGTTCAAGCGGCTATCATGGACATCAATGGAGCCCCCGCCGAAAAAGGGCCTGTTGTGGGGATTTTCACCTCGCCATCCGGTCGCGCTGAGCGTGTGGAATTTTCGCCCGTAGAGGGTGGATGGGGTGTGTTCAAAAGTGCGTTCACCCCCCAGGAAGGTGGACGTCACACTCTTGAGGTGACATCAGAGAAACACCAGCGCCGGTCAAAGATTGGGCTGACGGTTGCCCTGCCAACGCGAGAACGTCTTGGGCAGCCCGCGAACTACCCATTGCTGCGCGAGATCTCGACCATGACACGCGGATCATTTGGGACTCCTGAGGATTTGGAAAAGGTCGTGCAACAGATTTTGCTGCTACCAGAGCCCAAGCCGCTCGAACAACGCATCAAACTTTGGTCCCACCCTGCCTGGGGAGGACTCTTGCTCGTGTTGCTGGCTTTGTATTGGGCGGGACGAAAGTTTTCCGGATTGGTTTAGTCGGAATCAAGAGATTCTTCCGAGGGTGAGCAAGATCACGCCCGCGACCGCTATGGCACCGCCAATCACGGAGCGTCTTGTGGGATGATCCCCTTCAGTGAATCGGGTGATGGGAATGATGACCAGGGGTGTGAGGGCTATGATCGGGAGCACGATAGCGGTGGGAGTGGTCTTGAGTGCCCATTGGTAGCAACTGACGCCAAGCGCGGGGCCGGCGAGACCGTTGAGCACGATCCAGAAGCCCGCGTGCTTCCCCTTTTCAACGAGGCCGACAAGGGGATGGGCACGCTGGGTCTTGTCGCGTGCCATCAGTGTGAGGAGCAGCCAGACACCCGAAAGGAACAGGCCCCCAATGATGCGCTGGTAAGCGGCGGAGATGCCATCGATCTGAAATTGGGCGGCTTGGTCAATCATGAAAGCTCTGCGGCTCATAACCGCGCCCGAGGCTTGTCCGACCGCCGCGAGCACGCCGAATAAGATGCCGGAAACATAATGGGGTGTCCGGATTCCGGGGTCTCGCTCGCCCGTGAGGGACAAGCATACTCCAGCTAGGAGAATCAGTGTGCTCAACAATTCTGGCGGGGTGATTGCTGTGCCCAGCCAAAGCCACTCCAAGAGGCCGGCGAACGGGGCCGCAACGCAGTGGACGAGCATCACGGAAACCCTCGAGCCCAGACGAGGAAAAGCCTGGAACAAAGCCAAGTCCCCGACGCCGAAACCCAGCAATCCGCTCAGCAGGAAACAGGGAAACGCGGGCCCGCCTAGCCCCACTCCGAAAGTGTAAGCATACATGGCGAGGACTGTGGTGGCGACACAAAGCCGCCAGAAATTGGCTTCCGTCCCACCCAGGATCCGTGCTGTGCGAGTAGCCGTCGTGGCCGAGATGGAGAACAACACCACCGCAAGAAGAGCGAAGGCCATTGTTCAGAGGTCGGTGGACTGCGGCCTCACTTTGCGGGTGGCGCGATGTCCGGCTTTTTGTCGGGTGCCAGAAGTTTAAGCTCGATGTTCTTGATGCTCGCCCCAGTGCTCCATGTCGCGATCCCAAATGGCCTGCACAATTCAGTGTCGCCGGGCCTGAGGGCGAGGGTTTTACCTGTCGTGTCCAGATCCACAAAGTTCTCGTCGTCGATCCAGGCTTGAACCTTGGGAAGCGCCACGCGCACTCGAACTTTGTACCACCGGTTCTTATCGAACTTTTGGAACTTGGTGGTTTCATTTTCGGAGGCGTCCTGCCCATTGATGCTGGAGATTCCGACCAGGGCTCCGCCCCATCCGCCGATGATCAAGGTGACGTGAGAATCCTTGACTGGGAAGGTGAGACCACAGAAAAAATCAGTCCCGTTAGTGCGCTGCGCCTCCAACGTGACTTCGTAGGATTGTGTGGGAAACGAGTTGGTCCATGTGACGCCTGTCATGTAACCCATCTCCAGGTCGATGGAACCATTTTTGACAGCGACCTCGCCTGTCCCGCCAAATGGGGTGACTTTCCACCCCGTCAGGGATTTGCCGTCGAAAAGTTTGCCTGATAAAGCCGGGGCGGCTTTGGCTGCGATGTCGGCACCGTTAATAGGGCCGGGGACCGGGATCAAGCATAGGAGCGATCCCATGGCGAGGCACCGCAGCAGGCTTCGGTTGGAGATGGAAAGCGAGGGTTTGGATGGGAGCTTGGTAGCGAGGCGGTTCATGAGGCTGTTGAATTGTGAGGTTCTATTCGCTTGGAGGATGGCGTGGAGCCTCTGAGTCAAGGGGCGCATTGGATCTCAAGCAGGAATATCGTTGCCTGGCGTGGGAGCCAACGAAGGGTTACCATCGCTCTGTGACACATGGCTGAACTTCTGTTTGACCCGGGTGACAGCGTCGGCTATTGCCGTGTAAACAACGGGGATCACAAAAAGCGTCAGAAACGTGCTCGTGATCATGCCACCCACGACGGCGACCCCCATGGGGCGCCGGCTTTCGGCCCCGGCACCGAATCCGACCGCGATCGGGAGAATTCCGGCAATTGTGGAGAAAGCAGTCATGAGGATCGGACGCAGTCGAACAGTGCCGGCTTCCACCATGGAATCATGAGGGGAAACCCCTTGAGCACCGCGCTGGTTTGCGAATTCGACCAGCAGAATTGAATTCTTCGTCACCAACCCCACGAGCAAGACAAGGCCGATTTGACTGTAGAGGTTGATGTTCATCGCTGGTATTGGGGAGATGATCCCTGATGTCCCCAGCCAGTTGAGCAACCACAGCAGGCCGAAAGCTCCCACTCCGGCAAGGGGCACCGCGAGCATCACCGTGAACGGATGGACCAGCGATTCGAACTGGGCTGCGAGAACCATGTAAACGATGATGACAGCCAGTCCGATCACCCACCAGACCTCACGACCGGCTTCTCGCAAGTCTCTGGCTTCGCCGCCCCATGCGTGCAAAAACCCCGCGGGGAGTTCTGCTTCCAGCAGTTTCTCCACGTTATCGATGGCGGTGCCTATGGGGATTCCGACTGGAGTTCCGGAAATTGTGGCGCTTCGGAGCCTGGAATAATGTTCGATCGTGTTGACTGCCGCGCCCGAGGTATGGGAGACGATGCTGCTTAGCTGAACAAGGGATCCGGCTGTGTTGCGCACGTAGAGTTTCTCCAAATCCTGGGGGCGCAATCGGGAAGACCGTTCTAGTTGGGCGATCACATCGTACTCTTTTCCTCCAGACTTGATCCGGCTCAGATCGAGACCTCCGAACAAGATTTGAAGCGTGCGGGAGATGTCCTCAATGGAGACCCCGAGCGCGGCAGCGCGGTCGCGGTCCACTCGAACTCTCAACTGGGCCTTGTTGACTTCGAATGAGGACCTGACGCTGGTCAGGTAGCCCGAGGCACGGAGCTTGTTGGCGATGTTGTTCGCGGTGAGATTCAGCGCCTCGAGATCCTGGTTTTGGATGATGAGTTCGAACGGAGCTCCAAAACCTCGTCCGATGGATTTTGGGATGTTGGGGATGGCGATGGCTCCTTCGACCTCGTTCATGAACCTGGAGCGCATGCCGTTGGGGCCGTTGACGATTTGCTGGACGCTTTTCTGGCGGACGTCCTTCAGGGTAATGAACATGATGCCCTGGTTTGCTTGACCTGGGCCTTGCATGCCTGGAGCCACGATCGCGGCGAAGGAATCGACCTCCGGGGTGGACTGGACGATGGTCTCCATTTGACGGAGCATGCGATCCGTGTACTCGCTGGTGGATCCCTCCGGAGCGATGACAAAACAGAAGATCCGACCTTTATCTTCTTCGGGCAGGAACTCCTTCGCGAGCTGGGTGTACGTGAGCACCATCAGGGCGAAGGAGCCAAGCGTCGCGAGAATCACAGGGAAGCGGTGTTTGAGAACTCCGATGAGGCTTCGACGATAGAGGTTGTTCAGGGTGAGAAACCCTTTCTCGAAAGCCATAAAGACAGGGCCATGTTTGATCGAGTGCAAGGGTTTGAGGATGCGAGCCGCCATCATGGGTGACAGGGAGAGGGCAACGAAAGCGGAGATGGCGACGGAGCCGGCCACCGCGATGGCGAACTCGGTGAACAACTGGCCCGTGGCACTACGCTGGAAGGCGAGTGGAAGAAACACTGCGATAAGGGAGACTGTGATGGCGATGATCGCAAACGAGATTTCCTCCATCGCTTTGAACGCCGCTTCCATTGGGGGCAGCCCGGCTTCGATGTGTCGGTAAATATTCTCCAGCACTACAATGGCGTCGTCGACCACCACTCCGATGGCGAGCACGAAGGCGAGCATGGTGAGGATGTTAATGGAGTATCCCAACAAATGGAGAATGCCGAACGTGGCGATGATCGAGATTGGGATGGCAACAGCAGGAATGATCGTGCTGCGAACGTTTCTCAAGAACACGAAGATGATCAGCACCACGAGCAGGAACGCGACGCCTAGAGTGACCCAGACTTCTTCGATCGCTTTTTCCACAAAAATGGATTCGTCATAGCCTACATAGGCTTCCACGCCTGCCGGCAGGGTCCGCTGGATGGCGCTGATTTCGTTCTTGATGCCGTGGGCGACTTCGACGGTGTTGGCTTTGGCTTGTTTGACGATTCCGAGGAAGACGCAGGGTTTTCCTTTCGAACGGGCGACGGTCCGCTCATTCTCGACACCCTCTTTGGCAACTCCTATATCGCTAAGGCGCACGGCGTTGGCCCCGTCGTTCCGGATGACAAGTCGATTGAACTCAGCGGCGGTTTTGAGTTCGCCACGCGTCTCGATGGTCATTTCGCGGAAAACATTTTCGACCCGTCCGCTCGGGAGCTCGACATTTTGCTGTCGCAAAGCGCGTTGGACATCCAGAACCGTCACGTGGCGGGCTGCCATCTTTTCTGAATCCAACCAGAGGCGCATGGCGAATCGCTTTTCGCCGCCGATGATGATTGAACTGACGCCTGAGATTGTCTGGAGTCTGTTTTTGATCTGGCTTTCGGCCAGCGTTGTCAGTTGGAGAGGGGTGTAGCGGTCGCTGATGAGCGAGATCCAGATGATGGCCTGGGCGTCCGCGTCCTGCTTCGCCACGATGGGTTCGCGAATCGAGATGGGGAGTCGTCCGCGGACCCGGGAAACGCGGTCGCGGACATCTTGCGACGCGAGGTCGATGCTTCTGGAGAGGTCGAATTCGATCGTGATGTTGCTGACTTGCTCCCGGCTTTGACTGGTGAGAGTTTTGATTCCCTCGATGTTGTTGATCGCCTCCTCGAGTCTCTCTGTGACCTCGGTTTCGACTACTTGGGCATTGGCACCGGGGTAGATGGTGGTGACACTGACTATTGGAGGGTCAATATCGGGGAGTTCCCGCACTGGAAGTCTTGACAGCCCGATGAGGCCGAACAGCACGAGGGACAAACTGAGCATGATTGCCAAAACCGGGCGTTGGATGCTGATGCGTGGGAGAAACATAGAAGGGGGGCTCCCGATGACTATGGGGCAGTGTAAACCGCCGCCTTTTCAGGACCGCTTCGTTTGACTTTGAATCCCGGGATTACCTTCTGATGGCCCTCGACCACGACCTCCTCTCCTTCGGTGAGGCCCTTTCTGACCTCCGCCTTGCCGGCGAGTCGTTCTCCGATGACGACCGGGCGGAGATTCGCGATGTCGTCCTTGCCGATGACGAACACCATGGCGATGTCCCCGTTGTTGATGATGGCGACGTCGGGGATGACTATTGCCGACTCGCGCACGGTCAAAGTCAGCTCAAGACTGGCGAACATCCCAGGGCGCAGAAGGTGTTTCGGATTTGGGATGCGAGCCTTGATTGGGGCCGTTCGGAGCGTTTCCGAGACTTGCGGGGCGATAAAATAAATCTGGCCAACGAATAATTCATCGGGATAGGCGGCGACGGAGAAGGAGAGGTTTTGTCCGATCTTAACCTGGCTGAGAAATTTTTCAGGGATGTCGACCTCCACCTTGACAGTATCGAGATCCACGAGCGACGCGAGCGTGGTCGAGCGATTCACGACTTGTCCCGGACTGACATTTCTGGCCCCGACCACGCCGCTAAACGGAGCGATGATGCGAGCATCGCGAATGAGACGCCTTTTCAAGTCGAGGCCTGCTTGATTGACCGCGAAGTTGGCGGCGACCTGGTCGAACTCCTGTTGGGAGATGAGTTGATCCTTGAGGAGTTGGGCAGCGCGGTTATGATTGGCTAGGCTCAACCGAAAATTGGCCTCGGCCTCGGCGACCGATGCGGCGAGCTTGCTGTCATCCAACGACAGGAGAAGGTGTCCTTTTTCGATGCGCTGTCCTTCCTCGTAGTTGATTTCCTGTATGATCCCGTCGGATTCCGGTTTTATTTCCACCATTTCATTGGCGTTCACGGTTCCGACCAGAGGGAGAATTTCCGAGACGGACTGACGTTTTGCAGGAACCGCCACGACGTGGGTTGGCGGGGCTCCTGAGGGTGCTCCCTGCTTTGCTTCCCTGGGCTTGCAAGCTGAGCAAATCGCGAAACACGCCGCCAAAACCAAGGGATGCACCAAGCGATTTAGGCTAGCCTTAAGGAGATCGATTTTGGACGGTCTAGAAAACGGAGGCATCACCATGGTTTTGCGATTCACAGAGGGTGCAACCGTGGCCCTTCGGAGGATGGACGTCAAACTCAAAGCCCTGCGGAGGCAACAGTGAGGCAACTGGGAGAATCCATGGGATGAGTGTTCCCCGAGAGCGAGATTCTGTCTGGGAGTTGAACTCCGAGCAACCGACCGGACGAGATCCGGAGCGGGTCACATACGGGGAGGCAGCAGTTTGTCCACCGGGACCTTTTCCAGTGTCACATATTTGGGCAGACCCCCTTCCATCGGCACTTTCACTTCGCCTTCGATCAATGGGCGGGCGTAGGCGATGAACTTCTCATTGGGCAGGAATCCATCCTCGGTGATCCAATCTCGTGGGATGAAATGTTCCACATTCGCGATATCCTTCAAGTCTTGGAGGCCCGTGGTCCAGCGGTAAGGCTGGCTTTGCTGCCGGACCAGCTTGACCATGAACCCGCTCTTGCCATCGACAGCGGCGCGGACCGCGGCCTCTCCACACGCCACGGCCTCCGCCATGTCGGTTTCGCTTGCGAAGTGGGCTGCTGCGCGCTGGGCATAGCCGAGCTTCACCGTGCGGGTTTTGAGGCTTAACCGGCCTTGAACGATCTCCGCCAGGCGATCAGCCGCCCCAGAAAGAACCGCGTGACCGAAGGCGTCAAGCCGCGACTTGTCAGCGCCGATTTCCTCGCCTTTGTGGTTCTTCAAGCCTTCGCCCACCACCACGATGCAGTAGCGGAGCTTTGCGACGGTTTGCTTCACCTTTTCAATAAAGGCAGCCTCGTTGAACGGGATTTCCGGGAGAAGAATGATATGCGGTGCGCTCTCAGGATTTCGTTTTGCGAGCACGGCACCCGCAGCGATCCAACCTGCGGCTCGGCCCATGACCTCGATGATGCAGCAGGAGCCATCATCCGTTGCCATGCTGCTCACGTCCGCCGCGACTTCCATCACAGTCGCCGCGTTATACTTGATGACGGAGCCGTAGCCGGGGCAGTGGTCGGTGTGGGGCAAGTCGTTGTCGATTGTTTTTGGAACCCCAATCACACGAACTTCGAAGCTGCGTTTGATGGTCTCTTCGTGAATCTTATTCGCGGTGTCCTGGGAGTCGTTGCCTCCAGCGTAAAAGAAATACCGGATGTTATGAGCCTTGAACACCTCGAAAAGCCGGTCCATGTCGCGGGCCGCCTGCTCAGGTTTTTTCTTAAAATCCAGCTTATACCGACAGGTTCCCAATGCCGCTGCGGGAGTGTGCTTCAGGCCTTCGATGCTCCGCGCTTTTTCCTCGTTGAGATCGATTAGCTCCTCGTTGAGAATCCCGAGGATGCCGTTGGCACCTCCGTAGATCTCCTCGATCATCTCATGGCGTCCAGCCTCCTGAATAACGCCTGCGATACTCGCGTTGATGACTGCGGTTGGACCACCGGACTGGGCTACCAAAAGATTCCCCGCTAATTCTGCCATAGATGCGTTTTGCCTTTCTCGCTCGGGACTGCTGCCGATCCACACGCCAGATCATGTCCCCAGCCTGCCAAAAATTCGAGGGGTCACATTGCCAATCACCCATAGCTCTGTCAACCAACTCCGCGACACCCACAGCAGCGCTTATTTTGGCCGCAGGAGCACCAGGAACCGGCTAATCTGGAGGTCCGCCCCACGGCTTATTGCTTCCTCATTCGGAGAGGTGCCCGGATGGCGCCACGGGTGCAACTCACGGTTTCCGGGAGGTGTCGTTCGGAGGACAATACCTACCGCAGAATGCGAAGAGTTAACCACGGATGACACGGATAGCACGGATAAAGTACCCCTCTCAGCTCCCTTTCCTCATCCGTGTTATCCGTGTCATCCGTGGGTGCGCTTCAGCGTGGTTAAGCGGCGGGATACCCGCGTCAGGGGAGGCGACCTCGAATAACGTGAGATGCACCCCTGGCGCCACCGAGTCTGCAGTTTTGGCTTTTGCCTGACATCGGCGAATGTTACAAAAGGGCTTGTGAACACGATTTCCTCTATTGGCTTTTTGGGGGCTGGGAAAATGGCGTCCGCGCTGGCCAAAGGGATCCTCAAAGCGGGATTGCTGCCAGCGGACAAGATTCGGGCCAGCGATCCGCACGCAGCTTCACGAGCTTCGTTCGCGAAGGACACAGGCGTGGTTCCCACCCTCGAGAATCTCGAGGTATTGGATGCTTGCGAGATTCTTGTGCTGGCTGTTAAACCGGACCAGGTGCCCGGCGTGTTAAAGGAGATTGCGTGTAGATTATCGGAGCGGCATCTGCTGATTTCGATTGCTGCAGGGGTGACGATTGCAAAACTTGAGGCGCCATTGGGGACCGGCGCTCGAGTGGTTCGCGTGATGCCGAACACACCCGCGCTTGTGGGTGAATCCGCCACGGGCTACGCGCTTGGGACCTGCGCAAACGCTCAGGACAACAACGTTGTGCAACGTCTCTTTTCCTCGGTTGGCATCGCTTTCCAGGTCAAGGAATCCTTGTTGGACGCCGTGACGGGCTTGAGCGGGAGCGGGCCTGCCTATGCGTATCTGATCGTGGAAGCCTTGAGCGATGGGGGGGTGGCTGCGGGCCTGCCTCGCGAGACGGCGACCCGGCTCGCCGCGCAGACGTTGTTAGGGGCCGCCAAAATGGTGCTTGAAACGGGGTTGCACCCGGGAGTGTTGAAGGACATGGTCACGAGCCCGGGAGGCACGACGATTGAAGGAATTCATGAACTTGAGAAAGGGGGGCTCAGGGCGACCCTGATGTCGGCCGTGCGCGCCGCCGCCGACAAATCGAAGCGACTAGGCCAGGTGTGATGATTGAGAGTCAGAACAGCATGTCACTTCCATCACCATCGCCCCGACAGGCAAAGATTCTCTGGGTTTCGCTGACCGCCCTCGCAGTCGGGGTCATCGTGGTTCTTCTGGGCCTGGTGGCCTGGGCCTTCGCATGGACCATCGACCGGCTGTCTTCGGTCCTGCTTCCCCTGGCGGTTGCCGGAGTGCTCGCCTACCTTTTCGATCCCGTTGTCGATCTTTTTGAAAAACGATTCAAAGTCCCGCGCACCCGCGCAATTCTGCTGACTCTTTTCCTTTCAGTCCTGATGGTTTTCATTCTCGCCGCGACCGTGGTTCCGCAGCTTGTCGGTCAAGTGAAACAGCTAATCGATGACTTTCCAACCCGGGCTGACGAGTTTAGGATCGTGGTGAGCCAGTGGTTTGAAAAATCCGATTTCGGCGCCAAGGCGCGAGAAGCCTGGGACTCGAAATACGGCGCACAGACAAAGGATTTCTTGACGAAAGCTCTTCCAGCGACATCGCAATGGGTGTTGTCGCAGATCGGCAGAGTCGCCTCTTGGGCGGGCCTTCTCGCGGGGTTCGCTTTGGTTCCGGTTTATCTTTTCTATTTTCTCAAGGAAAAGTCTGGGATCCAACAAAGCTGGACCGATTACATGCCGCTTAAGGAATCACGGGTCAAGGATGAGTTGGTGTTTGTGATCAACGCCATCAACGACCATCTCATCGTCTTTTTTCGAGGCCAGGTTTTGGTGGCGGCTTGTGTCGGAACAATCCTGACGCTGGGTTTTTCGGCGATAGGTCTGAATTACTCCTTGATCCTCGGCGTGGTGGCGGGTGTGCTCGGCATCATTCCGTATCTTGGGGTGATGATCAGTCTGATCCCGGCGGTTCTGTTGGCCGTGGTTCAGTTCCAAGACTGGTTGCATCCGTTGCTGGTTCTGGCCGTGTTTGCCTTCGCGCAGATGGCCGAAGGCCTCTACATCTCACCGAAGATTATCGGCGACCGCGTAGGCTTGCATCCCATGACTATTATCATTGCGGTGATGGCTGGGACCACTCTTTTGGGAGGCATCCTCGGAGGCGTGCTGGCGATTCCGCTGACCGCCGCATTGCGCGTGTTAATGTTCCGTTACGTGTGGAAAAAACGCGGGTGAACCACGGATAAACACGGACACGGAGAGGGAAGATGGAGGAGAATGGTTAACCGCGGAAAGGGGACCGAAAGAAGTGTGCGCGTTGCGCGAGGGTTTTTTAACCACGGATTACGCGGATGGCACGGATGCGAAAAAGAACTTTCCGGTATGATCCCTATCCGTGTCATCGGTGTCATCCGTGGTTCAATTCGGTTGCTGCTTTGGGTCTCCATGGTCGAAATTCTAAGCGATAGTTCATCGAGATTGGAGGGTTAAAAACCTGCTCGAAGGATTTGCGCCATTCATCCCGATCGGCGAGGAGGATGCAACGGATTGAGTGGTTCCAATATCCGTTTTCATCCCAGCGGATGGCGGCGTTCTTTGATGGGAAAGTCGATGCGAGCGCCCGTGAGTGCGCTCTGGTAAACGGCCATCACCATTTCGACCGCCCATAGCCCGTTTTGGGCGCTGCACTCAGGTTCGTGATTCGTCTCGATGGCGGCGAGCCAGTCGTTCACGGGCTTCTCATTGTGAGTGGTTGACGGTTGAAGGGTGGCTATCTCTAGTGGTGTCCAGGCGTCACCACGGCCCTCTTTGGACCAGTCACCCTTTTTGCACAGGAAGACATGGGGCTCGAGGTCACAATTGATCCGCGCCAGGCCGCGACTCCCGTGGAGTTCCAGACCCCAGCGACCCACCGTGTCACGAAGTTTGCCAGCGCTCGTGAACGACGCATTGACGCCGTGCTTGAACAGGTAATGAGCGGAGATCTGATCTCCCGCGACCCATCCCACCGTGTCCTTGACGAGCCGCGCATCGCTTCTTGCAATCCTTCTGCCCTGGTTGAGAACCTCTGCGGAACAGGAGATGGGGTCGCCAGCAAAAAGGCGCATTAGATCGAACAAGTGCGTTCCGAGAACCATCATGTCTTCGCCTCCGGCGCGGGCGTCCTGTTTGCCATAGGCGTGGAGTTCCACGAGGTCGCCCAGAATTCCTCGCGCGATGGCAGCCTTCAGAGAGAGCACCGGAGCGGTCATCCGCATGGTGTGCGCGACTGCTATTTTCAACCTTCGCAAGCCAGCCTCCTTGAGCACTTCATCCCCCTCCTGCGGTGTGGTGGTGAAAGGCTTCTCGCAGTAGACATGCGCGCCGGACCTCACGGCCGCCAAAGCGATTGCATGAT
>CAMBEJ010000124.1 GCA_945865375.1 Akkermansia muciniphila | reverse complement strand
GGTCTTCATCTCTGAACGTTGAGAGTTGAACGTTGGACGTTGAAAGTTTCTTTGCCCTGATAGTCGCAGACGACAAGCTCCTCCCGTTCGTTGGCCTGGTATTGCAAATGCATGGCCTGAAGCGCGGCGACGAGTTGCTCTCGCTCGGTGATACGGGTTTTGATGTTGACGAAGTGGCTCATGGTTCTGGCGGGTTTTTGGAGAACGCTCAACGCTCAACGCTCAACGCTCAACCCTCCACTTTCCACTCTCCCCTGGTCCCCGCGCCCTTCTCCGGGATGCCTGCCCACCATAGCCCGCCAGGGCGACGGCGGTTGCTGGGTCACTTTCCGCCTTCGCTACGGAGCTATGGCGGACAGGTCGCCAGGAAGTCCAGTGGATCGAAAATCTGGAAATTGCGCTTGGGACCGGCCACCAGATCGTCGCTGGCGGCCTCGGGAAACCGCCCGAGTCGATTGTCTCCCGTCCCGCAGGCGCGGGATCACCTTGCCCTCACCCGTCACCTGGATCATCCGCGCCTGGCTGAAGGGGCAGCGCAGGAAATACTGCATCAACCCCTGGATCCCTTCCCGGTCGCCAGACCGACAGGCGGCAGGCTTGAGGCTGCAGACTGGAGGTTTGCAGACTCCGGCCTGGGTCTTTAGATCCAGGCTTCTCACGGCTTGCGAAAGGATCGCAGCAAACCGCCGAGCATTTTTGCATAGGCGGTTTACCCTACAGCCTACAGCCTACAGCCTACAGCCTCCAGCCTGCTCGACGTCGCCACAGTCCAGGAATCTCTCCACAGCCCTGGCGATGACCCGCCTGCGCCGAGGCTTCGGTGGGCAGGTCGGTCGCCAAAAACCATAGCGCTCCTGGTAGCGTTCTGCATAAACCCTCTCGAACTCCGGATAGAACCGCTCGACCCTCCTTCGCCAAGGCTACGGCGGGCAGGCCAGCTTATAAAACGGCGTCTCTTGCGGTTGCCGTGGACGATAAAAACCGACCTCCTCCTTTGCCTCACACACCACAACCCACATCCCTGAGGAGGCAGGTTATGCTCGATCACAAACCGTGCGAGCCCCAAATAGCCATCGTCGGGTCTCCTCTGGAGGAAGTCAGCAGATGAAATTGCTCTGGGACTTCGGTGTTCAGCGGCGTTGGTAATAATCATCGCCCGGCTGACCAGAGTTCACCGCGTTGTGCGGAAGCTGTCGCGAACCGCTTCGCCCGGAGGCGAGTCTGGCGTCGGTTGTGATGGTTCGGTGGTCATTGGGAGCCGGACGGAGCATGCCACAGGCTCCTGACGTTTTGAAGGGGAATGGTTACCACTGTTCAACCAACTCGTGCCCGTTACCTCCGACGGTCGAGTTGCCGCGCCGTCGCCGGTCGTTCGATCACACGCCGAAAAGCCCGACTTCAACGTGGTGCGCCATGATTCGCATGGTCAGATTCGAGGGACAACCGAGGAAAAAAGATGAAGGAAAAGCCCCTACATTTACTTGCACTTTACTTGCACATCTTCGTAAGTGCTTGATATTGAATGGAGCGGGTGAAGGGAATCGAACCCTCGTGATTATTACCAAAGCGGTTTTGTTCGAAAAGCCAATGTTTCAGGGGCGATAGTGGGCGAATTGCCACGATTTCAACCCACGTGATGGACTTGGAGCAACCTCCACACCATTGGATACCACTCCCGGCCACACATGACCCGATCAGAGAGGGGAGTAAAAATTGCCGCAATCCGGCTGCCGCAAAACCGACTGGACACCATGGCTCTTTTGCTGCATATGCTGTTGAAGACTGTTATCAACTTTCGATAACGGCAGCCGATATGATAGATCACGACTTCATGCGAGGTTTTGTAAAGCTTTACGCGCTTTGGCGGGCATCCCAAAGCGCAGTCTACGGATTGGAGATTATTGAGGAGATGCGCGATCTCGGCTTTAAGCTGAGTCCCGGAACTGTTTATCCCACCTTGCACGCACTCCTTGAGGAAGGGGATGTGACGGTGAAAGAGCGGAAAGTTAATGGCAAATTGCGCAGGGTTTATCGCGCCACCCGAAAGGGAAAGAAAGAGGCTGTTGAGGTCATTGAGCGGTTGTCCTTTTTGGTGAGGAAGGTATTCCACTGAATGATTCACAGATTCTCACAGCACTTTTTGTCAACTGCGATAGCGCTGATCATTACTGGAGCGTTCGGTTGTGTTCATTACCGGCCGCAGCCAATTTCCACCGCCGAATCGGCAAAAACTCTCGAAGGTCGCAAGTTGGATGATGCTGGGCTAAAAGCATTCATCGCTACGAATGCGCCGGAACTGGCCAAGGAATGGCCTCGTCCTGCGTGGGACTTGACCGGACTCACCCTCGTTGGTCTCTACTATCATCCAGGCCTCGACGTGGCACGGGCGCAATGGCAGGCGAGCCGTGCATCCATCATCACGGCGAGTGCGCGGCCCAATCCATCGGTCAGCGTCACTCCCGAATACACGGCCAATCCCGCGAGCGGCCTAACGCCGTGGATTGCCACGATCCAGTTCGATGTGCCGATTGAGACGGCGGGTAAACGACATCATCGCATCGTCCGCGCTGAACAACTCGCAAAAGCGGTGTTTCTTCAGCTCGCGTCATCCGGATGGAAAGTCCGTAGCGACGTTCGCGCCGGTCTGGTTGATTGGACGGTCGCGCGCCTGAGTTCGGAATCACTGCAACGCCAGTACGTGTTGCAAAGTAACGTAGTTGCCGCGCTCGAACAGCGATTGGCGGCGGGTGCAGTTGCGAACAGCGACGTAGGCTTGGCGCGCATCGCGTTGAGCAAGACGTTGGTCAGCGCCGGGGAAGCAAAGGCTCGCAGTTCAGCGGCGCGAGTCCATCTATCCCA
Organism: Akkermansia muciniphila; assembly: GCA_945865375.1. GTDB lineage: Bacteria > Verrucomicrobiota > Verrucomicrobiia > Limisphaerales > F1-80-MAGS106 > F1-80-MAGS106. The sequence continues at coordinate 15,537 of CAMBEJ010000124.1, read as the reverse complement.
AGTGTTGGGCTTGCCTCTGATCGCGCTTGAAGGCGTTGAGATTCAGTTTGATATTTCTGCGCCTCCCGTGGATGCGGAGCGGTTTACAACTGCGGCGATACGGCAACAATCGTTGCAAGGTCGGGCGGATGTGCTGTCCGCGCTCGCTGAATACGCGGCGACTGAGGCGTCGCTGCGACTGGAGATCGCGCGGCAGTATCCCGATGTCCATCTCAGCCCCGGCTACCAATACAATCAAGGTGAGAACAAGTGGGGGCTCGGATTGGCTGTTGAGTTGCCGGTGCTGAACCAAAACCAAGGGCCGATTGCGGAAGCGAACGCTCGCCGCGCGGAAGCAGCCGCACGGTTTACGTCTTTGCAGGCAGGCATCATCAACAAGCTGGATGCAGCGGGGAGCGCCTATCACGAGGCCCAGGAACAACTCGGCGTCACGGAAGCCCTTGTTTCCAGTGAAGCGGCTCGATACCGAACGGTGGAACAACAGGTGAAGGCTGGCGATGCAGATCCGCTCGATTTGCTCTACGCCGAATTGGAGCGGTTGCTCGGTGAAAACGCCCGTCTGGATGCTCGGTCTCGACTGCAAAACGCCATCGGGCAACTTGAGGACGCTGTTCAGCAGCCACTTGATGCGCCGGAGATGAGAACCATTGACCTAAGCCGCAACCCGCGTGCGAATCCTTGAACTGAATGTGAAAGCCCCGTTGAAAACCATTTTGGGCCTGCTCGTTGCGGGCGGTGTCATCGCAGGTCTGATCTTCGCCTTTCGCGAAATGAGCGAGGAACGGGCGCACGAGCAGGAACGAGAGAAGCCTGTGGCTGCGCCCACTCGCGTCAGCCGCAGTCCGCAAGGTGAGATCATTTTGACGTTTGATGCCGAGACTCAGAAACGAGTTGGTCTGGCCGTCGCGCCGTTGAGCGCAGCGGAGCATCGCGCTTCACGCCGAGGTTTCGCCCGCGTGCAAGAGACAATGTCGCTCACCCCGTTATTGAATGAACTCACGCTGGCTCGAACAAATCTGGCTTCGTCTGAGAAGGAACTCGGGCGTGCCAAGGTGCTCGCGGCGCAGTTGAATCTTTCGGAGAAAGCGCTGCTCGCCGCCGAAAATGCCGCCGGGCGCGACCGCCTTGCGGTGCAAGCGACGGAGGACAAACTGGCACTGGCCTTTGGTCGTGAACTCGCGAACCGCGCGGACTTGCCGCACCTTTCACGTTCGCTCGCCTCGTTGGAGGCTGCGTTGGTTCGCGTAGATTTGTCGGCGGGTGAGACTTTGCCTGCGCCTCCAAACAAGGCCCGTCTTTTCGCACCTGCGAACGAGGCTGCACTGTTTGAGGCCGAGTTGATCGGCCCGGCGACGAGCATCGAGCCGGAGTTTCAAGGGCAGGCATTTGTTTACCTCGTCAGCAAGACGAATCGCCGACTTGCTCCGGGGGCGAACCTGACCGCGCTGCTCGAATTGTCGGGCAACTCTTCTCCAGGCGTGGTTGTTCCGCGTGCGGCGGTGGTCCGCTCCGATGGTCGCGGTTGGGCTTTCGTTCAAACTGGCGACGACACGTTCATGCGCCGCGAAGTTCTGCTGACGCGACCGACGAGCGACGGTTGGTTTGTCGCTGAAGGGTTTAACCCCGGCGACAAAGTCGTCGTGACCGGCACGCAAGTTCTCCTGTCCGAAGTGGGCAAGGCCGCAATTCGGATGATGGAGTAATCATGCTGCGCGCACTCGTTCATTTCTCGCTCCGATTCCGTGGCGTCGTGGTGGCACTGGCGGTCTTGTTGTTGGGTTACGGCCTCTACGTCGCTTCGCGCACCCGGCTCGATGTGTTCCCCGAATTTGCGCCGCCGATGGTCATCATTCAGACCGAAGCGCCAGGTCTGTCGCCGGAGGAGGTTGAACAACTCGTCACACGGCCAATTGAAAACGCGCTGAACGGTTCGCCCAGCCTCGCGACCGTTCGTTCGCAATCCATTCAGAACCTCTCGGTCATCACACTGATCTTCACCGAGGCGGCGGACGTGTTTCGCGTGCGCCAGATAGTGACGGAACGACTGGCTCAGGTGCAATTGCCGCAGGGCGTGAAGCCGCCGAAGATCGGGCCGCTCACGTCATCCACGGCCCGCATTCTCGCCGTGGGCCTTTCTTCGACCAATCGGACCTTGATGGATCTCCGCACGTTTTCCGACTGGACGTTCAAGCCGCGCTTGCTCGCAGTGGCCGGTGTTGCGCGCGTTGATATTTTCGGCGGCGATGTCCGCCAGTATCAGGTTCAAGTGAAGCCCGAACAACTCGTGGCCCATCGGTTGGGGTTGAATGAAGTGTTGACCGCCGCACGGAACGCAACCGCTGTTCGCGGTGCGGGGTTCGTCGAGAACTCCAACCAGCGGGTTGTGTTGCGCACCATCGGTCAGGCGTTCAGCCCGGCGCAAATTGGTGAAGTCATTGTCGCGCATCACGAAGGCCGCAGCGTCCGTATCAAGGACGTGGCCGACGTGGTGGAAGCGCCTGAGCCGAAGTTCGGGGACGCGCAGTTCAACGGCGTGAGCGGCGTGGTGGTGCTGGTGTTTAGTCAATACGGCGCGAACACCCTCGATGTGACCCGCGCCGTGGAGCGTGAACTCGCGGAGATGCAACGGGTGTTTGCGACCGAACAAATCCAAGTGAATCCTTCGCTCTTTCGGCCTGCGAAGTTCATCGAGCTATCGCTGCACAATCTCAACTTCGCCCTGCTGCTGGGCGGTGTGCTGGCGCTCGTGGTGCTCTTCGGCTTCTTGCTCGATTGGCGCACGGCCTTGATTTCCTTCGCCTCAATTCCTCTGTCATTGCTCGCGGCGGTGGTCGTGCTCGACCGCTGGGGCGTGAGCTTGAACACGCTGACTCTCGGGGGATTCGCCATCGCCATCGGTGTGGTGGTGGACGACGCCATCATTGACGTGGAGAACATCCTGCGGCGGCTGCGGGAAAATCGGTTGCTGGCCGCTCCACGTTCCGTGTTCGACGTGGTTCTCAACGCTTCGCTCGAAGTCCGCAGCGCCATCGTCTATGCGACGTTCATTGTGGCGCTTGTTTTCTTGCCCGTGTTTCTGATGACGGGTGTGGCCGGGAAACTGTTCACGCCGCTGGCTACTGCATTCATTCTCGCGACGATGGCTTCGCTCGTGGTGGCGCTGACGGTCACGCCTGCGATGTGTTTGCTATTCCTGGGGCAGACGGAGCCGCACACCGAGCCGCGCTATCTCGGCTGGCTCAAAACTAAACATCGCGCTTGGCTGGGCGCGTTTACGAACCGCCCGCGAACCGTGATTGGCGTTGCCGTGGTTTTAGCGTTAGCGGCAGCGGCCACGCTGCCTTTCTTCGGCGGCGAGTTCCTGCCCGAATTCCGCGAGGGCCATTTCATCGTTCACATGGCCGCATTGCCTGGAACATCCGTGCAGGAATCCGTTCGACTAGGCAAACAGGTCGCCGCTGAGTTGCTCAAGAACCCGCACATCAAATCGGTCGCGCAACAATGTGGCCGGGCTGAGAACAGCGATGACACCTGGGGCACGCATTACAGCGAACTGCACGTCGAACTTACGCCGCTGTCCGGCGAGGAAGGCGAGTTTGCGATGGCGGAGATTCGGGAGGCGCTGGTGAAGTTTCCGGGGCTTTCGTTCAAAGTGATGCCATTCCTCGCCGAGCGAATTGAAGAAACCATTTCCGGCGCCACGGCGCAGGTTGCGGTCGATGTCTTCGGCGACGACCTCGATCTGATTGACCGCAAGACCGAGGAAGTCCGGCAAGTGCTCGCTGCTGTGCCCGGCGCGACCGATGTGCAGATGGAAACTGAACCTGGCACGCCCGAAGTCACGGTTCGTCTGCGCCCGGAACGTTTGCTCGCGTTTGGTTTCCAGCCAGCCGAAGTCCTCGAAACCATCGAGACAGCGTATCAAGGCTCGGTCGTCGCACAGTCGTATCAGGGCAATCGCGTCGTGGACGTGAACGTGATTTTGGCGGAGCGCGATCGAAGCGAACCAGAGCGCGTTGGTGACCTGCTGTTGCGGAACAGCGAAGGCACTCGCATTCCGCTCCGCGAACTGGCCGACATCGAAGGCGGCAATGGCCGCAGCCTGATCGTTCACGAAGGGGCGCAGCGCCGCCAGCAAGTCACTTGCAACGTGACGGGCCGCGACCTCACTTCATTTGTCGCGGATGCCAAGCGCGCTGTGGCGGAAAAGGTTCAATTTCCCTCTGGCGTTTACTGCGTCTTCCGCGGTTCGGCGGAACAACAAGCGACTGCCCAACGCGAAATCCTGATCCACTCGGTCATCGCGGGCGTCGGAATCATCGTGCTCCTCGCGATGGTTTTTCGCACGGGACGAAACCTCCTGCTCGTGTTGGCGAACCTGCCTTTCGCACTCATTGGCGGCGTCCTCGCCATCTTTGCACTCGGCGGCATGTTGAGCATCGGCACGCTCGTCGGTCTCGTGACGCTGTTCGGCATCAGCACGCGCAACTCGATCATGCTCATCTCTCATTACGAACACCTCGTCACCGTCGAAGGCTGCGCGTGGAATCTGGAGACCGCCCTGCGGGGTGCGAGTGAACGCCTTGTGCCGATTCTGATGACGGCGCTCGTTACTGCGCTGGGTCTGTTGCCGCTGGCCATCGGATTCGGAGAACCGGGCCACGAAATTGAATCGCCAATGGCCATCGTTATCCTTGGCGGGCTGCTAACTTCCACCGTGCTAAACCTTCTCGTGTTGCCGACCTTGGCGGTGCGGTATGGAAAGTTTGAGGAAGTTCAGCCGACTTCCTGATGTTTTGGGCCACTTCGATGAAATCCTGGAAGAAACTACTGCTCGGACTGCTTGCTCTCCTCCTGATGTTCTTTGTCATTGGCTTCTACTTGCCCGGCAAACAGCGCGTTGTGCACAGCATCGTCGTGCGCGGCAAATCGGAGGACGTGTTCAATCGCGTCGTCTCTCTTAAGCGCTGGCCTGACTGGACGGCGTGGACCACCAATCGTTTTCCCGATATGGCAATGCGCTTCGAGGGGGAGGAATCCGGCGTGGGAGCGAAGATGATTGCCGCTGGCAAATCGAGCGGCGACGGGACGGTGACGATTGTCGAGGCCGACCCGACATCCGGCATTGCCTACACCCTCGATTTCAATCACGGGATGCAGGTCTTCGCCGGAGCGATTCGTTACACGAACACGCCCGACGGTCTGCGCGTGACGTGGACGCTCGACGCCGAACTCGGAGTGAATCCGTTGAAACGCTGGGCCGGGCTTGGGATGGGGTCGTTGATGGGCGCTGACATGGAACACGGCCTGGCGAAGCTCAAGGTTCAGGTGGAGGAAAAGCGATGACCCGCTTCGCCACCATCCGCCGGATGCTGGCGATAATGCTGCTCGCGCTGTGGTGGGGCGGCTTCACCTTCTACGCGGGGCGTGTGGTATTCATCGGGCATGAAGTGCTTCGCAGCAAAGTTCGCCAGGGTTTCATCACGGAGCGTGTGACGACAGAACTCAACTGGCTCGGTCTCGTCATGCTTGGCGTGGTTGGCTGGGAACTGTTTGCATCTTCGTCGTTCTCGCGTCGTCGCGGCGCGTGGATTGCGTGGGTGGTGACATTGCTCACCACCTTCACCCTGATCTTTTTGCACACGAAGCTCGCCGGGATGCTCGATTTCGACACGCGCCAAGTGACTGATGACAACATTTTCTATAAATGGCATCGCATTTATCTCTGCGCGGCAACGGCGCAATGGCTCGCAGGCGGAGCGTTGCTGCTGATGTTCCATCGTCCTGTATGTCCGACGAAAGCAAACCACGTCCCCGCTGGCTGAACAAAACCGTCCTCGGCATTGGGCTGGCTTCGTTGTTTAGCGATTGGTCACATGAGATGGCCACAACCGTCATGCCGGCGTTTCTGGCGACGATGGGTGTCGCGGCGTTTTGGGTGGGATTGATCGAAGGCGTTTCCGACGGCTTGTCGAGCTTCGCCAAAATGGCAAGCGGCTACTACACCGACAAGCTGACCCGGCGTAAGCCGGTCGCCGTGATTGGTTATCTGGTCACGGCGCTCGGAACGGCCTCCTTCGGGTTGGCGACCGCAGCGTGGCATGTGCTTATGGCGCGGGCATTCGCGTGGCTCGGACGCGGGGTGCGGACGCCGGTGCGCAAAGCATTGCTGGCTGGATCGGTGACGAAGGAAACCTACGGTCGCGCGTTCGGCTTCGAGCGGATGATGGACACCTTGGGCGCGATTGTTGGGCCAGCCTCCGCATTTTTTCTGCTCGGCGTGTTCAATCATCACTATCCATCACTATTTGCAGTGACGCTCATCCCAAGTCTCATCGCGGTGGGGCTGATTGCGTTTGTCGTTCGCGAGAAGGAACGCAAACCGGTGGCTCACGTTTCGTTTGGCGAACGCCTGCGGATGCTGCCGCCGTCCTTCCGCAAATTCCTCGTTGCCGTCGGGCTGTTCGGGGCAGGTGATTTCGCACACACGCTGCTGATTCTGCTGGCGACGCAGAAACTGACGCCGGAATTGGGTGCGGCCAAAGCGGCGAGCTTCGCGGTCGGACTTTATGTGTTGCACAACGTCTTCTACGCAGGGTTCGCGTTCATCGCTGGTTGGCTGGCCGACCGTCTCCCCAAACATTTGGTGCTGGCGTCCGGTTACGCGTTGGCTGCGGTGATGGCTCTAATGATCATTTTCCTCCCCCTTACGCTTTGGACGCTGGTGGGCATTTTCATCCTCGGCGGCGTCTATGTAGCGGTCGAGGAAACACTCGAAGACTCTTTTTGTGCTGAACTGGTGAGTGAAGAACACCACGGCGTGGCCTTCGGCACGTTGGCGACGGTGAACGGTGTGGGCGATTTTCTGTCGAGCATCATCGTCGGGGTGCTGTGGAGTTGGGCCGGAACGACTGCTGCCTTCGGCTACAGTGCAATTCTGTTCACCGCAGGAGCGGTCTTGGTCGCGAGCATGCCACCTATGCGGGTTCTCTCGCAGTCACCCGGAAGCTAAGCTTCCGACAGCGATACAGGTGGGCTGTTTGCGAAAGACCTCCGAAATTGGGAATCAACGGAGTGGCGAACAGCCGCCTTCGGCGGATGGTCCGTGGCAATCACCCAAAGCTCAGTTTCTTGGCCGCGCAGAGTCCGACGGTGGAGAGAACCCTATCGCTTACTGCACTACTGCACTCTTGGCACCGGCGAAGGGTTGGCATGGCAGACCGATTCAAGTCGAGGAGGCGTCAGTTTTCGTCCGAGTGAGGAATCGAACAATCGAGAAAAGGCCTGAAAATAAGGGGTTTTCGACGCGAGTGGAAATTGGCTTCCGCTTGACGAGTTTACTGCACTTTACTTGCACATCTTCGTAAGTGCTTGATATTGAATGGAGCGGGTGAAGGGAATCGAACCCTCGTGATTATTACCAAAGCGGATTCATTCGCTTACACTCCGAGCAACAAAACACTGCTTGGCTGTGATTAGCCCACAGTGGATCCATTTCTGGCGAGTTCTCTTATGACCGTCCATCGGTGCAGAGTCAGACTTGGAAGACTGGTTGCCGCCTGTTCGGAACTCCCGCGCAGTGTCGCTCTTCGCCTTCGAGATCTATCCGGCGCAAGGTCGCGTTGCGGCGATGGCTTTACCATAGTCGAGATTTTGGTGGTTATCGCCGTTATCGCTATCCTTGCTGGCTTGTTGCTTCCAGCTCTGGCAAGGGCCAAAGCCAAGGCCCGCTCGTTGCAATGCCTGGTTAACGTCCGGCAGATCACCCTGAGCCACAGGCAGGCGCTGGATGAGGATCCGGGCGATCAACTGGTGGACCGGGGTGTGTCCGACTGTCGATGCGTGGGGTCACCATCTCAGAAGTCAACAATTGAGCCACTGCTTTCATTCGGGATTGCTCGGTGCGGTCGCTTTCCAACCGTTGTTCATAGCGTTTAGCGTTCGTCGCCACTACGCTGTAGTTCGGCAACCCTACTGCTGCCGCCAGTTCCTTCAGCTTCAGGCCACACAGACGGGGTCCCAAATACAGTCCTGAGTCCCGACCGCGATCTCCGTGTCGATCACGAAATTCATCCCACTTCTCCCCTTTTACCTGTTCAACCGCCGCGATGACCGACTCTAAGCCCGGACGTACTTCAATCAACCGCCGCGCTCCCCTCTGCTCCTGGGCATCCCCGTGAATCTTCTTCCTCAAGCCCGCCAAAAACTCCGCCCCGCCCAACACAACCTGCTCCTGGACCGCCTCCCAGGGGCTTTGCTCCAATCCTTCCCGAGCCGCGTCTCCACGTAATCCCGATTCCGTCGCCTTTGCTCCGCCTTCGCTCCGCCCCCCAACGCCAGCACTGTATCGCATTCCAACCACGCCGGCGCCACTCCCAGGCCGATGTACCATCGATAGGAACTCCATCTGTAGGCCCGCAACTTTCTCATGCGCTCCCGCACCTGTTCCTCCTTGGGCGCGGGCGATAAACCCATCCGTTGGACTTGACGATCTTGTTTCCCCAGCCCTAACGTTTGCATCCTCACCGGATTCAAATGCACATAGCGGCTCAAGGCCAACCCCCACTCATCCCGATTCACCGTCACCGATTTGAAACGGCCCTGGAACAGATGGCCACTGCGCCGATGGCGACGGTTGAACCAGACACTGTAGCTGACGTTCAACCATTGCACCGCACGGCTCAGATTCGGCTCCCTCAACTCCAGAACCAGATGATAATGGTTGTCCATGAGCACGAAACAGTGCAGGCGCAAGAGAAAGCGCCGGACCATTTCAGCCACGATCCCCAGGAAATGCCGCCGATCCGCGTCGTCACGGAAGATGGCTTTGGGCTCGTTGCCGCGGGCAGTAACGTGATACCATCCCCCCACTTTCTCGATCCGCAACGGCCGGACCATAACTGCCAGCTTGATCTCACCCTTGTCATGTGTCCATTGCTTAATTGTTTAATTGTGAGATGACCCTTTGGTCTTCGATTGAGCGATATCTGCGAGCTCTAGTATTCCTGGGGAGGACGTCTATTCGTATTCGCGTTTTCCAACAGAAACCGTGAGTTGCACCCGGCCCCGTTTAGGTGAAAAAATGAGTGTTGTGAAACGCCCTTTTCGGAGGAAGAATGGGGAGTTGCCCAAAGCCCTCCTGCCCATGGGTCTATGTTTCAAGCTATTAGCAAAAATGGCGGAAGAATAAGTTGCTCGTACAAGCTCCCCAAGAGAAGCGCAACCATTCCGCATTGGCTGCCTATGTTTTGGGGTGCTTTGGCGCGTGCCCGGTTTTTAGGAGCTTTGGTGGCGATGGTGATTTTGACCTTTCCACAGCGAGCGACATCCCAGCCAGCCATCGTGAGCGTGATTCCCGCAGTGACAGGGCCTCAAAAGTTCCGCGAGTTGGCGGTCACATTTTCCGAGCCCGTGACCCCATCGACAGCAGGAGCACTGACCCACTTTGCCTTCGGAGATGGTTTGGAAACACTGGGTGTGACCCTCGCAAGTCCCACTCGCGTCGTCGTGAGGACGAGCCGTCAAACTTCAGGGAAAACCTATACACTAACCGTTACCGGGGTTCAGGGGCTTGATGGTAAATTTATTTCGCCCGGCACCAAAACCGAGCTAGCGGTGAAAGTGTTTTTACCCGTCGATTTCGGACGGGTGACCGCTGGATTCCAGGATGATTTTAACAGTCCAACCCGGAACTCGCATTGGATTTCCCGGCCCGCAACCGAGGATTTGTACGTGCAGACCAATGGCGTGCTGACCGTTTCGACGATGCAGGGTGACCCCAATCATTTGCTCTATGAAGCTCCCGGATACAGCTCGGAAACACAGGAAGTTCTGGCGCGCATCAAAATCAATTCCCACGGAGAGGGGAGCCGGGCTGGCATCGCGATTGGCGGCAGCCCCACGGCGGCTCATCCAGGAGAAGCGCTTAACCTGGTATTCGTTCCCGACGCACGCGACCTTGGAATCAAGGCTTCGCGATTCAGACTCCTCAACGATTATGACGCGTGGGGGCCCATCGTTGCGGACGCCAATTCGGAGGCCAGTTCCTGGAAGAAAGATTCCTGGTATTGGGTGCGATTGCGTCAGGATACCAAGAGCTTGGCTGCCGGGGCTAATATCCACGCGAAAGCTTGGCCGGCGGATGGATTGACTCCAGAGCCGTCGGCGTGGATGGCTGACTGGTCGCACCAGGGACGAAGCGGATTCGCCGGGGTTCAAGGGACCAGCGGGGGAAGCGTTGAATTCGAGGTGGACTATTTTCTTTTGAAAGCGGCTGGGCTGCCCCAGATCATCCCGTCTGCCGAAGCTTTCTCGACCTCGCCTGGCATTATTATCACCCGCGATGCAACCTCGAAGACAGTGGGACGAGGGGGTGCGGCTACTTTCAACGTCGAGGCGGTTGGGCAATATGTGGATCAGTTGATATTTCAATGGCAAAAGGCCCCGCCTGGTACCTCCTCATTCACCCCTATCTTGGGAGCGGCCAGTCCTCAGTACACGACTGCTCCGGTGTTGGTATCGGATCACCGCGCGCAATTCCGCTGCGTCATTTCCGTTCCGGGCAATGCTGAAATCACCCGGACGAGCGCCGCTGCAACTTTGGTGATTGATACCGACCCGCCCATCTTGGTCTCGGCTGGCACCTTTCGCGATCCGACGAGAGTGACAGTCAACTTCTCCAAACCCGTCACTACAGGAGGTCCCAAATCCCACATCACAATCGACAATGGAGTCACCGTCACGGCGGTATCACCGGGATTGCAACCAACGAAATTGATACTGACGACCACCGCGATAAGCTCTGGAAAAAGCCACACCTTGACCGTCAGCGGGATTCAGGATCTCCATGGGAATTTGATTGCACCCAGTTCAAAGATCCTCATCGCGGAGCTTCATCCCACCGTCACTCAGAATGACATCCTGCCGCTGATGTATCTCCGATGCACAGTCTGTCATGGGTTGCGCCGGAGGGATGGTGAACTGGACCTTCGCACCAAAGCATCCATGCTCAAAGGGGGCAAATCCGGCCCCGCTTTCGTTCCCGCCATGCCTGAGGAAAGTGTGATCGTTCAACGGGTGGTGTCTGGCAAGTGCCCGCCCCCTCGGCGAGTCGTCGAGGTCAGCGTCAAGCCAATGGAGTCGAGCGAGGTTGACCTTCTAAAAAAGTGGATTGAATGGGACGCTCCTGAGATTGACAATGAGCCTGATTTGCTCGGAAACGGTTCAGCCGCCGGCGCGAGCGAAGCCGCGAGGCGATTCTGGGCCTTTCAACCCCCCCAAAACATTGAGGCTCCCCGAATCAACCACCCTGAGTTGGCTCGGAATTCGATCGACTTATTTGTTCTTAGCAAGCTTGAGGAAAAGGGGCTGAGCTTCTCTCCGGAAGCAGGTCGTGCCGCGCTGATGCGTCGCGCCACTTTTGATCTCTGTGGGCTGCCGCCGGAACCAGAAGAAACCGATGCCTTTCTGGAGGACTCGAAACCCGGGGCCTACGAAAGAATGATTGACCGGCTCCTTTCCTCCGCTCGCTACGGAGAGCGTTGGGGTCGACATTGGCTCGATGTCGCTGGCTACGCCGACTCCGAAGGCAAGCGTGAACAGGACGAGCTTCGCCCTGACGCTTACCGCTATCGCGATTACGTCATCCAGTCTTTCAACAGCGATAAGGCCTACGATCGATTCCTGGTGGAACAGATCGCGGGGGATGAGCTGGCCGATTACGAAAACGCGAACGAAATTTCCGATGAAATTTACGACAACCTTGTCGCCACGGGGTTTCTACGGATGGCCCCTGATTCAACCGTGGCAGCGATCACCGCTTTCGTTCCTGACCGTCTCGATATTATTGCCGATGAAATACAGGTGCTCGGGGCCGGCGTCATGGGTTTGACGATCGGTTGCGCTCGCTGTCATTCGCACAAATTCGATCCCATCCCTCAGCGTGAGTATTACGCGCTTGCCGCCGTCTTGAAGGGCGCTTACGACGAGCATGATTGGCTGATCCCAAACCAGCGCAGGCTTCCGTACGTCAGCGCGAAAGAGCGCCGCGCCTGGGAATCTCATGAAAATGGCATCAAAATCGCGATCGAATCATTGAGGGCATCGCCGAAAGAAAAGGCCGCTGCTGAAATCAAACAACAAATTGCCTCTTTGGAAGGACAGCGTCTGCCTCAGCCGATGATTCGCGCGCTTTGGGATCGAGGTGAACCCTTCCCTGAGCGCCTGCTCAAGCGTGGCAACTATCTCACTCCCGGTGAAGTGGTCGAACCAGGGAGCATCTCAGTGTTAGCGCGTGGCAACCCATTGCTGGAGGTCAAGCCGCCATGGCCTGGAGCGAAAAAAACCGGACGCCGCCTCGCATTTGCCAAATGGCTGGTCGATCCAAACCACCCGCTCACCGCGCGCGTGATGGTCAACCGTCTCTGGAAGCATCATTTCGAAAATGGGATCGTTAAATCGCTGGGGAACTTTGGGCTGAATGGCGACCCTCCGACGCATCCTGGGTTGCTCGACTGGCTCGCCCGGGAATTTGTCCGAAATGGCTGGAGCATCAAACACATGCACCGGCTGATAATGACTTCAAGCGTTTACAGGCAGTCTTCGACAACGACGCCCGAACGCCAAAAAGTGGATCCGGCAAACGACGGGCTCTCTCGGTTCCCGTTGAAGCGCATGGAAGCCGAGGTCTTGGCCGATGCTCTTTTGCGGGTCTCAGGCCGCCTTGATGAAACTCAATTTGGCCGTCCCGACAAAGTCAACGTCCGCGCCGATGGCCTCGTGACGGCTGTGGGGACAAGTCGGGGATGGCGACGCAGTATTTATGTGTTGCAGCGTCGCAAGGAGATTCCAACGATTCTGGAAACGTTCGATCTGCCGCAAATGAATCCGCAGTGCCTGTCGCGGTGGAATTCCGTCGTCGCCACGCAAGCGCTGCACCTGATGAATAACGGCATGGTCCACGAGCTGTCTGATTCCCTGGCCTCGAGGGTTGCCCGATCATCCGGTAACAATGTCACGAACCAGATTGGAACACTTTACAGGATCACCCTCAACCGATTGCCCACCACGGAGGAAGAACAGATCGCTCTCGCATCACTTCGGCAACTGACAGCAAAATGGTCGGAGCCCGCCAATCATTCAAAAGTCGGCCCCGAACCAGCCCAACGCGCCTTGGCCAATCTGTGCCATGCTCTCATCAACTCCGCCGAATTTGTCTTTATCGATTAACTTTCTTTATGAGTGACCCGAAACCCGTCACGGCGGTTCGCAGCGCCTCGATCCACCGCCGCCACTTTTTCCAATCGGTCGGGAGCGGCATTTACGGGGGTGCCCTCGCGTATCTCTTTAACCGTGATTTATTTGGCGGATCAGGTGTCCTGGCCCATGAAACCGGCTCTCCCTTGAGCTATGATCTAAAGCCCAAGACTCCCCATTTCGAACCTAAAGCCAGGGCCGTGATTCACCTTTTTATGAACGGGGGCCCCAGCCAGATGGACCTGTTCGATCCCAAGGAAGAGCTGACACGGCATCATGGCAAAGCTTACTTCAATAAAATCGCTGGTGAAGTCGAGAGTCCGGGCTCGGCCGGAGCGCTCATGCGCAGCCCTTTCAAGTTTAATCAGCATGGTCAATCAGGCACGTGGGTTTCGGAGATCATGCCTCACGTGGCGAAGCATGTTGATGAGATCGCTCTGATACGCTCAATGCACTCCACTATCCTGACCCATGAGCCAGCGATTTATAAGATTCAATCCGGTCGCATGCTCCCCGGGTACCCTAGCCTTGGCTCATGGGTGGTGTATGGATTGGGCAACGAAAACCAAAGCTTGCCCGCGTACGTCGTGCTCGACGATCCCCTAGGCTTGCCAGTCAATGGAGTCGAGAATTGGCAATCGGCGTTCTTGCCCCCCGTTTATCAAGGGATGCGGTTTCGCGCCACCGGTTCGCCCTTGTTGAACCTGAAACCGGAAACACCCCAACCGGATGATATCGTGGCGCTCGAGCGAGACCTGCTGAGTCGGTTGGATCGAATTCATGCTCGGCAACGGACGGGGCATCCGCCATTGGAAGCCAGAATGTCTAACTACCAACTCGCCGCCCGAATGCAATTGGAAGCGACTGACGCATTGGACCTTTCGCAGGAAAGCCCGGCGACCCTCGATCTCTACGGCCTGAACGACAAGCGCACCGAGTCCTATGGAAGACGCTGTTTGATCGCTCGCCGCCTGGTCGAGCGTGGAGTTCGGTTCGTCCAGCTCTATATCAACGGCCAGATCTGGGATAATCATGGAAACATCGCGGCCGGCCTTCGCGATGCCTGCGAGCGTACCGATAAACCGGTCGCGGCGTTGCTCCTGGACTTGAAGCAACGAGGCCTCATGGAAAACACCTTGGTTATTTGGGGCGGCGAATTCGGACGGCTGCCCATCGCCCAGATGTCGGCTGACATGGACGAAACAAAGGCAGGCCGAGACCACAACAAGAACGCCATGGTTACCTGGATGGCTGGGGCTGGGATTAAACCGGGAATAACCTACGGATCCACCGATGAAATCGGCTTGGCCGCCGCCGAGAACAAAATCAGCGTGCAGGACTGGCACGCGACCATCCTGCACTTGCTCGGGTTGCACCACGAACATCTTTTCTTCGATCGCCTTGGGTTAAAGGAAAAGCTGACTTCAGTTTTCGAAACCAGCATAGTGAAAGATATTCTGGCATAAGAATCGAAAGCAGGGCCCGTCGTTATTCAACGATCCGTTCGCTTTCAATCGTTTAGGCCTCAGGAAAATCTTCTGAAATCGTGATCTGGACGCGCAACCCCAATTCCTCCACTTTTCGTAATCGTAATCTTGCTCGTAATCGTAAGCCTCCGGTGTCAGGGCTGATTCAAGAAAACGGAGCGCTGGCTTCCAGCCGGCTTTGGTTCAACGATCCGTCGGTCGCGCAGCCAAGCCGATTGGAAATCGGCGCTCCGGCCCCTCTGGCTGAGCATCCGCTGTTTTCTTGAATCAGCCCTGCTCCGGTGTTGCCCGTGAAACAGAAGGGTGGATTAGGATTAAGATTAAGATTAGGATTAAGAGCAGGGAATTGGAGTTGCTTGAGCATCAGGCTAAACAGGGTCGTTTTGCTGAGTTCAGATCGTATGGGCGGACTCTACCACTGCGGAGGTTGCGGGCCGCCGCTATCTCGTATAATTAAGGTGGGGGGCCTGTTGTTCATGACAGCCTCGGACCCCCGTCAACGTGGTAAGGATGCGTTCCACCGCGTCCCACTCCAAAAACCGACAGCTAGCGACTGCACGGTATGAGTCCCTTGATGAGAGGATGATCTCGGTCAGCAAATTGCCAACGAGCTAACTGATAGGAATTTGCTTTTCCAAGCTGAGACCAGCTGAGACCAAGGTAGGTGGTTCCACGACTTCAGGTCAAGGGAGGAACCTTCACCGTGGATCGCCCGGGGAGGCTTCCAAAAGTGGATTCGGACGGGAATTCCCACCTTTTGAAGACAAAGGGGAGCGTTCCGAGTTGTTCGCACCGT
>CAMBEJ010000123.1 GCA_945865375.1 Akkermansia muciniphila | reverse complement strand
GGAAAAGACCGCCTCTGGAGCGTCGTTTCGATGCTAGTCGCCTTGATAAAGGCAAACTCCGATTACCGGTTGCACGAGGGAAACCCGGGATAGGATTACGATTACGATTACGATTACGAGAAGATCTGGAAAAATCTGAGATGCGCACTACCAAAACTCCGGACCTCATCAAGCACGGGAATCGGT
Organism: Akkermansia muciniphila; assembly: GCA_945865375.1. Lineage (GTDB taxonomy): Bacteria > Verrucomicrobiota > Verrucomicrobiia > Limisphaerales > F1-80-MAGS106 > F1-80-MAGS106. Next base: position 18,546 of record CAMBEJ010000123.1, on the reverse strand, counting down.
GACCACAGAACCTCATGCCGGGATCCTCGGCATCCTTCCCCGCCAGTCGAGTCTGGAGCCCGCCCCAAAGCTGTCGGCGCTCGCTGAAGAGCTTAATGCAGCCGTACGCCATGAATTGATTGCCTTCACTGGGTTTCGGTGCAAATGCTTCCCAGTAAGCAAATCAATCAAAGAAGGAACCCAGCATGCATCGTATCGGAATTATTGGAGGCAGCGGCCTCTACAGCATCGAAGGCCTCGCCAACCAACGGTGGGTCTCCGTCAAGACGCCCTTTGGATCCCCTTCCGACCAACTCCTGCATGGGGAACTCCACGGAAGAGAGGTCGTTTTCCTGCCGCGACACGCCCGGGGTCACCGCATTCTACCGTCTGAACTCAATCACAAAGCCAACCTCTATGCCCTCAAAAAATGCGGCGTCTCGTGGATCATCAGCGTCAGCGCGGTCGGTTCTCTTCAGGCCCGGTTTCGTCCCTGCGACATCGTGCTCATCGATCAGTTCGTGGACCATACGAAGAAGGCGCTCGAACACACTTTTTTTGGGCGCGGCATCGTGGCACACATTGCCTTTGCTGATCCGATCTCCGAGGAGTTGCGGACGATCCTTTACCGCGTCGCTAAGCGGGCTAAAGCCCGGGTCCACAACTGCGGTACCTACCTCAACATGGAAGGCCCCGCTTTCAGCACGCGAGCGGAATCTATCACACATCACAAGCTGGGCCACGATGTCGTGGGCATGACGAACTTGGGCGAGGCCCGGTGCGCACGCGAGGCCGAAATCGCCTACGCCACGATGGCGATGATCACCGATTACGATTGCTGGAAGACCGGCGAAGAACACGTCACCGTGGAGATGGTGATCCAAAATCTGCAAAAAAACGCGGAAACAGCCAAGCAGATCGTCGCGCAGACCATCGCCGAAATACCCGAAAAACCGACATGGCCGTGCCACAGCGCTCTGGCCTCGGCAATCATGACGCCTCAATCTCTCTGGCCAGCCAAGACAGCGCGAGATCTCGCCGCCATACTGGGAAAATACCGGAAATAAAAACTGCCAACCTACGACTTGTCAACCGTCTCTCTTGAACTTGGTTTCTCGCCAGCGTTAGGCGAGTAATGCGACGCGTAGTAACGATTCTGGTAATAGTAATACGAGTAGTAGTAAGAGTCGCGGCCTTCGAAATCGATGTCGTTGAGCGCAACCCCCACAATGTTCACGCCGGCGTCTTGAATTCGACGAATGGTTTTTTTCGCATGCTCGCGCCGGATCTTGTTGAACTTGGTCACAAACACAACGCCGTCCGAAGAGGCCGCCACGACCAAGGGATCGCTGACGGCTGAGACGGGCGGGCAATCCAGAAAGACCCGGTCGTAGCGCTTGGCGACTTCCCTCAAGAGCAGAATCATGCGTGGTGAAGACACCAGTTCGGATGGGTTGCTGGGCGTGGCGCCGCAACAAATCACGTCCAAGTTCGGAACCTCGGAGTGATGCACGATGTCATCAAGCTCGCCGGTCTTCTCGGCGAGGTAGGCCGCAAGTCCAATGGGACTCTGCAGCTGAAAGGCCTTATGCACCGAAGGGCGGCGCAAGTCGCAATCCACCAAGAGAGTTTTGAAGCCCGTTTGTGCCGTCACAATCGCGAGATTTGAAGCCACCAGCGACTTGCCCTCCGAAGGGATTGTGCTGGTGATGGCAAGAACGCGTAGCTTGTCTGCATTATGACTCAATGCCACCGCAGCTCGCATCGTTCTGAATCCCTCCGAAGTATTCGATCGGGGTTGCAGATGGGCCTGCATATCGCGCTCGACCACACTGTTGGCCTTGATGTTTTGCACGTAGCCAAGGAATGGAAGCCTGAGACCGGTTTCAATGTCGTCCTGGCTCTTGATGGAGTCATCCAGGAAATTCACAAAAAAGGCCAAGCCAAGACCCACCCCCAAGCCCCCGACAACACCCAGCATCAGAGTCAAGGCGATGCGGGGTTTGATCGTCAGCATGGGACGGATTGCGGGGTCAACCAAATAAATGTTCTGTTTTGTGTCCCTTGAGGACAGTTCAACCTCCTGCTTGCGCTTTAACACTTCGATGTAGGTCAATTTAGTCTGTTCGGCGTTCCGTTCCAAGACGCTGAAATCAACCTTCTTTTTGCCCAGCGAAAAAGCGGCCTTTTCACTCAACACGAGTACGTCAGCGAAGCTTTTGGCTTTGGCCTTTGCCAGGACTGCCTCGTTCAGAATGGACTTGTAAACCGTTTCTGATTCGTCATGGATGCTCTTCTTCAGTTGATCCAGGCGCTCCTGTGTCTGGATGACAGCAGGCCATTTGTCCCGATACTGCTTTTTCAACCCCGCAAGATTCACTTCAAGCAGGCTGAGCTCCCGACGGTAGGCTGAGATGTTCTGATCTGACGCGATCTTCGGGATTGAATTCAGAGACTGGCCATCGGCTCGGAGCTTTCGAACTTCGTCGGCGATATTGTTGATGACGGTCGCCTCACCCTGTGCTCGATCAAGATCCTGCTGCGACTGGCGCAACTGCTGCAAGACAATGTTTTCCTCCGAACTCAAGGAAACCAATCGGTAATCCTCCCGGTATTTTTGAAGAGCCAAGTCAGCATCCTTCACTTTCTGCTCCAGCGTGATATCCTCGCTTTTTAGGAAGTTCAGGAAGTCCAGGGAACGCTTTGTTTTCCGGTCCAAGTTGTTCCGGATGAAAATTTCAGCCACCGTGTTGGCGATGTCCGTTGCCAGTTTGGGATCGGGATCCTCTGCTTTGATGTCGACCAGACGGCTCAGGCGGATGGGCGCGATGGTGATATCTCTCACCAACGCACCAGCCGGATCGACGAGTTTCGAAAAGCGACCTTCCTTGTCCAGCTTGAGCTTGATGACCACCGCCTCCATCAAGGTTCTGCTCTGCAAGTTCTTTTGCTGAGTCACCATGTAGTCGACCTCACGGCTGTCGCTGGCATAGCCCCCATCACGAACGTTCAGCATGCTTTCGGACTGGCGGTCGATCTGCATGCGGGCAGTCGCCTGATAGATAGGCGTCGCCTTGAAAAGATAAATCAGGCAGAGCGCGAAGACCGAGAAAAACGCGGTGATCACCAGCCATCGCCGTTCAAGAACAACATGCCAATAATGCCGGAGGTTGACTGTGTCCTCCATCTGCTGGCCATCTCCCCCAAAATTGTCCGATTGCATGTGCGGTTGCTTAGAAAATGGACTCACCTATCGAGACGTGGTCGTCCGCCTCCAGCCAATACTTCTTATCCGGGTCGCCGGTCTTTCCCAAATCGTCATACTTAAATTTCTGAATCTTGCCATTCCGGGTCACTTCAATTTTGCTTTTGCTGGCGTTTTTTGTGAGCCCGCCTGCCATGGCGATGACTTGGACCAAGTCGGTTTTTTGCTCGACCGGAAGCTCATAAACACCGGGCTTGGCGACTTCCCCAACGACGCTCACCCGCCTCGAACGATATTCCTTCATTGAGACGATCACCTGCGGGTTGATGATGTAGTCCTTGTCAAGCAACGTCCGAATCAGCTCCTCCACTTCCGCGGGAGTCTTGTTCACGACTTTGATCGGGCCCAGGTAGGGATAGGTTATCGTGCCGCCAGAGGTCACTTTCCTGGAGATGCCCAGAAACGTCCCCTCATTTAAAGTAGCCTCTCCAACCACCGCGATGACTATGTGGTCCTCGGGCTGCAGTCGGTAATCCGACTGCGACTTGGCAGACACAGGCTTCGGCTGCGCTACCGCAACACCGAAGGTTGCCGCCCAAATAAATAAGAAAAACAAGGGGAGTTTCATCTTGAAAACGTGCGTAATTCAAAGCTGCCTGCCCTGCCACTCTATCCAGAAAGGACGAAGAGTCAATAGGGGTTCTCAAGGCAGCCCAGGCGTCGGAGGGAATTCAAAGTTAGGATTAGTCAGCTTTTGAGCCTCCATCTGGATGACTTGAACGGCGGCCTTCTCGTGCCCTAAAACCGGGGATTCATCGGCCGGCGAAAACGTCTGCGTGCGAAGCGTGCGCGAAGGGATGGAGCGTGTGGCGGCCGGGGATGTCCCGGTCGTGGTGGCCGAATTTTGGAAGTCGTTTTGGAGCGCGCCTGTCGTCGTCACCCCTCCTCGTGAGATGATGGTTGGCCCCGCAGGCGCCGGGTTTGGCCGGGTTTGCCCGGGTTGCGGCATGACCCCTGGTGGCATGATGCCCGGCTTGGAGGTGTTGGCTGAGGGCGGAGGCGCTGTCGATTTCATCCCGTGCGTCCTGAACGACAGCAGGGTCTCCACCCCGGCGTTGCGAATCTTCACCTTGTCCGACTTCTCGTTGATTTCCAAAACCTCGATCCCATTCTCCCGACCTCCCTCCTGGATGGAAAGGTAGGTGGGGCTCGAAGGGGGAGTCTTCGCCTCGGGCTGAACCACGAGATGAACCATCTTGCCCTTTCGACTTCGCACAATGCCGGTGATATTGATGTTCAGTTTGACCTCCGGTTGCGGGGTTTCAACCACTACCGGAGGAGGGGTGGGCTTTAGCCCGAAAGGATTGCGGTCGATGATGGACTGCAAGGCGTCCCGTGTTAAACTGCTCGATGCAGGCCCCGTGTTCGCAGACAGTTGGGTCTGCCATGACGCGCCAATCAAGACGCCGCAGGCAGCGAGCGAGGCCACGTGGCCGATCGCTGACAAGACAGATCGCATTCCTGAAATTGTGTTCATGGCGTCAGTCTAACACCGAGGATCCCGCGAGGTTGCGGAACGCAACGCATCGGCCGCGCCCGCGAGCCGCTATTCGGGTGGGGCCGTCCCCCTCGTTTCTAAAACGTCGCCCTCAGAGGTGAGTGCCCGCGAATCACGCGAAAGGAAGCGCTTTCATTCGCATTCCCAGCGGGTGCCCATAATCATTGCAAAACGCCGCTCAATAGGACGCCTGAACGCCTTTGACGGATCGCTTCTTCATCCAGGGCATGATCCCGCGCAACCTGGCACCCACCTTTTCGATGGAGTGCTCTTCACCCGCTTTAAGCAGGGCGGCGTAGTTCTTATAACCTGTCTGATACTCCTGAACCCAGCCTTTGGCAAACTTTCCCGTTTGAATATCCTTCAGCGCCGCCTTCATCCGCTTCCTCACACCCGCATCGATGATCTTAGGGCCGACGCTCACATCACCCCATTTTGCGGTCTCCGAGACAGAGAAGCGCATCCCGCTCACCCCGGCTTCGTTCATCAAATCCACGATCAATTTGAGCTCGTGCAGGCACTCGAAATAAGCCATCTCCGGCTGGTAGCCCGCTTCCACCAGGGTTTCATAACCGGCAGTGACCAAGGCGGACACGCCGCCGCACAACACGGTTTGTTCCCCAAACAGATCGGTCTCTGTCTCTTCTTTGAACGTGGTTTCGATCACACCCGCGCGCGTGCCGCCGATCCCTTTCGCCCAAGCAAGGGCCATTTTTTTGGCCTTCTTGGTCGGGTTTTGGTAAATCGCGATCAACGCGGGAACGCCTTTTCCTTCGGTGTACTGCCTCCGAACAATGTGCCCAGGGCCTTTGGGGGCCACTAAAATCACATCCACATTAGCCGGAGGCACCACGGTTTTGAAGTGGATGGAAAATCCGTGGGAAAACAAGAGCGCCTTGCCTGCTGAAAGATTGGGCGCGATGTCCTTCTCATAAGCCGCAGCCTGCTTCGTGTCCGGGATCGCGACGAAAATAACGTCCGCGCGTTTGACCGCTTCAGCGGTGGTCAACACCTCAAACCCCTTTTCTTTGGCCACAGGAATCGACTTGCTGCCTGCATAAAGGCCGATGATGACATGGAGTCCGCTGTCCTTGAGATTGAGCGCGTGAGCGTGACCTTGCGAACCGAACCCCAGCACAGCCAGGGTTTTGTTTTTCAGGATGCTCAGATCCGCGTCTTTGTCTGTATATACTTTTGCTGGCATGGATAAACGTGTGTTTGTGGTGTTACGAGTTAAAGCTGATGAAACCAAAAGAAAAGGGTGGGGATCTCTTTATTGGAGTTATTTCCGTGCCAAAGCCACCTTGCCTGTGCGCGTGAGGTCGATGATCCCATAAACCGTCAGCAACTCCAGGAATTTCTCGACCTTGCTCTCGTTGCCAGTGACCTCAACCGTCAAGCTCGCCGGTTGCACGTCCACGATCTTAGCCCTGAAAATATCCGCGATCTGCATCACCGCAGCCCGCGTTTCGGAATTAACTCCCACCTTCACCAAAACAAGCTCGCGGTCGATGTATTCGTGCTCTTTGAAATCCTGGACCTCCAGGACGTCGACGAGCTTCTGGAGTTGCCTCACGATCTGGACCAAGGTGGCCTCATCGCCCCGCGTCACAATGGTCATTCGGGAAGTGTTCGCGTCATGGGTGGGCGCGACATTCAGGGTATCAATGTTGTAACCGCGCCCGCTAAACAAGCCGGCAACCCGAGTCAGCACTCCAAACTTATTTTCCACCAAAACCGATACTGTATGGCGCATATTGATTCGCTTTGCACTCGTCTCACTGAAACCAAAAACCCGCGTCCCTCCGGGAACTGCGGGCGGCCTGCAAGCTTGAATTTCAACGCTTCAGGTCGCGGTCAACAGACCGCTACGACCCATGCGTTGCAGCTTAATTCCATCCTTAACCATCCTACAAACCCCGCGTCCGCCGGTCAACTGCAATCCTGAAACCCAAAACGGTTCGACTCACTCTCCACCCTTCAAAAGCGAGACGCTGTAGTCCCGATTCATCCTGGCAATAAAACGCAGGCTGATTTCCTTGGGGCAAACCGCTTCGCAAGATCCTGTCACTGTGCAGCTTCCGAACCCTTCCTTGTCCATGGCTTGAACCATGCGAAGAACTCTTCGGTCTTTTTCCACCCTTCCTTGCGGAAGGATCCCGAGATGCGAAACCTTGGCGGCCACAAACAACATCGCGGAGGCGTTCTTGCAGGCCGCCACACACGCTCCGCATCCGATGCACTGCGCCGCATCCATCGCGAGATCGGCGTCGGGCTTCCCAATTGGGATCAAATTGGCATCCGGAGTGCCTCCCGTGAAGACGGAAACAAACCCCCCAGCCTGGATGATCCGGTCGAAGGCGCTGCGGTCCACCACGAGATCACGCACCACCGGAAACGCACGGGCGCGCCACGGCTCGATCGTGATGGTCTCCCCATCGGTAAACAATCGCATGTGGAGCTGGCAGGCCGTGGTCGCCTTCTGTCCCCCGTGGGGAAGCCCGTTGATCACCATCGAGCAGGTGCCGCAAATCCCCTCGCGACAATCAGAGTCAAACGCGATCGGCTCCTCACCCCGCGCCAAAAGCCCCTCATTGACCTCATCCAGCATCTCCAAAAATGACATTTCCGGAATAATATCCCGGGCTTCATAGGTCACAAATTTCCCTGGAGAAGTCGGGTCCTGTTGCCGCCACACCTTGAGTGTCAGTTTCATAGAGTCGCCCCTGGTCTCTTCCTTATTTGTAGCTCCTCTGGCTCATGTGTACGCCCTCATACACCAGCGGTTCTTTGTGCAAAACGGGTTGCTGATCCAGCCCTTGATATTCCCAAGCGGAGACAAAAGAAAAATTCTCGTCGTCCCGCCGAGCTTCTCCTTCCTCGGTCTGATGTTCCGTTCGGAAGTGCCCCCCGCATGACTCATCCCGAGTCAGTGCGTCAAGACACATCAACTCGCAAAACTCAAGAAAATCAGCGACTCGGCCCGCGTGCTCCAGCGTCTGGTTCAGCGATTCCCCTGAACCCGTAATCGTGACGTTCGACCAGAATTCCTCTCTCATCGCCGGGATCCTCCGGAGCGCTTCCTTGAGGCCCTTCTCATTTCGTGCCATGCCGCATTTGTCCCACACCAGACGCCCCAGCTCCCTGTGAAAGGAGCGCACGGTGCGTTTTCCCTTGATCGTCAGAAGTTTCTGGATTCGCGCGCGGACGGCTTCCTCAGCAGCTCGGAACTCCGCGTGGCTGGCCGTGGGACGGGCGACCTTGTTCGTCGCAAAATAGTGTCCGATAGTGTAAGGCAACACAAAATAACCGTCCGCCAAGCCTTGCATCAGGGCGCTCGCCCCAAGCCTGTTGGCTCCATGATCAGAAAAATTGGCCTCACCCAAGACAAAAAGACCCGGCACCGTGCTCATCAGATTATAATCCACCCACAACCCGCCCATCGTGTAATGCACCGCCGGGAAAATCCGCATCGGCATCTGATACGCATTCTCCCCGGTGATCCGCTCATACATTTCGAAGAGATTCGCATAGCGCTCCCGAATCTTGTCTTCCCCCAGCCGCTTGATCGAATCCGAGAAATCCAAAAACACCCCGAGCCCACCGGGGCCCACCCCGCGTCCCTCGTCGCAGGCTTCCTTCGCCGCGCGCGATGAAATGTCGCGGGGTGCCAGGTTCCCAAAACTCGGGTATTTCCGCTCAAGAAAATAATCTCGATCGCTCTCCGCGATGTCGCCCGCCCGCCGCTTGTCCCCTTTCTGCTTAGGCACCCAAACGCGCCCGTCGTTCCGGAGCGACTCCGACATCAGCGTCAGCTTGGACTGATGATCGCCGCTGACAGGGATGCAGGTGGGATGGATCTGTGTGTAACAGGGATTGGCGAACGCCGCCCCTTTCTTGTAGGCGCGAAAGGCGGCTGTGACGTTGCAGCCCACTGCGTTGGTGGACAGGTAAAACGCGTTGCTGTACCCCCCTGTCGCCATCACGACCGCATCCCCCGCATACGAGGAAACCGCCCCGGTCGCCATGTCCCGCACAACAATCCCTTTGGCATGCCCGTCCACCACCACAAGCTCCAGCATCTCCGTGCGCGGGATGATCTTGACGGACCCGAGACCGGCCTGCCGACTGAGCGCCTGGTAAGCCCCCAACAAGAGCTGCTGCCCGGTTTGGCCGCGGGCATAAAAAGTCCGCGACACCTGGGCCCCTCCAAAGGAACGATTGTCGAGCAACCCACCATACTCGCGAGCGAAAGGAACTCCCTGCGCCACGCACTGGTCGATGATGCTCACACTCACCTCCGCAAGCCGGTGAACATTGGCCTCGCGGGCGCGGAAATCACCGCCTTTGATGGTGTCATAAAAAAGGCGATGAACGCTATCCCCGTCGTTCTTGTAGTTCTTGGCGGCGTTGATGCCCCCTTGGGCCGCAATGCTGTGCGCGCGTCGCGGGCTGTCCTGATAACAAAAACAAGTCACGCTGTAGCCCAGCTCGGCGAGGGTCGCAGCGGCGGAAGCCCCCGCAAGCCCCGTGCCCACCACCAACACCTCGAACTTTCGCTTGTTGGCAGGGTTCACAAGCTTGAGGTCAAACTTGTGCTTATCCCACTTCTCCGCAAGCGGACCGGAGGGGATTTGTGAGTCCAATTTCATACGCGTCATGGCTCGTCGTTCACTTCAGAAACCCGCACATCACCGCCATCGGAATGGAACAGTTCCCCGCAAAAATCACGATCGCTGAAATCTTGGCAAACCCATCGATCCACCCCCCAAATACCCCGGTCTTGAGCCCCAGTGACTGGAACAGAGCCGAAACCCCGTGGCTCAGATGCATGCAAAGCAAGGCCATTCCGACGAGATAAAAGATCGAAACCCGAAGCGTCGAAAACCCCACCACCACCATCCGATACACATCGTGCCGTCCCGCCTCGTCCAGGAACGTCAACAATTCAGGATCCAAGCCTCCCATGGTGAAATGCAGCAAATGATAAACGATGAAACTTGCAACGATCAGCCCGCTCATGAGCATCGTCCTCGATGCGTAGCTCGCACCGATGGGCTTTGTCACCGCATAACGCACCGGCCGCGCCGCCCGATTCTCTTGCGTCAACCGGATCGCGGCCCAAACATGAAACGAAACCGTCGCGAGCAATCCCAAACGGGCTCCCCACAAAAGAAGCGGCTTCGATTTCAGAAAAGCCCCATACGCGTTCAGCACTTCCTTCCCCAGAAAAATTTGAAGATTCCCCACCATGTGCCCAATCACGAACCCAAACAGAGCCAGCCCCGTGATCGCCATCACATACTTCTTGCCCAATGACGAGTTGCATCGACTGTTTGAGGTGTTCATGACGGATCACCGAGACGGCAGACACCGGTCATAAGCTCTTCTCAACGACCCGATACCCTTCCGTCTGTTGAAGACAATCTAATGACGAGAAAGCGCGGCAGTCAATTGTTTAGGTAACGATATAAGCCTTCCATCGCTCCCCATAACTGCGGCTAATCTCGGTCCGAATACGTCGATAGCTGACCTTGAAACGTCTTTAAAAAATAGCTCGCGCCGGGCCACTTGCAGATTTTCGGCCAAAATATTTCGTCAGGGACTTTGCGAAGCCTTCCAATCAGACGGCGCCGCGCCGCGATCCGATGCCATTCCGTCACCGGGACCAGGATCGCGTCCACATGCGCGCCAGCCTGCGGCCATTGCCGTCGAAACGCATGCGCGCCCAGACTCGCGAACAGGACTGCGCAATACAACGGCAGGATCTTGAGCAGCGAAGCCCATGAGAGATTCGAGAGCAGGGTGAAAGTTTGGTTCTTGAGATACCAGCGGAGCGCCAAGGCCGACATCCCCATCTGGGCTGAGGTGGCGCCCATTATATGCTGAATCGGCGGCCCGGCCACAAAATGCACCTCCATGCCTCCAAGCCACAGCCTGGAGCAAAAATCTGTCTCTTCGTAATAGCAGAAGTAGTCGTCATCAAAAAGAAATCCGCCCGCAACTTCGATCGCTTCTCTTCGAAAAAGGAGGCACGCTCCTTTGGCACAAAATACGGGATAACTGGTGTTGTAAGCCGGTCCGTCCGGTTTAAAATAGCCTCGGTGGTAGGGAAACCCAAGAGGCGTCAAAAATGAACCGCAGACGTCCAGAACACCGCCGAACCGCGGCAGCACCATCTTCCCCTGCGCCGCGCCCACGCGCGGATGCTGTCGCAGATAATCCACCAGGACCGCGAGGAAATTTCCCGTCACAACCGTATCGCTGTTCAAGAGAAGGATCAGGTCACCGGAGCAATGTCGAAGCCCCAGGTTGTTCCCTCCGGCGAACCCTAGGTTCCGATCGCTGAACACGGGCTTGACCTTTGAAAACCGGGAAAGAATCTGCCGCGACGCATCGGTGGAGGCGTTGTCCACGACGATGACCTCATTGCGGGGCTCAACCACCTGACCGACGGACCGCAGACAGTCCTCCAGAAATGCAGCCCCGTTGTAGTTGACGATCAAGATCGAAACCAGGGGCGGCATGCGATATCAGGGGCCTGGCCGTCCACGGCTCTCTTTGACAACTCTGAGTTTGAAAAGCACTTCTTCCGGAGTCAGCCATGTGGCAAAAAACCTCTCGAAGACGACTGGTTCAAGGTTGATAAAGAAATTGAGCCACTTGAGGATGGCGAAATTGCTAAAATTAAACCGCCGTTCCACAAAGGTAAACCGGGCCGGGCTTCCATAATTCGTTCGGTGCCGCAGTTTCCATCGCTCGTAAAAGCGCAGAGGACGTGTCCCCAACTCTTCATAATTATCAAACGAACGGATTCCGAACGGGATCCGGTGATCGGGCTCGCTGTAAAACTTGGTGCTCAAAAAAAACGGCACTCGCACGTCCAAAATCGCGCCGGGCTTGGCGATCCTGTGGAGCTCTGTGACAGCCGCATTGAAGTTGTTGAGGTGCTCCATGATGTGGGAGCACAGGATGAAATCGAAGTGGTTCTCAGGGAACGACCATGGATAGCGGTTGAGATCCGTCATCTCGTTTCCTCCGTAGTCCACAATATCGAGGTTTGTCCAGCCAGGCCGGATGTCTGTTCCGCACCCCACATTCAACCGACGATCACTCGTCATACTTGCGCTGCCAGTCATGTGGAATCGATATTAGGGCACTTCGTGAAAAAATCGAGAACTTCGATTCGGCATTCCGGAAGGTGGAGTTCCATTTTTGCAAGAGTCCTCAGCCGTCACCGCGCAGCAGGGACTTAAATCGAAGCCGTCGAGGAGCAAAAACGCAGAGAGGACGTGAATTAGACCTCAGTAAAACCGCTTGAAATGGGGATCTGGACGAGCAACCCCAATTCCTTCATTTTCCCAATCCTAGCCAAACAGATTTGAAATTTGAACCACAGAGGCACAGAGGCACAGAGGGGGAAAAGAGAGGGGGAAAAGTTTGGTTTCATTGTTTGTTCTTCTCTGTGCCTCTGTGCCTCTGTGGTTCACAATCAGAGAGATAATCCATCGAGATTTAGGATTAAGATTAAGAGCAGGAGCAGGGAATTGGAGTTGCTCGAGAACAAGGTTGAGCAGGGTCGTTTTACTGAGTTCAGTGGATTTGTTGGGGTGTTTTCACAGCCACGGTTTTGGGACCACGTTTGGTTATGGAGCAGCGCACACTCGGGATGTTCACCGCCAGAACGCCATTTTTATTGGTCGGGGCTGCGGTAAACCGTCAGGCTATTCGTGAACACGTTGCGGTTGTACGCCCGCCACGTGCATTCGACGCTGACCATCTTTATGGGGGGATTAACCGAAATAGTGGTGATGGTCACCACGTTTGTGCCGTAAACCTGATTGCTGCCGGTGGTCGGCATATCGAAAGCCGACACCACAGTCGGGAAATTGGTGCCCATTACTTCATCGACTACTGGGAAAGCCATCAAATCCCATTTGGCCGCCCTGACCTGCTCGATCCGTTGGGAGGCCTGTGAATTGGCTGCCTGGGAGCAGGCGAGCCATTCGACGCGCTGGGCAGACATGAGATACCCCTGCATGATACCCCCGATGGAGATGGCCGAAATCGACACCGCCATGATCACTTCAATCAAGCTGCCGCCCGCGCACGAGTGGGAACCCCGGAGAACCGCCTCCGGGTGAGTCGCCGTGCTTCCAACCGTGGCGGAAGGGAGCAATCGAGGAGAAGCACCGGCGCTCGAACCACACAACAGCCCAAGCATTCCTTGTAAACTATGTCCGCCCGATGGCTGGGTGCTTCGCAAACGCATAGCTCATGGTGTACGGGGATCGAGATCTGTCAATCGACTCATTTCTCATTTCTTAACATTGACCTGCCGCGGCGGGGTCTCCCAGCTTCGGGTCTTTTCTCGTTAATAGCACCGCTCAGTTCAAGACATTTCGCATCAATACCGAGCTGCCTAGTTAAAGGACCCATTCCCAAAACCTCCCTTGCTGGGTTTCCCCATCGGACGCACAAACCGTTGTGAATCAGGATCTTTCCGTGTTAATCCGTGGGTCAAATGCCCTTCCAGACCTTAAATCTAACGGATGATCGTGGGCGAAAAAACCGCGTGCCATCGGGTTGCTTTTCCCCCTGCGTAGAGCTTTAAAGATCTCTGCCACCATGGAGAGAAGGGTCCGTTTTGCTGGATTACCACATTCCCGGTTGCTTTTGGCGGGGTTTCTGCTTTACTTCCCAATTAGAAGTATTTGATCTTCCAACCATCGCCAACCCAATGAACTCGCATTTTTCTCTGACTCGGACCAGGAGTCGGGCTTTTTCTTTGATGGAGGTCCTGGTCAGTGTGAGCGTCGTTTCCATCGTGTTTGTGTCTATGTATTCAGGACTTTCCATGTGTGTTGGTTTTGTCCAACTCGCTCGGGAGAATCTCAGAGCGGCTCAAATTCTTCAGGAAAAGATGGAGACAATTCGCCTGTACAACTGGGATCAACTCAACCAAGCAGGGTTCGTTCCCGCGACCTTCAAAGCGCCTTTTTACACACCCAACTCAGGCTCAAACCCGCCCAGCGATGGGAACTTCAACTACGACGGAACCCTGAAAATCAGCTCCGGGCCTTTCGTCACAGAGACTTACAAGGATGATATAAAAATGGTTGAAGTGACTGTCAGCTGGACAACCGGGAAAATTCCCCGAACACGCAGCGTCTCCACGTTTGTGGCTCGTAATGGACTTCAAAACTACATCTACTAATCGGATCGCATGCAAAGCGCAATCGCGCGGGGTGACGTTTATCGAATTCATGGTCGCCTCGGCCTTGTCGTCGATCGTTCTGCTGGCGCTCGGCAGTCTGAGCTATTACAGCGCCCGAACCTTCGCGTCAATTGCCAACTATACGGACCTGGACAATAAGAGCCGCGGAGCACTGGACGTCATGACAAAGGACATCCGCCAGTGCGAGGGGTTGACCAATGCCTCCGCCAACAAGCTGGAGTTCAACTACGCTCCCAACGTCCTCCTGAGTTACCTCTACGATTCGAGCTTAAAAACACTCACGCGAAAGCTCGCCAACTCGGCTACTGGTGTCACCACCACCAAGGTGTTGCTGACAGAGTGTGATTTTTTGGAATTCGCTATTTTTAAACGAAACCCACTGGGTGGAACGTATGACCAATACCCCACCACCGTCGAGGCGACCAATTGCAAGCTCGTCCAATTGAATTGGGTTTGCTCTCGCCAGCTTCTTGGGATGCGCGCTCACACTGAAAGCGTGCAGTCAGCCAAGATCGTCATTCGCAGACAATAAGGAATAGCAACTTCTCCATGAAAATTCTCAGCCGCTCATCGAACAAGAATTGCGAAGGAAGTGCTTTGATTGTCAGCGTGGTGATCACTGGCATCATTGGATTCAGCCTCGCAGGCTATCTCGATTACGCAAAAGCCCAAAACCGATCGGTGATGCGCTCCCTGGCCTGGAACTCCACCGTTGCTGTTTTGGAGGCCGGAATCGAGGAAGCTCTGGCGCAAATAAACGCCGCCGTGCTGGGTACCGAGGACGAAAGGTCCCGTTACGGTCGCAATGGCTGGGACCGCGACGATTCTGCCGGTGTTTACAGGAGAACTCGCAGCTTGGAATCCGGCTACTACACCGTGAGCTTCACCACAACGAAGCCCCCGACGATCACCGCTACAGGCTATGCGAAAGTTCCGCTGACCAGTTCGTCGGTCTTGAACCGCACCGTGGTTTGCACCACCACCTCGGACTTTCTTTTCACAAAGGGCATAGTGGCCAAGGGCGTGATTGACATGAACGGGAACAACGTCCAAACGGATAGCTTTGATTCTGCGACGGCCACCGGCGGTGTTTACTCCGCAGGCGCCGCTAAGAGCGGTGGGGATGTGGCGACGAATGCCGGAGTTGCCAACGCCTTGAACGTCGGACAGGCCGATATTTATGGGCACGGAGCGACAGGTCCGGGCGGGAGCATCTCAGTGGGTGCCAACGGCGGAGTTGGAGAGAGAGCCTGGGTTCTCGCCAACCAGGGGAAAATGCAGCCGGGTTGGACGACCAGCGACATGAATGTGTCTTTCCCCGATGTGTCAGCGCCTTTCAGCGGAGGATACTCGACGCCGGCCGGGGGGACTGTGGGTACCACTGCCTACACCTATGTGTTGAACAGCGGTAATTACCAACTCTCCAGCGTCTCTCTGTCGGGCACGAGCAAAGTCTATGTTTCAGGCGCTGCCGTGTGGTATGTCACAGGCAATTTTAGCATGTCGGGCCAATCCCAGATAATCCTCGCAACCGGCGCGTCTTTGAAACTTTTTGTGGCGGGTGCCTCGACGAGTTTAGGGGGCAAGGGCGTGGTGAACAATTCGGGAAAAGCGGATAACTTCTCCTACTGCGGACTCCCTACCAACACCAGCCTCAGCATGAGTGGCAACGCGGCTTTTATCGGGACCATCTATGCTCCCAGCGCTGCGTTCACCCTCGCAGGCGGCGGCAACACCACGACGGACTTTATCGGTGCGAGCGTGACGGGCTCCGTCAGGATGTTGGGCCACTTCAATTTTCATTACGATGAGCTTCTTGGGAGACAGGGCGCTTCAAGAGGTTATATTGTCAATTCCTGGAACGAGATCTGAGCACGCAGCTCCCGCTCAACCAACCGCCGGGGCCTCATGAGATTTTCCGGTAAGCGGCATGCCGCGTCGGAACTCCACGATCGGTGAACCCACGCTCAAAATCGGTCAGGAACTTCCTCAGATCCCCCGGCGTATCCTCGGATTGAAACAACGGGCTTTTCCCAAAACATTCGATCATCTGGTCAAAATAAGCCGCGTCGTCGGTTCTGAGATACACGATGCCAGAAGGCCCGAGGGCCTGCGCCACGATCTCCGGGAAGCGCTCATTGATCAACCGGTTCTTGTGATGCCTCCGCTTGGGCCACGGATCAGGAAAATAGATGTGCACGGCGCAGACGCCAGCCTTTGGAATCATAAATTCCAGAAAATAGGAGGCCTCGATGCGGACGCAGCAAACATTGGTAAGTCCTGCGCGAAAGGCCTTTTTATCGAGTTTGCGCAACCGTCCCAGCAGTCGCTCCACACCCACGAAGTTCACACCGGTTCGGGCCGCAGCATAGGCGGCCAAAAAGGAGCCATCGCCGCTTCCGATCTCCACTTCGAGCGGTTGCGGGACGGGAAACAAAGTCTCCAGTCGCAGGATCTCGAAATAGTTTTCCGGGATGTGGATCAAACTCGTGGGCGTCGTCGGGGTCGGTGTGAGATGGGAAGTCGGAAGCGTCATGGCAAAATTTAAGGATCACTCGAGCCCGCGCACGATAAATCTTGAGAATTCGGAGTGCAAATGCGGCGGAATACGAGCTTTGAACCGCGCCTTATCGCCTCCGTAGTCCCGCTCCACTACCTGCGCCACCGCGTGCAGCCGGGCCATGATCCCAGAGGCTTCGTGCGGGATCTCCAGCTCCACGAACTCGCGCAAAGGCCGCAGCATCGTTCCCAGTTCGGCCATCAAATCAGGAAGGCCGGCACCCGTCTTCGCGGAGATCGACACGGCTTTCTCAAAGCGCTCCCTGAGAAGGCACAGGAACTCAAAAGGCAGCAGGTCTGTTTTATTGAACACCATCAGCGTCGCCTTGCCTCCCGCGCCAATCTCCTCCAACACTCCGTTGACCGCCGTGATATGGTCCGCGGCGTTCGGGTGCGAGACATCCACCACGTGGACCAGCAAGTCCGCTTCCACCAGCTCCTCCAAAGTCGCCTTGAAAGCCTCGACCAACCCATGGGGCAGCTTTCTGATAAAGCCCACGGTGTCGGTGAGTAACACATTCTGATTCGTCGGCAACCGGAGTCGGCGGGTAGTGGGGTCGAGCGTCGCAAACAGCTTGTCTTCAGCCAGCAAAGCAGCGCCTGTGAGCGCGTTGATGAGGGTCGATTTGCCTGCATTCGTGTAGCCCACAATCGAAGCCAGCGGCCACTGATGCCGTTGACGCCCCTGCCGCTGGGTGAGCCGCTGCCGACGCACATCCAGCAGATCGCGCTCGATCCTCTCGATGCGCTCCTGCACCTTGCGCCGATCCGCTTCCAACTGGGTTTCACCGTCCCCGCGCATGCCGATGCCCCCCTTCTGCCTCGAAAGATGCGCCCAGAAGCCCGTCAGCCGTGGCAGCAAATGGCGCAGTTGTGCAAGCTCAACCTGCATTTTCCCCTCGCGCGTCCGCGCGCGGCGGGCGAAGATATCCAGAATCAACGAGGTGCGGTCCAGAACTTTGCATTCAAAGATCTTTTCCAGATTGCGCCCCTGCGCCGAGCTGAGATCGTCATCGAAGACCACCGTATCGACATCCAGACCGCGGCAGAGTCTCGAGATCTCCGAGGCTTTGCCACTCCCGATGAATGTTCCGGCGACGGGGGCCTCCAGTTTTTGAGTGGCCGTGCCGGCTACCTGGCCCCCCGCTGTGTCAACCAGTTCGGCGAGCTCCGCCATGGAATCTTTCACATCCCAGGAGGATCGTGATTTCAATTCCAATCCCACCAAAAATACTTTTTCTGTCCGCCGATTCGGAGTGGTGACAAGTGCCTTCAAGAGGGTTCAAATAGTTGGATTACTTGATCAGATTCTCTACCTTACACCAAGGGGTCTCAAATGCGCAGCAAAATGCTAGCAGTTCTCATTTTTAACACCATGGGGAGGGTCTCCGACCTCTGAGCATGGCTGATTCAAGAACCCTTCGGGGCGGGGACGGCTCGTCCCCGGTTCGAATGCCGAGCGAAGCGGACCTGGAGACGAGCCGTCCCCACCCCCGGCAATGGGAGCCATGGGGGTCAGTCAAGAGTATCGCACTCTTTTCTCGATCGGAACGGAGGACGGAGGGCGGAGGGCGGAGGACGGAGGAGTGGGTGAACGGATCGACAGTTCTAAGGAATTGAGAGTTTACAAGGAGGCTTGGGCGTTGAATCTGGAGGTTTTGTTGCTCGGAACAATCTGTGCGAATCTGTGAAATCTGTGGATAATCCATCCCCGCTCTCCCGCATTCGCGTGATTCGCGGGCACACACTTTGTTCGTCAGGAGTATTTCTCAATGGTTCCTTCCCAACTGGTGAGGAAGTGCAAATTGTTTGGGCTAGCTCTTAGCCTCGGTCAGCAGTCAAGGAAAACCAGGGACAAGTGCGAAAGAACCTTCCGGATCGAATGCTGGAGTACCTGGCGCTGGACCGCCGGGAATGCGGTATGGATGTCTATCCCATCGTCCTGGTTACTTGCCATTGGCCAGAAGTCCAAAGGCTGAGTCCGCTCACATCGGATTTTCCTAACAA
>CAMBEJ010000122.1 GCA_945865375.1 Akkermansia muciniphila | reverse complement strand
CATGGGATGGTTTCCGAGCGCGCCCGACTGGGATAGCTGGCCCGACGCGCGAGTTGATTCAGGAGGACAGATAGACTGTAAACTTGCCCCAGATTGAAAAGCGCATGCCAATGATCCGGCATAACGACAAACGCGTGGAGATACCAGGCCCCGGTCCCACGGTAATACTGAAACGCTTCACAAATCTCGTCGCACTGAAGAGTCGTTAGTTCTCCAGGTCGTTTCAGACATTTGGTAATGTAATACATTCCCAAAGTGTTCGAGAAACGGGCCTTTCTGAGATCCGCCGAGTGAGGTCCGCGTTTGTTGGCGGGCGCGGGTGACACGAGCGAGTTGGGTGCCTCGGGTGGGGGCGCGGGCGGCGGGATCGCGGGCGTCGGGGACGCCCGCCCACACACTATTGGCTGCCCTTTGCTCCTTGACGACGAAGATGCCTGTCCATGTCCAGGCGCGACTGGCTGAGCACGCAACGTGACGCGCTTTTGCATATCGGTGAGGGGTTGCTTGGGGGTGATCATGCGTCTGAATGTATGTCTGAATGTATGTCTGAGTGTATGTCTGAGTGTATGCCTGAATGTGGGCGGTCGTCACTGACGACCGCAAGCCAAAAGCATCGATGTCGGCAGGCTGCTTACCTCCTGGAATGAATCCGAGAAGCGTCCGAGGAACGCGCCTTTCTGAGGTCCGCCGAGCGCGGCAGTCGCGAGTTGTCTGGCGACGGGTCGGGTCGCGGCGGGATCGCGGGCGTCAGTGGGTGGGATCGCGGGCGTCGGGGACGCCCGCCCACAGACTATTGGCTGACCACCTGCCATTGGTTGACCGCGGGTTGTCCGTCCATTCTGGGGTGGAATTGCCATGTTCACTCGATTCCCCCAGCTCGATGCCGGTTCGAGAGCCACGCTTGCGTCAGTCGCGCATGCTGAGCGGCATTGGTGATGGGAATCGGTTTGTTGTTGAGAAACGGTAGCGGCGACTGGTCATTGGCCGGCACGAGCACCCATAGCCCATGGATGGCGTCGGTTCGACCCACATCTGAGGCCCGTTGGGCCGGAAGGTTCATCCGGTCGTAGCGGGCGAGCAGGCCCGGGTTGACGACGAGCCGTGTCTGTTCTCGCGAGCGCAGGTCGACTTCCACCTCGGGCATGACCGCCTCCACGAGGCGCTGCATGGGACCATGGGGTCACATCTCACAATTCAACAATTGACAGAGAGCGAAGGTGGGATAAGCCTGACGATTATGGCCTGGGGCAATCCAACGAACACAAGCGGAATTATTCGGTCTCTTTTCGGTGTTGCTTCCGTGGTTCAAATTCTGAGAGATATCTCATCGAGATTTGATGAGTAAGAATCTGATCCTAATCCACCCTTCTGTTTCAAGGGCAACACCCGAGGATTACGATTAAGATTAGGAAAAATGGAGGAATTGAGGTTGCGCCTCCAGATCACGATTCCAACCGATTTTACTGAGGTCTAAGGTTGGGCTGCGGTGTCGTCACAACCAGATGAAAATGATTGGGCATCAACACGTGGGGGTGAACCTGCCAACCGGTCTTCGAGCAACACTCCGCCAGCGCCTCCACAAAGCGCTTCGTTCCGGTCTGCGTTGTCCCCGGAAATCGGTTCCCGACGGTCCCCACGATTCATCACATGATAAATCACCCCCGCGTACTCCAATCTCAACTTCCTCGCCATACCCAAACTTTCCCAGAACCCGCGCCAATTATCAATAACAAGAACTGACCCCGTTGGCGCGATAGTTTCAGGATGGCTTCGACGCTTTAAAGCGCAACGGGTCGAAAAGGCCGATATTCAGTCGAGTCCGTCCTTCCATTGCGAGTTCCGCGAGGATTTCCCCGACGACGCTGCAAAACTTGAACCCATGGCCACTAAAGCCGGCGGCGAGTGTCACCTGGGGATGGGATGGATGCGCCCCGATCACAAAATGCAGGTCGGGCGTGAGCGTGTAGAGGCATGTTGTGGCGTCGATGAGTTTGCCGTCCAGGGCCGGTAGAAAATCGCGGACCCCTTCGCGGATCTCGGCGATGTCATCCTCGCGCACTCGGCGGTCGACGGTGTCAGGGGAACAGAGCTCGCTTGTGGGTTTGCGGTAGAAGGCCACCTTGACCCCTCCTTCCGGGCCGTCCACCGCTGGGAATCCGTAGAGCACCGAGCTTTTTTTCGACTGCCAGATGTAGATGGGGAATTGATCGGGTGCGAAAGGCTGAACGCCACCGTGGGGTTGGAACCAGAACAGCACTTGCCGTTCCACCGCCAAAGGAAGCCCGAGGTCGGAAAGGATCTGAGGCGCCCACGGGCCCGGCGTGATAACCAGCTTTTCGGCTGTGTAAACACCACGCCCCGTGCGCACCTCGACGCTGCCGTTGTTGCGGGTGCTCCACGACAGGACTGGCTCTTCGAAACGCAGGTCTGCTCCGCTCCGAGTGGCGGCCTGCAGGTGGGCGACAACCGCCCTTTCGCAGAACAGCATGCCGGCGTCAGGTTCAAACAACGCGACGGTGTCATCCGGGATTTTGAAACCGGGAAAACGCTGCTGAATGCCGCGAGCATCCAAAACCTCATGAGGCAGCCCGTGCTCGAGCGCGCTGCGGAGGCTTCCTTCGAAGACCTCTGAACCCGGCGGCCCCATCATCAGGCCTCCTGGTAGGCGCAGCAACTCTTGATCTGAGTCGCGCTCGAGCTGATGCCAGAGCTCGTAGGCTCGACGGAGGAGTGGCACATAAGAGGGGTGCTCAAAATAAGCTTGGCGGATCACGCGGGTGCGACCGTGGCTCGAGCCGCGGTTGTGCGGGGGCAGGAACTGCTCCAGACCCAGAACACGCCTGCCTCGCGAGGCCAGGTGTGAAACAGCCGCGCTGCCCATCCCGCCGAGGCCCATGACAATGACTTCGTAATGGGTCACAGGTTCGGCCCGGCATGCGGCTAAGCGATGAGGCTGCGCACCACCTGGCCGTGGATGTCGGTCAGCCGGAAGTCGCGGCCGGCGTGTCGGTATGTGAGTTTCTCATGATCAAAACCGAGCAGAGCCATGATGGTGGCCTGAAGGTCATGCACATGGACCTTGTTTTCAACTGCTTGAAATCCAAATTCGTCGGTCGCCCCATGCACACAACCGGGGCGCACGCCACCTCCAGCTAGCCAAGTCGTGTAGCCGTAGTGGTTGTGGTCGCGACCGTTGATCTTTCCGGCGTTGGATCCGGGCGTGGGCAGCTCGACAGTTGGCGTGCGGCCGAACTCACCGCCCCAGATCACGAGCGTGTCCTCGAGCATTCCCCGTTGTTTCAGGTCCTTGATCAGGGCTCCGATGGCTTGGTCGCATTCACGTGCGAGTCGGCGGTGATTGACCTCCAAATCATCATGATTATCCCAAGGTTGGCCTGCGCCATGCCACACCTGGACGAAGCGGACGCCGCGTTCGACCAGACGCCGGGCGATCAGGATCTGACGCGCCTGGGTGCCTTCGCCATACATCCGCCTGATGTGCTCGGGTTCACGAGAGATGTCGAACGCGTCGGTGGCATCGATCTGCATGCGATAGGCGAGTTCAAAAGATTGAATGCGAGCTTCGAGCTGGGCGTCGTTTTGCCGTGTGCGAGCATGCCTCAGGTTCAAGGCCCGTATAAGGTCCACTTGCTTGCGCTGACCTTCGAGGGAGCTCTGGTGATTCTTGATGTTTTCAACCAGTTTTTCGATGTCCTTGTGCTGGGTGTCGATGTACGTTCCCTGGAAGATACCGGGGAGAAAGGCAGACTGCCAGTTCTGCGACTCTTGGATGGGGTAGCCACCTGGGCACATCGCGATGAAACCAGGGAGGTTTTGATTTTCGGTACCGAGGCCGTAGGTGAGCCATGAGCCCATGCTGGGGCGGACCGACCGGGCATCCCCACAGTTCAGCAGGAGCAGGGAGGGTTCGTGGTTCGGGACATCGGCATGCATGGAACGGATCACGGCGATGTCATCGATGCTTTGGGCCACATTTTGAAAGATCTCACTGACTTCGATGCCGCTCTGGCCGTATTTGCGGAACTGGAACGGCGATGGGAAAGCGGCACCGGTTTTGCGTTCGGTGCGCAGGTTTTCCGTGGGCAACGGTTTGCCCGCGTATTTGGCGAGGGCGGGTTTGGGATCGAAAGTGTCCACTTGAGAAGGTCCCCCGTTCATGAACAGGTGGATGACGCGTTTGGCTTTGGCCTTAAAATGGGGCTCGCGAGGTGCCAGAGGCGAATTGGAACTGTGCGCTTGACCGGCAGGACCGACGGGTGCCGAAGCGGAGGCCAATCCCGGAGATCCGAGCAAGGCGGATAGGCCAATGGCACCAAAGCCGAGGCCACATCTCTCGAGCCATTCCCGGCGGGTCAGGAACAGGTCTTCAATGCGTGATGGGTGATGATTCATGACGACGACTCAGACGTTTCTGAGGGAGTGTCGATCCGAACGGGATGGGCGTCAACTCCAACCACATCCCGGCTCCGCTGGAACGTAGCCATTCGCGTCCATGCCAAAGGATTCCGTTTACGCGCGCGACTGCGGAGTGTACTCATTGTCGGATCGTGATGATCCCTCTGTGGACATGACGAAAAATCGGCTCAAGATGCGGATACGGTTGTCTTCAATCGATACCTGGATGTCGGGATGCGCTGCGGTTATTGTCGCGTGCAGCACCGCGAATGTTGCGGCGGCTTCACCGACCGCTGGCTCGGTGACGTTCAACAAGCACATTGCTCCGGTTGTGTTCGCTCATTGTACGCCCTGCCATCGCCCCGGACAATCAGCTCCGTTCGATTTGTTGTCGTTCTCAAGCGTCCGGAAACACGCCGAGGATATCGCGAGTTTGGTGGAGCGTCGTCGGATGCCGCCTTGGATGCCGGACCCGGGTCCGCCTTTGTTCTTGGGAGAAAGACGACTTCAGCCCGCCGAAATCAGTTTGTTTCGGCGATGGCTGGATGGCGGATGCGCCGAGGGAGCCAGCTCAGATCTCCCGCCTCCACCGGAGTTCAAGAGTGGCTGGCATGGGGGTGCTCCAGACCAAGTGGTGACGTTGCCTGTGCCCTATACCTTGGCCGCCTCGGGGCCGGATCAATACCGAAATTTTGTCGTACCTTTGGGGTTGAAGAAACGACGGTTTTTGCGTGGTTTTGAATTCCGACCCAATGGCAAAGCAATCCATCACGCATTTGTCCGCTTCGACCGGACGGATGGGTCGAGGAAAGCGGATGCATCCGACCCTGGCCCTGGTTTTGGAGGCATCCACATGCCCAAGTCGGTCGAGAACCCGCTTGGACAATTCCTCTGCTGGCAGCCTGGGAAACAACCGGCAGCCGCCACGGACGATTTGGTCTCCGCCGTCGAAATGACCTCGGACCTGGTCATGCAACTTCACCTGCAACCAACGGGGCGCGAAGAGACTGTCCAACCGGAGATTGGTTTGTACTTTGGAGACAATCCACCGACGAAGGTGGCGTTCAAGATCCCGCTTGGGTCCATGGAGATCGATATCCCCGCCGGGTCAAAGTCGCATGCTGTCACGGATTCATTCACGGTGCCCGTTGAGGTGGAAATTCGGGCGATACTGCCACACGCCCATTACCTTGCGACCTCGATGCGGGCGCGGGCGCACATCCCCGGAGGAACAATCCAGCCACTTTTCTCAATCAGCCATTGGGATTTTAACTGGCAGGGAGATTATCGTTACGCGACGCCGATCCTGCTGCCCAAAGGGGCCCGGATTGATTTCGAGATCATTTACGACAATTCCTCGGATAACCCCAGGAACCGGAACCATCCCCCAAAGCGGGTGATGTACGGTTCTGATTCAACGGATGAAATGGCCGAACTCTGGCTGCAGGTCGTGTTACGAAGTGTTGAGGACCTAGCGGTTCTGACGGAGAAGCTGCAACCCAGGTTCTTAAAGGACACGGTGGTCTTCAACCGTTACCTGATCCGCAAAGAACCTGGCAACTGGCTCGCGCACCACGAACTGGGTCGCGCGCTGTTTTTGGGCGACGATAATCAGGGGGCGCTGCATGAATTCCAACAAGCTCTGAGTTTGAAGCCTGATTTCGACGAAGCCTACTACCAAATCGGGGTTCTCTTCCGATCTCAAAATCGTCCAAAGGACGCCGAAAGGGCTTTCCTCAAGACGCTCGAGATCAATCCTGGTCATTCCCGTGCTCTGGGCAACGTTGGGCTCATTTTGCTTGAGCAACAAAGAATCAAGGAGGCAAAGGTGTATTTTAAGAGAGCACTGGAGATTGAGCCTGGTGATGCCATAGCTCGCGAGATGTTGGAATTGATCAGCCGGTTTGAAAAAGGGAAGTGATCCTTCATACGAAGGATTCAGCCGTCACAAGGACGCTGCCTATCCCACCAGCAATTCTCAAAGCATTTTTGCTGTCCTACGCCCTGGCAACCAGACATCCTCCTGCCATGCAACCACGGATCCCATTATGAGGGCAATACCCCGTGCCTCGTGGCGCCGGGTCCGGTCGATCGATGAGATCGGCGTGATTGTGGCGCTGTTGAGCGTTTGTGGTCTGCTATGGTTGTCCACCGGGGACCGATTCGCTCAGCCAACAAACTTGTTGCAGGTCGCCCGGCAGGCCTCGAGCTACGGCATCATGTCGGTCGGGATGGTGATGCTCCTGTCGATGGGCGAGATCGACCTCTCGGTGGGTGCCATTCTCACGCTCGTCAACATCGTGGCGGCAGTGTGTTTGAGGGAGGGCATGGCTATGCCGGTCGCGGCGCTCGCGGGTCTGGCTACCGGCGCCGGTTGCGGGCTGGCCAATGGTCTGCTCGGTGTCTCGCTGCGGATTCCCACAATTATCGTGACACTCGGAACGTTGAGCATTTACCGAGGCTTGGCGCTGGTTTTGTCAAAAGGCACGCCCATCGCCAATTTTTCAAAGGACAATCTGCTGTTCGACCTAGGCAGCCGCAATCTTGCTGGGGTGCCCACCAGTGTTTGGCTCATGCTGGCCGTGGGTGCTTGCGGTCACATCCTGCTCGCGCACACTCCGTTTGGCTGGCGGTTGCAGGCCATCGGGAGCAACGCGCAAGCAGCCCGATTTTCAGGCATTCCACTGGCCCGCCATCGGATCGCGGCCATGACGATCATGGGGCTTGTAGCCGGGATCGCAGGGATCATGGAATTAGCCTTTCTCCAGGCGGCGAGCCCCACCACCGGGCAAGGATATGAGCTCTTCGTCATCGCTTCGGCGATCATCGGCGGCACGGCTCTGACGGGGGGCGGAGGCTCCGTGGCAGGCGGCATCCTGGGTGCCCTCCTGATTGCTGTCATCCGGAATGGATTGGTGCTGTTGGAATTCTCCGCCTACTGGGGCACGGTGGCCACAGGCGTGGTCATCATTACCGCTGTCGCCATCGGCGGAGTGGTGAAAAAACAATGAAGAAGCCCTAGTGAACCCTCCGCCTGCCTTATCGATGACAATGAACACACGCCAAGACTTTCCCACCCCCTCCAAGACTCGCATTCGTTCGGAGCTCGGGATCGTTCAGGGCACCCCCCTGCTCCTCACGTTCGCCCTCACCCTCGCGTTGCTGCCGGGTTGCAATCAAAAGCCCGCCAGCGGGGATCCGCCGCCGAAGAAAGCCGCCGTAAAATTGGGGTTCGTGCTCCACGGTTTAAATGACTTCACCCACGTTATACAACAAGGCGCGGAAGAGGCGGCCCGGGCCGAAGGGGTGGATGTGGACGTGGTGGGACCCTCTGGATTCTCAGCCACTGCCGATGCGATCGCCATGTTCGAAGGGATGAGGCAAAAGCAAGCCCGCGGGTTGATCGTGATCCCGATGCCCGGTGAGGTATGGGTCACGCCCATCCGCCAGGCTACCGAGGCGGGCACGCCAGTGCTCACGGCGAATGTGACCAGCCCCGGTTCGACCGCGACGGCATGGTTTGGACAGGATGAGTATGGCAGCGGCGTCATTTTGGCCACGGAATTGCGCAAGGCGCTTGCCGCACAAAATCGGCGGGAAGGCCGGATCATCGTGGGGATGTGCGCCCCGGGCGTGGGTGTGTTGGTCGATCGTTACGAGGGTTTTAAGAAGGGTATGGCGGGCACGAACTACCAGGTCAGCGAGCCCTTCGATGTCAACACTGAGAACACCGCCAACTACGCCGCGTGGGAGAACCTCGCCGGGGCCAATCCTGGAATCGCCGCCATGGTCGGACTATGCTCGATGGACTTGCCCAATCTCGCGAAGCTTAAGGAGCGGACCAAAGGCCGCTGGCTGCTCGCCGGTTACGACATGGGGCGCGAGACCCTTGATGCCGTGAAGGCTGAAACTGTGCAAATCGTCATCGGCCAGCATCCCTACCTTCAAGGATACCTCCCGGTGCTGGCTCTCGCCCGGCATTTGCGTGACAAGCAACCACTGCCGAAGGGTTGGATCGACGTTGGCACCGAGGTTTTAACTCATGATAATGTGGACGCGATCTATGGGCGCGAGACCGACAGCACGAAACAAACGAGGTGGTATGAAGACCACATCGCCCGACACTTTGCCGATTTAAACGTGCTCGCCAAGCCCCTTCCAAAAGTCAGGAACTAAGGAGGGCGAACAACCTGGCTTCGATCACAAATGGACCCCACTCCTTGTATCCGACTGCATCGCGTGTCGAAGCGCTTCGGTGGAGTGGCTGCGCTTGATGATGTCAGTGTTGAGATCGGGCGGGGTGAGGTTCACGCTGTGGTGGGCGAGAACGGCGCGGGCAAATCGACTCTGATGAAGTTGCTAGCCGGGATCCATGAGCCAGATGAGGGCGAGATCCAACTGGATGGAGAAACCGTGCGATTGGAGAACCCCCGGGAGGCCCAACGCCGTGGGATCAGCATTGTCTTTCAGGAGCTGAATCTGTTCCCGCACCGCACGGTCACGGCGAACATCTTCGCCAATCGGGAGTTGGCCGGACCCTGGGGCTTCGTTCGAGGACAACTCATGCGCGAGGCCACCCGCAGAGTTCTCTCCAACCTCGATGCAAACCTCTCGCCTGATGCGATCGTGGGCTCGCTTGCGATCGGCGAAAGACAGCTCGTTGAGATCGCCCGCGCCCTGGAGCAGCAGCCGAAGATCCTCATCCTTGACGAACCCAACTCTGCGTTGAACAAAACTGAGTCGGTCAGGCTATTTGAGATTATCCGTCGTTTACGAGCGCGAGGACTCACAATTGTTTATGTTTCGCATCGTTTGGAAGAAGTGTTCGCCATCGCCGACCGCATCACGGTGCTTCGCGATGGGCACTATCAAGGCACCTGGTCAACGGTTGAAACGACCATTCCCAAGATCATCGTGGCCATGATCGGGCGACGGTTAGATGAATCGTTTCCACAGCGACCCGCAGCCTCCGCCCCAGGCGCTGTGGTGCTGGAGGTCCGCGCGTTGGAATCTTTTCATATCGAGCCCATCAGCTTCTCCGCCCGGGCCGGGGAGATCGTGGGGTTCGCCGGACTGGAAGGGTCCGGCATCGACGAGTTGTTTCAGGCCCTCTTTCGATTGAATCCTTTGACCGGCGGCCAGATCCTTGTGCGCGGGAGGTTAGAGAAGGGAACCACCCCTCTGGCGGCAATCCGACATGGCTGGGCGTTGGTTCCGAAGAGCCGCCGCGAGCAAGGATTGATGATGGACTGGTCGATCGATCGCAACGCCACAATGTTGACTCTGGAAAAATTGCTGACTCGGTTGCGGTTGATTGATAAGCGGGCAGTTCGAGACGCCACGGTGCGTTGCATCCGGCGACTCGGCATGAGCACCGACCGGTTCGATGAGAAAGCCACCAACCTGAGCGGGGGCAACCAACAGAAGGTGCTTTTGGCGAAATGGCTCGCGACGGAACCCTCGATCCTCATTCTGAATGATCCGACACGTGGGGTTGATGTGGCCGCGAAACGAGACATTTACCAGCTCTGCCGAGACCTCGCGGCTCAGGGGATGACTTTGCTGCTGACCTCCAGCGAAGCGGAAGAGATAGTGGGCTTGGCCGACCGAGCGCTGGTTCTCTGCAAGGGCAAACTGGTCTGCGAACTCCATCGCGACCAAATGACGAAATCTCGACTCATGCACGCCATGTCGGGAGCCAATTGATCAACGAACCCACTCACCATGAAGCCTCTAAAACTCGCTTGCGCGGATTTCACCTTTCCATTACTGCCCCACGACAACGTCCTTGACGTGATCGCCATGCTGGACATCCAGGGCCTGGACCTTGGCCTGTTTGAAGAGCGATCGCACCTCTGGCCTTCAACAGTGTTTCGCTCCCTGGCGAAGTCCGCCAAAACTCTCACAAAAAAGCTCGCGGACCGCGGCTTGCATCTCGCCGATGTATTTCTCCAAACTGCGCCAGAGTTCACATCGCTCGCGATCAATCATCCCGAGGTCGGACGCCGAAAGAAAGCGCGCGACCTTTACCTGCGCACGCTCGAGTTTACGGCTCGTTGCGGCGGCCAGCACGTGACCACCCTTCCGGGCGTCCGATTCCCGGATGAATCGAAGCAGGATTCGCTAAATCGTTCCTCAGAAGAATTGGCTTGGCGGGTCGACCAAGCACAGCAGCACGGCATCCTTTTCTCCGTGGAAGCGCACCTGAGTTCGATCGTCCCAACGCCCTCGAAAGCGGCTCAACTCGTCGCCGCAACTCCAGGCCTCACGTTAACGTTGGATTACACGCACTTCACAAAAGCCGGGTTTCCCGACGTCGAGATCGAACCGCTGGTTGAGCACGCCAGCCATTTTCACGCCCGCTGCGCTTGCAAAGGACGGTTGCAGTCCTCTTTCAAGGAAAACACCATCGACTACGCGCGCGTGCTTCGGACGATGGCGGCCACGGGCTACCGAGGGCACGTTGGCGTGGAGTACGTCTGGATCGATTGGGAGCATTGTAATGAAGTCGATAATCTTTCCGAGACGATCCTTCTTCGAGATTTTTTGCGCTCGGTGAAGCGATGAAGATCAGGACGAGCGGCGCCATGACATCTTCAGACCTCAGAATTTGGGGGGTAGAACGAGAAAAACAAGGGTGAGTTGGGTTTCCTCGAAATGCCCCCTCTTCCTGGTCCTCCCACTAACCGGCGGCCAGGGAAACAAATTTCCGCGTCGATTCTGAAGGATTCGGAATGCACACTCGTTTCCCTGATTTACCCCCGTCATTCTGAGGTCTGAGCTTTCATCGATATGTCGGATTAGCGCCTTGATGAGCACAACTCGCGACAGGCCCCAAAGGACTATGTTCCTGTGGGTGACCCCGCTGAGATGCACGCCATCATCAAGGCACGCATTTCTAATCTGTTGGACCACGTTCGGGCCCGCTAAGCGTTCAGGTCCGTTGATGGCAAGTGCTGATTGATGCTCGATTGATTCACTCCATCACTAAAGTGCTTTTTGATACTTTTCCAGCCGCCATGCTCAACTCCACCTACCCCGAGAGCAGACGCGGCAGCAGCAGGTCGCGCGTCCGGCGTAGGTTTTGGATTTGGCGTTGGAGTGGGAGCATCTGTTTCCCCGTCGGCTCAACCTGTGACTCGACACGACGCACGAGCGCGGTGAGTGGCACCCCGGGACTGACCCCTGCGGTTCTCGATTTGCAGGAATCGTTCACCCATGCTCACGTCTTCGACCCGGACGCTTTCGTCGCCCTCTCAGGGTCCGCGGACTTCCCGGGTTTCAAGGGATGAAGGGGTGGCTTGTTCAATCGGTATTGCTTCAGCTCCGCATAAATCGACGTGGCGAGTGTTGATTTTGTGAAACCGACCACCTTGCCTCCTTTCACCCCAAAATACTTCAGCAAGTCCGCCTCCACGTAGTGTTGGAGGATCGGATAAGGCGCGAAATCACGTAGAATTTGGGCGCGGCTGTTTTCGGAGACATCCTTGGTGATGAGCACAAACTGGAGTTTGCTGCGGCTGCGCCACAGCCTGTCGCGGCCGACAATCAACGCACGCGCCTTCATCACGAAAGGAAACAAACGTTCCACTGGCTTCAGTGGCCCGGATTCCGTTCCCGACACCCGTCCAGGCTCCCCTTGGGCCTCTTGTTCCGGTTGGTCATCGCTCATGGATAGCACGTTACCCTAATTTGCCTGCCCCACCAACTGCCCTCGTTTTGTGCCGCCGAACGAGACGTTCATTTCGGAGTCGAGGAGCACGCGGCCCCCATCAAAGCTCAGCTTTATTGTCAGGCAAAAAGGAGTCTCAAAGGCCGCGAGTTTAACAACGTAAGAGTCGTCCGACACCCATGCCCCGCTTGCGGCCACGGGTTCGTCGGGGTACGAACCAAAAGGGGCTCGTCCTTTCTTCCACTCACGGTGGCCGCAGGCGATACGGCTTTCAACGCTGTTCGCCCGTAAGACTAACGTCATCGCGCTGCCAGACGAGTCCGGCTGGAGAGTGACGGATTCTATTTTCTGATCGTTGGCGGAGAACACGAATTTTCTGCCCAAGACTTTTGCCGCGGTCGGGGACGAAGGGCTCCCTTCGGGCGTGCGCAGCGCGAGACTAGCCAGCCTACGTTCGAGTTTCATCCGGTTGCCTAGATCCGAGGACAGGCGGCGCGGTTGCAGCGTCGGAAGCAACTTGTCCCAGACGAGATCCAACACTGTCTGCATGTTTTTCACGCCGCTCGTGATGACCACCACCGCGTCTTGCTCCGGCAACACGATGCAGTACTGACCAAAAGCTCCGTCACCGCGGTAGGCGCCGTGCCTGCTGCGCCAGAATTGGAATCCGTAGCCTTGGTCCCAGTCGCTCTTTGGGTTGCTCCCGTTGGAAACCTGGCGCGCCGTCGCCGCCTCAACCCACGAAGCCGGGATGAGTTGTTTGCCGCGCCAATTTCCTTTTTTCAAGTAAAGTTGCCCGAACCGCGCGATGTCCTCGGTTCGCACCCGCATTCCGTAGCCGCCGAGCGAGATGCCCTGCCAGTTGGTGTTCCAGACGGGTTGTTCAATTCCAAGCGGTTCGAAGAGCCGCGGACGCAAGTAGTCAAGGACCGTCAGACCTGTCTGCTTTTGAACAATCGCGGAAAGTGTGAACGTCGCCGGGGTGTTGTACTTAAAATGCGTGCCGGGCTTATGGGGCACCGGATGCGCCAGAAAGGCCTTCACGGAAATCTTCTCAGGGGCGGACGAAGTCTCATCCTGATGCCCAGCAGCCATGCTCAGCAGGTCGCGGACACGCATGGCCTTGAGATTGGGGCCAGGTTCCGCAGGCGCGTCTTCCGGGAAGAACTTGACCACCTCGTCATCCACACTGAGCTTGCCTTCAGCAACAGCCATGCCGACAGCGGTCGAGGTAAAGCTCTTGCTGAGCGAATACAGCTCGTGCTGGCTCCGCGCGTCATAAGGAGCCCACCATCCCTCCGCGACCACATGGCCGTGGCGCAGGAGCATCAGACTGTGCATTCCGTCAATCTGTTGATCAGCAGCTTCGACGAACGCGAGCAAGCCGACAGAAGACACACCCTGCGCTTCGGGCGCGCTGCGCGGCAGCGAGGCGACAGGTTGCCCGCTCACGGCTGGACCGGCGACGGAGAAGAGGGCGGCCGAAAAAAACCAAACTTGAAAAAAGTGTTTCATAAAGTAACGCGTTCTCCCGTGGACCCGAACTGAACGACGCCCCGGGATCGGAGTTCCTGCCTCAATTCTTCTTGAGTCGATAGAACTTGGCTGAATCTGTGAGGGTGTCAGTGAAGGCTTTATCGGTCCCATCCGAAGTCACGCTGCCGGGGGCCACCGGAGTCCACCCAGTCGGCGACGCGGTGGCATTCGATTCGAGAACGAACCCGGTGTCTGAAGCGGACCAGGAGAGGACGAACTTGCTGGTGTTGCCGGTCTGCACGCGGAGCGCCGGAGACGAACCCGTCTGGCCGACGGCGATGGAATATGTCAAAACTTGGCTCTCATTCCCAAACAAGTCCACGACCTGAACTTCCATCGCGTAAACCCCATCTGGAACCTGGGTGAAAGTCACGGTCAGGCCCGCCAGACCGTTCGCTGGAATCACTACGGATGACTTGCCGACAACGGCTTCAGATTGCCACTTTGAAGGATCCTCTCCGCTGCGACGTTCCATGTAGTAGGCCGGAGTCAGCGTGCCGCCCGGTTGCACATCGATCCCTCGCGGAGCCAAACCCTCGCCGTGTTCATCGCCGTCCAACACCGAGATCACCTTGGCTTTGCCGCCCTTGAGCTGGGTTAGCAAGATGACGAACTGCTGCTCCGCAGACCCGGGCGGAACATAGTCGGCGAAACTCACAAGAATGTCACTGCCGACATCATCGAAAAAGCCACCCAACACCACCGCGTTCGCTCCGACGGAACTGGAGAGCATCGGCAGCGTCGCGTTCCATGGCACGGTGTGGGTCCCAATACCATTGACGAGAACGCTGAGCACTTCACCCAAGTAAACGAATTCGTTGGCCTTGCCCGTGAAACGATTATCCACAATGGAGGCGTACAGTCCATACGCGTCGGCTCCGCTGACCAGAGGGACTTTCACGTTCACAGGCTGTTCTGTCGATGCGGAAAAGGACGCTGACAAGCGACTGTCAACGTCCGGCGCCGTCCTGTCTCCGGCCCTGTCATCGGCGATGCTGAGCAGGAACTGCGACCAAGTGGAGCCGGGCTTCGAGGAAATGGTCAGCCCACTGTAACCAGCATTGCCTCTCGAGCCTGCAACCGGATAGTAAACGGACAGAGCGTGGGTCAGTAGCTTTTTTGCGCCCCGCACCTTGGCAACAACAAGCGTGTCGATGCTCGCGGTCAAGCTGCTGGCTGCGGCTTTGAGGGCGGGGGTGGTCGACACCTCAGCGACGAGACGGTCCGCGAATTCGCCAAGGTCGATGTAGTCCGTGGGTTGACCGATCCCCTGCACGCCACCCAAACTGTATTGAGTGGTCTCTAGGCGCAGGCGGGGAAGCACTGTCGTCCGCGTCGCTCCGATCTGGCTCAGAAGCGACCCAAATTCGTTGAATCGTTGCTCAAACACGGCGTATTTCGTCAGGTCATAAACCGCATGGGCAGCAAGTTGCAAGTCCGAATCCTTGCCCTCCTGGAGATGGTGCGCCTCCCAGGTCTTCGCTTCCGCACGGCCAAAATCGAGCGCGCTGACCCCCGGGTTGGCCTTCAGAAAGTCGAACGCAGCAGCGTAATCCCAGCCGTCGCCGTAGTCGAGCTCGGGGCAGGCAATAAACACATCCGTCAGGGGCACAAAATCTGTCAGAACCTCCGCGCCGCCCATGAGGCAGGTGTCGAAAGCCACGAACTCCCATTTTTGAATCCCGGTGGTTTGCATCGCGGCACCCACCGCGCTCCGGATTTGAGCCGTGGTCAGGTTGCCTGGTTGCTCCAGCGTGCCGTCCTGGGAGTCACCGCCGAACCCCTCCCACTGTCCACCGTGGTTCCACAGGACCAACCCGTAACGGTCCGCAGGATATTTCTGGGCGGCCCATGTGATGAATTGAGTCAAAACAGCGGGATCATCCATGTTCATGCTCTCGGGCAACCGCTCGACGGGCACCGAGGTGATCGACCTAGGGTCGCTGTCCTGCTGCATCAAAAAGCGAGTGACTCCGCTGGCCAGACTGGCCGGCAGTCCCCCAGACACGTTTCCCGTGGCTTTTGCGTCGAAGTCCGCCTGTAGAACGACGTTGAAATCTGGGCCGCTTCCCGCCGCTTCCATTTCCTGCATGTCCGCAACCAGGCTACCCGACAAATTGTGGTCCCCGTGGCCGTAAACCATGAGGGTCCAGCGTTTTCCGCCCGTCGGCGGCGACACGAAGGACAAAAGAGCGATCCGGCTCGTGGCGGTTCCACCGGGGCCGGTGACAGTCACCGAATAGTTGCCCTCCTGAGATGGTTGCACGTTGTTGAGAGTGAGTGTGTCAGAGGCGGCACCGCGCAGGTCGTCATTTTTGAACTTCCACTGGTAACTCAATGGAGCGGTCCCCGCCGCCTTGACAAAAAACGCCACGGATCCACCCACGGCCACTTTTTGATCCACTGGTTGGGTGGTGAAGGATGGGGCCACGGCAGGAGTCGGTTCAGAGAACTGGATGACAAGGGTCGGTGCCGTGGCGGGCACCTCCAGCGAACCAAAACGGCGCGCGGTTTTAGGCGTGGCTTCCGATTGGCTGATGAGGATCCATCCGAAGTGACTCTTGGGATCAGCCATCCATCCCTGGATGTCGGACACCAGATCAACCGTGGAATCGAAGCTGTAACTGGCCACACCGGCGATCTGCTTTGTGGCGCTGGCTTTGGCGACAAAATCAGCCGGAGCGGCGGCACCCGGCACGCTCCACAGCGTGTCTGGGAAAAACCGTGCATTCCATGTGGCCTCATCCGTGGTGGCAGCGTTGCCGATCAACCCGCCTTTCCCCCCTTCGCCCCAAGCCTGCAAAACCCGGTGCAGGCCGAACGTCGAAGAGACAGCCCCTGAAGGTGCCTTGGTCACTCGCAAGGTCAACTCTGCCGAAATGATCGTCGCGTTCCCGGGCACTTGGCCGGAAAAATCGAACCGCATCAGCGCCCGGCTTTTCTCTCCATTCGCCGTCGTGCCCGAAGCCAGGTCCGCAACGCCCAAGTTGTTCTCTGGAGTTGTCTCGAACAGCGAGGTATCCGCGACGGGTTGCAAAGTGACGGAAGCGCTGAACGCCGGCACGGAAACAACATAGACCAACAGCCCGAAAAGGAGCTCTCGCCATGAATATTTCAGAACTGATGAAGCCCATGGCTTCCGGTCGGGAAAGATGTTGGATGTCATTTTCTTTATGGATTATTTTACCAGACACCCTAAGGATATGCCCTGCATGTCCCCTGGAGGCACTCCGTGTTTATTGTCAACTCACATCTATCATTCCTTGTCCGACTCGTTCAGACAAGGAGAAAACTCCTGGCGAGGGCCAGCGCATCTCAGATTTTTCCAGATCTTCTCGTAATCGTAATCCTATCCCGGGTTTCCCTCGTGCAACCTGTAATGGGAGTTTGCCTTTATCAAGGCGACTAGCACTACAGCGACACTTCATCTGAGAATTCACCCACGGATGACACGGATGACACGGATGGGAGGGAATCCACCCTCATCTTATCCCTGCAATCCGTGGTCAATTTCCAAAGGTGTCGCTGTAGTGCTAATCCTAATCCACCCCTCTGTTTCAAGGGCAACACCGGAGGATTACGATTAGGATTAGGATTAGGAAAAATGGAATTGGGGTTGCGCGTTCAGATCACGATTTCAACGGATTCCACTGAGGTCTGAGGATCGATGGGATTGAATTCGGTTCAATGGCTTTGCGCTTTCTGACTCGCCCGTGTTTCCTAGGCGTGTGCTGCGAACAATACGCCGGGCGGAATATGCGGAGTTGGTGACGCTGTTCACCCTTCAAGGCGCGGCGCTTGGCATGTGGTTTGTACCTTTGAGCAACGTGCTGGATGCGCATGGGTTGAATCACATCAAGGCCTACGCGTTCGCCACTTCCGCGCTCGCGGCGTTCGTCTCGCCGCTCATTTTCGGAGCCATGGCGGATCGCCACGCTTCTCCCGTCAAAGTGCTGCGCGGACTCGCCATGGCCACCGCTGTCGCCATGGCGTTGGCCAGCGCGGCGATCGGCCTGCGATGGAACTCTTGGGTTGTATTGGCTTTCATCCAACTCCACGCGTTGTGTTCCTCGCCGACGTGGAGCATTTCCTCGACGATCGTCTTTGCGCGTTTGGCGGACGCCAAAATGGAGTTCGGCCCCATCCGTGCCATGGCGACGATTGGTTGGATGGCCGGCTGCTGGATGGTGAGCTGGTTGAACGCCGATGCATCGGTGCTCTCGGGTTTTGTTGGCGCGGTGATGTGGCTCGCTGTTTGCGGCTCTACCTATTTCCTTCCGGTTTTGGTGACGCCCCAGTCCGCCGAGCAATTGAGCTTGCGTCAACGGCTAGGCTTGGACGCACTCGCGTTGCTAAAGGACCGAGACCATCGTGTGGTGTTCATCACTGTGGGCTTGTTCGCCATTCCTCTGGCGGGATATTATCCTTACACGCCGCCGCACATGCTCGAACTCGGCATGCAAAACACCAGCGCCTGGCTCAGCCTTGGGCAGGTGACGGAAGTGATCTCCATGTTCATGCTGGGCGGGTTGCTGCTGAAGCTCCGTTTAAAATGGATTGTCACCTGTGGCCTCGCATTTGGCATGGCGCGGTTCGGAATGAGCGCGCTGGGCACCAAGGCGGGGCTTCTTGCTGGAGTGCTCTTGCACGGATGTTCCTTCACTCTGGTGTTCATCACGGCCCAGATCTACATCGATCAGCGCGTGGACGTCGCTTGGCGTGCCAGAGCCCAGGCCTTGATGGCGCTCATGAGCAGCGGCGTGGGCAACCTCATTGGCTACCTCGGGACAGGCTGGTGGTTCTCCGCTTGCGCAGGGGAGATGGGCGCAAAGTGGCCGCTTTTCTGGCTCGGATTGACCGCGGCGGTGGCGGCGGTATGGGTCTATTTTCTAATCGCTTACCACGGGAGAGGGCAGGAGAGGGGATCTTTGGCTCGCCCAGTTTGACGCCTCCCGATCTCCACGATTCATTTGCGCACCGCCACCGTGTGCGCCGCTCTGGCCGAACTTTCAGAACAAGGCCTGGTCTGTCGCGACACCCACGGCTTCCAGCTCAAGTTACCTTTTGTGGATCCACCTGTTTCCCTTCCCACTCCTATACACCCCAGCGGAAACGGAA
>CAMBEJ010000121.1 GCA_945865375.1 Akkermansia muciniphila | reverse complement strand
GCGGGCGACACCGCTGGGCTCATCCTGGATGATGTCCGGGCCGGGAAAGACGCGGCAAATTGGTCCGCTCGCGTCTTGTTCCACGAGAATGTGTATGCCGGCAGATGGTGGGAGACCGCCAATCGAGATCATGGTGGCACGATTGCGGGAACGATCACTCAAACCAAGTGAGCCTGCCTAAAAGTAAATGAACCAACCAAAACTCTCACGACTCGCGCTTCCCACATTGGCGGCGATCACGATCGCCTTGAGCACGCACTTTGGTTTTGCCCAAGTAGGGAGCGGTGCGCCGGCCACGGTCGTGCCTGGCACGGGTGGTGGTCCAACCATCACACCCGCACAGACCACCGCGATCACCTCGATGGATCAAGCCATTTTGACCCAGAAAACCGCCGCAACCGCAGCCCGAACAGCGTTCATCGCAGCGGCCTACGCGGATCCAAGGAACGATACCAACTTGAAGGAGAAACTGGCGCTGCTGAACAGTGCCGAACTCGCGCTTGCCAACGCGCGTTCCGACCAATTCATGGAGCTTCAAGCGGGTGCTGATAAGCTTGGTGCCGATCAAGTGACTCTGCTCATGTCGTGGGGCGTCCGCGCGGTTCTTGGCGGCGGCGGCGGAAATCAAGAGCGGCCGATCATCACGCAATTTGACGCCGACAAGGACGGCAGGCTCAACGCCGTGGAGCGTGTTCGCGCCGTGGAGTTCATCAAATCGAGTGCTGGTGGCCAGGGAGGACAGGGAGGCCGAGGTGGAGGAGGAGGGCGAGGCGGCAATCGACCGCCTGCCAGTCCCGGCGTAAAGCTGACACCCGCTGATGTGAAGAATCGCGGATTCTGGTACGTGGACCAAGACGCGAACAGCTACAGGAGCGTTTTCCAAATCAAATCGAAAGAGCAACCGGCGGCTTGGACCGCTTTGATCGAACTTGCCAGAACGTTGCAGCAGACTCCAACCGAGCAACTGGAAGCGGCGCTCGCGCCGATGCTCGACATCGACGGCTATCTGCGCTTCCTAGCTCTCGACAACGCGATGGTCAACCGGGATGGGTTCTACGCCCGAGGAGCCGACTACTCGCTCTACCTTGATCCGAACGGTCGGTTTCATCTGATGTTCTATGACGTTAATGAAATGTTTAGTTCAGGTGGCGGTGGTCGGGGCGGTGGCCCGGGGGACGGCGGCGGAACGGCGCTCAATCCTTTGGCCGCCCAGAGCGACGCCAGCAAGCCGATCATATCGCAAATCCTGGCAGTGCCGTCGCTGCGCGCCAAGTACCTCGGTGTCGTCCGTGAAATCGCGGAGAAATCGTTCGACTGGAAAGCACTGGGGCTCGTAGTGAAACACTATCGTGACCTGATCAGCGACGATGTGGCGCGCGACACCCGCAAACTCTTCACGACCGATCAATTCTTGGCGGGAACGGCTGATGAACTCAGCCCGGGCAGTTTGCGCCATTTTTTCGACCAGCGGCGGGCGTTCCTGCTGAATTGGTCCGAATCCGGCGAGCGCGGAACGACCCCATAGATCATGGGCGAAAACCATCACCTGCCTCATGACAAAGTCCCGGGGACGGACAGATAATTGGAGAAAGAACTTGAACGGGGCGGGAGAGTTTGATCAAACAGGGACGTGAGGCAAGGGAGGCTGAAGTTCCAGAATAAACTGTGTGTCCCCGAAATATTTTGATTCGCGGAGCAGGTTGGTCACATGGCCACCCCCTTCCGGATTGAGCGGGCCGTCGGGCATGTGGCTTGAAAGTGCAGGAGCATGAAGGTGCGGCGGGGATGATAGGCTGCAAAAGGTATCGATTACCGTCAGTCGGTTTGAGAATCGACCGCGGTAGAGCCGAGCCGAACAAGATCGGCTCAAGCAGGACTGCCGATTGTTGAATGTCGAGATGGGTGACCCCGGTTCCCTCTTCAGGAGCAGGATTGTCGATTGGTAGCCCCTGCTTTTTCACGTGACTTCCTTTGACAAGAATTTATTGTTAAACGTATGGTGTTAGCACTGTGATGAAAAAGCATATCAGCGGTCGAGAGTTGCGGCACGGCAGCCCGGAGGAATCGCTTTCGCCAGGCGAATCCATTCAGATAAAAAAGCGCGGCGGCAAGGTGTTTGAACTGCGGCGGATTGATGCCGGGGAAAAAAGCCTGCTGGCCGGGCTGGATAGATTGTTGGCGGAAATGCCCGCCAGCGGCCCAGCGGTGAAAATCGATTTGGCCACCATGCTGGTGGAGGACCGCGAATGATTGTTTATAGTGATACCAGTTTTCTGGTCAGTTTCCTGAACGAGGAGGATGTTAACCATGCCGCTGCCCGAGCCATGGCGGCGACGTTTGACCGCCACGATTTTGTCTTGTGCGAAGTGCATTTGTTGGAACTGCCAGCGGCCGTACGGGCGGCGGTTCATCGGGCCAAGTCGCCGGTGCCGGAGCATATTGCCCGGAGGGTCATCAATCGGTTTGACCGGGCGGTGACCAGCAAGTTGTTTCAGCGCAAGGAAATAAGTCTGGTGGATTCGGTGAATATGGCCCGAAGTCTGGGCGATGCCCACGGATGGCAGAAGCGGCACACCACATTTGACCTTTGGCATTTGGGGGCCGCGTGGTCGTTGTCAGCGGGGGCATTTTTGACGTTTGATCGCCGACAAAAAGGAATCGCCACGTTATTGGGAATGGCTTGACGTCTGCCGCCGGTTGCTCCCCGCTCCAACATCATTCCGCTCGTTTAAGCTCCTCCGCATTGCTTAGCCCGTGACGGTTCAGTTGGGTTAGCACTACAGCGCGATTGTTTTAGGGATTTCCATCTTCTGAACTCAGCAAAATCGGTTGGAATCGCAATCCGGACGGGCAACTTCAATTCCTCCATTTTTCGTCATCGTCATCGTCATCCTGATCCTCGGGTGTTGCCCTTGAAACAGAGGGGAGGATTGCGATTACGATTGCGATTACGATTGCGATTACGAGCAGGAGCAGGAGCAGGAGCAGGGAATTGGAGTTGCTCGAGAACAAGGTTGAGCAGGGTCGTTTTACTGAGTTCAGATCTTAGCACTACAGCGACACTTCATCCTAGAATTCAACCACGGATGACACAGATGACACGGATGGGAGGGAATCCATCCTCATCTTATCCGTGCAATCCGTGCAATCCGTGGTCAATTTCCAAAAGTGTCGCTGTAGTGTTAGTAAACCCCGTCGTGCGTCCCGACGTTGAGCAGATGGATTTCCATTCCGGCACTTTTCCTCGGTCGAACAAATTCAA
The DNA here is from genome assembly GCA_945865375.1 of Akkermansia muciniphila. Taxonomy (GTDB): domain Bacteria; phylum Verrucomicrobiota; class Verrucomicrobiia; order Limisphaerales; family F1-80-MAGS106; genus F1-80-MAGS106. The sequence continues at coordinate 15,915 of CAMBEJ010000121.1, read as the reverse complement.
AAACGATGCGGAGATCGTGACCAACCGCGCACGCCCAGCACCCCTTGAAATCACCGGAAAGATTGTGGGTCCTCAACGTGGAATGGTATGGCTCTCGTTCAAGAGGCTGGAGCGTTGCCTCCGTCGGTCCAGGGCTTCGGGCTTGTGCCGTGCGAGTTTCTTCACGGAACGCGTAAACTTGGCCGACCAGACGAGCTCCATCCGCCGCGAGGCGCATTAATTGTCTGTCCCCATGATTTCTCTTGCCGGGGTTCGACGTCTTTTTCATTTAGATTTGAGCGGTGCAGAACCAGCACTTTCGGGGTTTTGGCTGTCCGCCGAAATGCGGCTGGGACCGTCATGTGGAGTTTGGTCGGGTTCAGGTCGGAGAGTTCATGGATGCTGAGCGCGGTTTGGTGTGAGTAAACCCCTTCCGGTTCGCCCGCTCTGTTACGTGACCAGAGGGCGTAGATGACAAGTTGTTCCTCGGACGATTGCGGGAAACGCGTCAGGCGATAGATGCCCCGTTCAACGCGCACCCAATTTCCTGATTTGACGTGATGCGCCTGACTGCCGAGTTGGTATCCTGCGTCGGCTGCCTGCTTGGACGTGAAATAGCCTTGCTGCCCTTCGGCAATCGCGAAGAGCACGTCGGCTGCGGTTTTGGCTGCGCTGGACACCGCACAAACATACAAGCAGTTTGTATATTCGTGCAAGCCTTGGATTGTGCGCGATTTCGCTGAATCTCGTGCCCAAATCTCGGCGGAAAGTCGGATTTGCAGGGGCAGAACGAAGACCGACCGAACTATTTTTGGAAGATTTCGACCGGTTGTTTCACTTGCACTTTACTTGCACATCTTCGTAAGTGCTTGATAGAGAATGGAGCGGGTGATGGGAATCGAACCCACGTTACCAGCTTGGAAGGCTGGAACTCTACCATTGAGCTACACCCGCAGCGCCCTGCAAGAATTAACCGGTGACGCTTGCGTTGTCAATTCAGCAACGTGTATTCTTGAAAAATGAGTTCGTTGTTGTTGAGAGGGGGTCGAGTGATTGACCCAGGCAACGCGTTTGACGCGGTGGCTGATGTGCTGGTTTTGGGGGGCAAGATCGCTGGAATAGGGCCCTCAGCGGGAGTCAAGGCGCCTCCGGGCATTGAGACAAGGGATGTTTCTGGCTTGGTGGTCGCACCTGGATTGATCGATCTCCATGTTCATTTGAGGGAACCCGGGCAGTCCGCGAAGGAAACCGTCGCCACGGGAACTCTTGCCGCGCTTCGTGGCGGTTTTACCAGCGTGGTCTGCATGCCGAACACCAACCCCCCGATCGACAGTCCTGCCATGGTGGCGTTGATCCGCGAGAAGGCAGCTCGGGAAGGGCACGTGAATGTCTTCGTTTCCGGCGCGATCACGAAAGGAATCGCGGGTGAAGAACTGGCTCCGATAGGTTCGCTGAAGAAAGCGGGAGTGGTGGCGATCACCGATGACGGGCATTGTGTTCAGAACAGCGAGCTGATGCGGCATGCGTTGGAGTACGCTAAGATGTTTGATCTTCCAGTCATGGATCATTGCCAGGACTATCAACTGGTGAATGATGGGATGATGCATGAAGGCTATTGGAGCACGGTCTTGGGGCTGAAAGGGTGGCCCGCATCAGGGGAGGATCTCATCGTGGCTCGGAACGTTCTTTTGGCGGAGTTGACCGGTACGCCATTGCATTGCCAGCACGTCAGTTCAGCAAGGAGTGTGGGTTTGATCAGGGAGGCCAGGCACCGCGGGATTCCGATTTCTGGCGAAGCCTGTCCGCATCATTTTATTTTGACGGATTCCGCAGTTGCGGGTGCGGAAGAGTTCTGGAAGGCGGACGGGGTTGACTGGGATGGCGGGCGGGGACATGAGGCGATTCCGAGTTGGCCGGCTTATGACACCTACTTCAAGATGAATCCGCCGCTCAGGTCGAAACGGGACCGGGAAGCGGTGATCGAAGGACTGGTCGATGGAACGTTGTCGATATTAGCGAGCGATCATGCCCCGCATTGTGATTTTGAAAAAGGGGTTGAGTTTGATTACGCCCCCTTTGGGATCACTGGGTTGGAAACCGGTCTTTCCCTCTCGCTGATGGCTCTCTATCACACGGGGTTGCTGTCGCTTTCTGATCTGATCCGGAAGTACACCGTGGAACCGGCGAACCTGTTGCGTCTCAGCAAAGGCACGCTTTCGGTGGGTGCCGATGCGGACGTGACAATTTTCGATCCTGATCTCGAGTGGACATTTTCGCGAGAGCAGACCGCGAGCAAGTCGTTCAATAACCCGTTCTATGGCTGGCCATTGAGAGGGAAGGCGGTCTTGACCATTGTAGGAGGTCGGGTATGATAGGGACACTATGAAACAATTTTTAATTCTCACGGGAGTTTTAGCGGCTTTTATGGTCCAGGTGGCTGCCGCAGAGTCGTCCTGGCTTACCGATTTGCCTCAAGCCAAGGAGATCGCCAAGAAAGAGAAGAAGCAAATTTTGATCAACTTCACTGGTTCGGACTGGTGTTCGTGGTGTATCAAGATTCGCAAGGAAGTGCTGGACACAAAAGAGTTTAAGGAATTTGCGGCGAAGAATTTGGTCTTGTTGGAGTTGGATTTCCCGAACAACAAGAAGTCTCAAACAGCCCAGTTGAAGAAGGCCAACGCAGCGCTGCAAGATGAGTTTAAAGTGGCGGGGTTCCCGACTTTTGTGGTTCTTGGGAGCGATGGCCAGGAAACGGGCCGGCAGGTCGGCTATTTGAAGGGCGGGACTTCCGCTTTTGTGGCGAAGATCGATGGGTTCAAGGGGAAGTAGTCCGGGTTATTGTGAGGGATGATTGAGTCGCGGCACGGGGCGGTTTTTTTTCATGACTGTCCTGCTGGGCTTTGCTGGAAAACAGTTGACCGTGCTGAGTGGAGCGAGCAGTTTTTGCCCCGCATGACACTGAGCGCGGTTTTAGCTTTGGAAGATGGAACAGTTTTTCGCGGGCAACCTTTTGGAGCTCGCACGACCGCCATTGGGGAGGTTTGCTTTAACACCTCGATGACGGGTTATCAGGAGATTCTCACCGATCCCTCGTACAAAGGCCAGATCGTGGCGATGACTTATCCGTTGATTGGCAACTATGGGGTGAACCGGGATGACGTTGAATCGTGGCGGCCGCATGTAGCCGGTTTTGTCGTTCGTGAACTGTCGCCAGTCGTTAGCAATTGGAGGGCTGAGAAATCCCTGGGTGCGTATTGCGAAGAGAACGGGATTGCAGGCATTCAAGGAATTGACACGCGCGCACTGACTCGTCGGATTCGCGTCCGTGGCGCTCTGAAAGGTGTGTTGTCCACCGAGGGGATTTCGGATGACGCGGCGGTCGCGCTCGCACGCGAGTGGCCAGGGTTGGAGGGTGTGGATTTCGTGAAGGAGGTGACTCATCGGGAAGCTTTTGTGTGGGATCCGGAGGATCGAGACAGCGCGAATTTCACTCTGATAAAAGGGGAGAGATCCGCGGTTGATCCCCGGCGTAGCCGCGATCCGTTGCCTCCGGCTGACATTCCAATAGTCGCGTTTGATTTCGGGATGAAGTATAATATATTGAGGCGGTTACGGCAGCATGGGTTTAAGTCGCATGTGCTTCCTGCCACCACCACTGCGGAGGAGGCGGTTGCGCTCAAGCCTGCGGGGATCTTTTTATCCAATGGACCGGGTGATCCGTCCGCGTTGCCGTATGCGGTGAACACGGTTTATGAGCTGATCCAGACCGGCATTCCGATCTTTGGAATATGTCTTGGGCACCAGATCTTGGGTCAGGCGCTTGGGGGGAAGACGTTCAAACTCAAGTTTGGGCATCGGGGCGGAAATCAGCCGGTCAAGGATCTCCGGTCTGGGCGTGTGGAAATCACATCTCAGAATCACGGGTTCGCGTTGGATGCCGCGAGCCTACCCAGCGAGGTGGAGGTGGACCGGATCAATTTGAATGACAAAACGGTCGAAGGATTCAGGCATCGCACGAAGCCCGTCCTTTGCGTTCAGTACCACCCTGAGGCATCTCCTGGCCCTCACGATTCGACCCAGCTATTCCAGGAGTTTCGGGACATGATCACCAGTCGGCCTTGAGGGTCGGCAGGCGCGGCAGACAACGCTGAGGGTTTAGTGCTGCGGCGCCGCCTTCATACGACAATACAGCAAACAGAAGGAACAGATGCAACTGAGCAACGAAGAGATCAGGCGGTATTCACGTCATTTGATTCTTCCCGAGGTCGGGATGGCTGGGCAGAAGAAAATCTGTTCCACGAGTGTCTTATGCATAGGGGCCGGTGGATTGGGATCACCCATCGCCATGTATCTCGCGGCCGCAGGGATAGGCAAGCTGGGTTTGGTCGATTTCGACACAGTCGATTTCTCGAATCTGCAGCGTCAGCTTTTGCACGGCACCGAGGATGTTGGGAGACACAAAGGGGAATCCGCGCGCGACACGATAAGGAGGCTCAACCCCAACGTGGAAGTCACTTTGCACAGCACCCGGTTGACGAGTGAAAACGCCATGGAAATTCTTCGGCCCTACGACATCGTGGTTGATGGCACGGATAATTTCCCGACGCGTTATCTCACAAACGACGCCTGTGTGTTGTTAAAAAAGCCGAACGTTTACGGTTCCATATTTCGTTTTGAGGGTCAGGCGAGTGTTTTCGCTCCCCATCTTGGAGGGCCTTGCTACCGTTGTTTGTATCCGGAGCCACCGCCGCCAGGAATGGTGCCGAGCTGCGCCGAAGGCGGGGTTTTGGGAGTTTTGCCTGGAATCATCGGATGCATCCAAGCAACCGAGATCTTGAAATTGGCGTTGGGTCGAGGCACCACGCTCATCGGCCGCTTGCTGTTGTTTCATGCGCTCGAAATGAAGTTTCGGGAGGTCAAGCTGAGGAGGGATCCGAAGTGTCCTTTGTGTGGAGAAAACCCCAGCATCAAGGAGTTGATTGATTACGAGATGTTCTGCGGAATTCCCTCGGCGCCTGCCGACCCGGGCGTCCACCCTGACGAGGTGACTGTTCAGGAGATGAAACGAGCTTTGGACAATCCCGATCTGGGTATCAAAGTGTTGGATGTCAGGGATCCTGACGAATATGAAATAGCGCACGTCCGAGGGGTTCCTCAAATTCCGCTGGGCGTTCTGAACCAACGATTTACGGAGCTTGATCCCAACCAGACACTCTATCTGCACTGCAAGGGAGGCGTTCGGTCGATGAAGGCTTTGACGTTCTTGCGGGAGCAGGGGTTCAAGTATGTGAAGAGCGTCAAAGGGGGGATACTCGCGTGGTCGGAGGAGATCGATCCTGGTGTGCCCAAGTATTGATCCTAAGACTTTCGGTCGGGGCATCTGCCGGGCCTCACCCTGAGCCAGGAACTCTTGGTGTTTTATGAAAGACATTTACGGGAATGAGCCTCCGGTGCCCCTGGGCCGCGCCCATCTGTTCGGAGCCTTGGCCGTTGTCATGGTCGCGGTTCTGCTCGGTTCCTGGTTGGTTTTAAAGATGGACAAACCAGGTAGGACGCAGCGACCCATCAAAGCGGCGACGGAGGTTAAAGGAGATGGATCTGTTCGATCAAAAACCGAGGAGGCCGGGGCAGACGGCATGTCCTGGACAAATGGAATGGTTCACATTCCAGGGGGTAGTTTTTGGATGGGGTCAGACCAAGGGTTTCCCGACGAGACACCTGTGCATCAAGTTATTGTCGATGCATTTTGGATGGATGAGACCGAGGTGACGAATGAGGAATTCCAGCGTTTTGTCCGAGCCACACAGTACGTGACGGTGGCGGAACGGAAGCCGAGAGCGGAGGATTTTCCTGGGGCTCCCCTCGAAAAATTGGTTCCGGGATCGGTGGTGTTCAAGCCGCCTGCGGGAGAGGTCTCGCTGGAAGAGTATTACAAGTGGTGGATATACCTTCCTGGCGCGAGTTGGAGACATCCGAGTGGGCCGGGTTCGGACATCGTGGGGAAGGGGAACCACCCGGTGGTGCACACGGCCTGGGAGGATGCGGTGGCCTACTCCAAGTGGCGGGGCAAGAGACTCCCCACGGAGGCTGAGTGGGAGCGGGCGGCGCGCGGGGGTGTTGAGCGGCAGATGTATATTTGGGGTGACGACCTGGCTCCTGCCGGGAAGTGGAAAGCCAACACGTGGCAGGGCAAATTCCCGCAGTCAGACAACGGAGGAGATGGGTTTGTTGGCGTGGCTCCCGTAGGGTCCTTCCCAGCGAATGCCTATGGACTTTACGACATGGCCGGAAACGTTTGGGAATGGTGCTCAGACTGGTATCGACCCGACACCTACGCCCAGAGCCCGTCCAGAAACCCCAGAGGCCCTGACGACAGTTTTGATCCCAACGAACCGGGCATGGCCAAGCGTGTTCAGAGGGGTGGATCATTTTTGTGCAACGAAGCCTACTGCGCCGCCTACAGGCCCGGTGCGCGGATGAAAGCCTCGCCTGACACGGGCTTGGCCCACTCCGGGTTTCGTTGCGTGAGGAACTAGGGACTACCGATTATGAGCGACACAAAAGCAAGCATTCGTCGTCCGAGATGGGGCCGGAGGGTCGCCCTAGGAATCGCGGTCTTGGTGGCGCTCCTGATCATGGCGTTTCTAGGGGTGACCAGCAGCGCGTTTCTCAAGGGTGTCATGCTTCCTAGGGCGGGGGAGATGCTGGACGCCAAGATCAGCGCTGGGGAGTTGGTCTTTCGTCCTTTCAGCGGCTTGGTCGCACGCGATGTGAAAGTGGTGCCCAACGGGGCGGAACCATTTTTTGAGTTGGGGGAGCTGCGGGTTCGCTATCGTCTAGCAAGCCTCCTCTCTGGAAAGCCGGAGATCCACGAAATCACACTCATGGCCCCCAAGGTTCACGTCGTTCAGAAAGCCGATGGCACCAGCAATCTGACCCCCATCCAAAAGGCCCTTGAGAAATTTTCGAAAGCGGCCAAGCCGGAGCCTCCAGGGTCGGCATCGACGCCGTTCATCTCGGTAAAAGCCGTCACTTTGGAGGGCGGAACATTTCGGTTCTCAACAAAAACAGCGGCTGGGGGGAGTGAGGTTCTCATAGACAAGATCCGTTTGACGCTGGATCAGCTTCAGAACGGTCAACCCGGCAAGCTGGGCATCTCCGCTGCTTTGAGTTTGGCGCAGACCCTCACCGTGGACGGCAAACCGAAGCAAAACAGTGTGGCGGCCAGATTGGATGCCACGGTTGGGATTCAAATGGATGCGCAACTCGTCCCTGCGGCCATCGCTGCCTCACTGCGTGCCGCTGTCGAGTCTGGCACGGGTGATTTCGCGGCGCTCAAGGATGCCAAGCTGGAGCTGGAGGGCGACCTTGTGGCTTCCGAGCTCAAGAAGCTCAATCTCTCCCTGATGCGAGGCAGTGATGTTTTGGCAGCCTTTAAAGCAAGTGGACCGCTCAATTTGGCTTCCAAGGAAGCGAAGTTATCCGCCGAGGTTCTGGCGGTCGATAGGAAGCTTCTGAACTTGATCGGAACCGCTGCGAACTTAGATTTTCTGGACACGACGGTTGCCGCCAAATTTAACCTCGATAGCACCAAGGGCGGCCAGGCGATCGAAACGAAGGGCGAATTCCGGGTTGGAAAACTGGGGGTTCGCCGGTTGGCGGAGACCACCCCTCAGATGGACATCGATATCGCGTTCAACGGCGCGATCGATAACGAATCCCAATCCTTGGTGTTGAAAGAACTGGATCTTGCGGGTTCTGAAGGAGGGCGACGCGTGTTGTCGGCTCATTTGGCTCGTCCTTTGATGGTGATTTTTGGAGGAGCCACTCCTGGGATTCGAGGGTCCGACTTCGAGTTGACCCTGGACCGAGTGGACATGGCGAAGTGGAAGCCGCTTGCGGGTGACTCCCTGCCTTCCGGTTTGGTCACTGCCGCGCTCAAGCTGGTCGCGAATCAGGATGGACGCACCCTTTCCGGGTCTTCCACGGTTCAGTGGGATCGATTCTCGATGCGGGCTCCCTCGGGTCCGCTCCAAGAGGGTGTTCTTCAGTTTAAGAGCGGCTTTCGAATTCGTGGGTTGGATGACGTGGTCTTGGACTCGGCAAGTGTGAGTTTGAGTCAGGGATCCAGTGTTCTGACGACGCTGAGCGCCTCGGGATTGTGGTCGGGCAGTCGCGGTGAATTTGGCGCACACTGTGACGTCGTGAGCCAGGTTGGGCCGCTTGCAAAATTTCTGAACCGTTCCGATGTCCAATTCACGGAAGGTGAGGCGAAGATCGCAGCCCGGGTGTCAGGCGCCAAAGGGGTGACGAAAGTGACGGCCAACGCGGCTCTCACAAGGTTAACCGGCAGAGCCCAAGCTTTCCGGTTCGAGGACTACGGGGCGGCGGCCAGTGCCGAGGGTGATTGGGGGACCAACGAGGTGTCCGTCACGAAGGCGAGTCTCAGTTTGAGGAAAGGGTCGAAGGAGGGTGGAGTAGTCAATCTTTCGGGAGCTTTCAGCCGGTCCACGCAAACTGGCAGAGCGGAGTTCCAAGTCACCAATTTGAACCAGATTGGGCTGGGTCCCTTTTTGATCGGAACAAATGGCAAGTCGATTGTGGCTTCTATTTCCATCGCAAGCTCCGGATCTTTTTCGATGAATTCAAAATCCGAAACCCAAACGAAAGGGGATGTTGTCGTGACTGATCTGTCCCTGTTGACCGAGGGGAAAGGCAGTCGCGAGACGCGCGCTCCATTGTCCGCATCGTTGGCATTTGATGCGGCTGGAAGGGGGCGGTCTTTCGATTTGAAGCAAATCAAGCTCACGCTTCCACCCACGCAACGAGCCGGGAATGAGGTCGTGGTCACGGGGAAGTTGGACTTCCAATCCACCGACGCCGCGCCGAGTCAAATCAGCATGACCAGTGACTCTTTCGATGTGACTCAAGTGGTGGATTTTTTGTCGGAGGCGAGCGGCGCGATGCCTTCGAATCAGGTCGAGAGTTCGAGTAAAAAAAACGTGCTCGAGGGCGAGCCTTCCGCCGTGCATATACCACTTTCAAATCTCACGGCGGATGTGCGGTTTGGTAAACTTTTCATTCGGGACCTGGCCCTCAGCAACGTGGTGACGACCTTGAAGATCCAAACAAATGTCGTGCGATTGGATCCTTTTCAGATGGTTTGCAACGGGGCGGCGGTGACGGCCTCGTCGGTTGTGGATTTGTCCAAGCCGGGGTTTGTTTATGACATCAAATTACGGGCGGACAGCATTCCTATAGAGCCGTTGGCGAACTCTTTTGCTCCCGCTTACAAGGGGCACGCCCAGGGAGAACTTTCTGCGTTTGCTGAGATACAGGGAGCGGGCGTCACGGATCTCAGCTTGCAGAAGAACCTTTTGGGCAAGGCGACTGTGTCATTCACAAATGCCAACATCCAGTTGGTGGGTCCGAAAATAAGACTTCTGCTGACTCCGATTGCGATGTTACTGCGTGTTCCTGAGCTGTTGCAATCGCCGATGAACGGGTTTCACGCCCAGTTCGAGGTGGCGAAGGGCAACCTTGAGGTCAGGCAAGTCGAACTGCGAACCGGGGCTTTCCAGGCCACGACTGCAGGCACAATCCCGCTGCAAGCCATTCTCACCAACTCGCCGCTGAACTTACCCATTGTGATTGCATTGAAAAGGTCCATCGCACAGAAATCCAATCTGATCTCCGCTAAGACTCCGACCAACGCGGCCTTTGTCACGCTGCCGACGTTTGCCACGGCGAAGGGCACTCTGGGAGCGCCAGAGACGAAAACGGATGGTCTTGTGTTGGCTGGGCTTGGGCTGAAATCGGTGCTGGGACTGCCCCTGGGCGTGGGCGAGAAATCCGGCAACATCCTGCAGGGGATTGGCAACTTGTTGACTGGCGAGAAGTCGGCCCCGGCGACGCCGGCTCAGAAACCTGAGTTGAAAACGACCGCTCCCGCGAAGATCAATCCTCTCGATTTATTGCGATTGATCCCCGAGAAGAAGGAAAAGAAGCCCTGAGCAAACTGAACGCAGAGGTGCGCCGAACACGCACAGAGATACAGAGACACAGAGGGGGAAACGAACGTCAACAAACCCGATTCCATTCCCTTTTCTTCTCTGTACCTCCGTGCCTCTGTGGTTCAAATGAATCTCTTTTTTTCACCACAGAGACACAGAGGCACAGAGGGGGAAACGAACGTCAACAAACCCGATTCCATTCCCTTTTCTTCTCTGTACCTCTGTGCCTCTGTGGTTCAAATAAATCTCTTTTTTTCACCACAGAGACACAGAGACACAGAGGTACGGAGAAAGGACCGAACCTCCTGACAAGTGCTCCATACACGGAACGCACCATTCCGCCTAAGACGGAGTGTCGAAGGATTTCGGTCTTGCACGATGGTGCGAACTTGAATTCGGCCGGTGAACTTTTTTCTCGCAACAATTCCTGGAACTCAAAACACTCAGGAAACCCCTCGACAGCAGAGGAGTGCCTTTCTGTGAACATGAAAACACGCAAATCTTGGTTCCACCGTTCCGTTATCCTCTCACTTTCCTTTGGGCTGGGAGTTCTATTGTCGGACTGGGGCGCTCTGGCGTCTGTGTTGACTTTGCACACCAGGCATCGGGAGCTCCTCTCAGGTTCGACAAATGAATGGAGGGCGCTCGAGAAAATCCAGCAGTGGGAAGGTTCCAGGACCGCTGTGGTGGTGTGTGACATGTGGGACAAGCATTGGTGTCCCGATGCGACGTCACGAGTGGGGGAACTGGCTCCGGTGATGAACCGGGTGATCCGTTCCGCCCGTGAAAAAGGGGCGTTCGTGATCCATTGTCCAAGCGATACGATGCCTTTCTACAAGGATCACCCGGGTCGAAAATTAGCGCAAACCAGCCCGAAGGTTGAGACCAAGGTGCCCTTGCAGGGATGGTGCAGCCTCGAGGGGCAGAAGGAGCCGGCGCTGCCTATCGATGATTCCGACGGCGGGTGTGATGGGTGCCCAGATTGCCCGGGGTACAAAGCCTGGCAAAGGCAACACCCCGCCATCGAAATCATGGAGGGCGATGCGATCACGGATTCCGTCGAGGCTTTTTACCTGATGAGGCAGCGTGGAATCACCAACGTGATCGTGATGGGCGTACACGAGAACATGTGCGTCTTGGGCAGGCCGTTTTCGATCCGGCAGATGGTGGCCCAAGGACAGAACGTGGTGCTCATGCGAGACATGACGGACTCCATGTATCATCATAGGAAGCGGCCCTATGTCTCGCATTTTGTGGGGACTGATCTGGTTTGCGAACACATTGAGAAGTATTGGTGTCCGAGCATCACAAGCGTCGATTTTCTTGGGGGCGCTCCCTTCGTATTCAAGGAAGACAGGCGCAAATCCATCGTGTTGATCACGGGCGAAAACGAGTATTCGACCGAGAAGACGCTGCCGGAATTCGCAAAGAAGGAGCTTGAATGGCGCGGGTTTAGGATCAGCCATGTGGCGGCTTCGACGAAAGAGGGGGATTCCGATTTTGGCGATTACACGGCGATTCGGGACGCGGATGCCATTGTGGTGAGCGTGCGTCGTCGAACGCCTTCCAAGGCCATGATGCAGGCCATGCGCGAGCACGTGGCAGCCGGTAAGGCAGTGATCGGAATTCGGACAGCGAGCCACGCTTTTGAGGCCAAACCGACCGATTCGGAGCATGCGGCTTGGCCGGGGTTTGACGATGAGATCCTGGGCGCGGATTATCAAGGTCACTACGGGAACAAACCGCCTGAGGCACCGCACACGCTGGTTTCGGGGGTGGCGACGAACAGGCAGCACGCCGTGTTGACGGGTATCCGGCCCAGTGAATTCCGTGTCACATCCCACCTCTACAAAAACCGGAACCTGGCCCCCGGCGTGCTTCCTCTCATGGAGGGGAGGGTCGAAGGCAAGAACGATGTCGAGCCGGTGGCCTGGGTGAACGAGGGTGGAGGCCGGCGTGTGTTCTACACATCGCTGGGCAACCCGGACGATTTTGTCCTGCCAGTTTTTCGACGGCTGTTGTTGAACGGAATTCTTTGGAGCCTGCGCGAGCCCATTCCCCCGGCGGAACCCGAGGCCGCGGAGATCAAGGGAGCGTCGCGGCCGAATCCTCAGACACAGGCACCGGCCGCAACGGCTGCCCGGCCCTCGACTTCCATTCCCCTGGATTTACAGCAGGAGACGACCTCGCGGCCGCTGAGCCCTGCGGAATCCCTATCAAAGTTTCATATCGCGGAAGATCTGGAATGGGAACAGGTGCTGGCGGAGCCGCAAGTGACCCAGCCCGTCTTTCTCAATTTCGATGAGCGCGGGCGAATGTGGGTGGTGGAGTATCGTCAGTATCCCAATCCCGCCGGGCTCAAACTCATGAGCCACGACAATGTCTGGAGGAGTGTTTATGACAAGGTTCCTCCTCCGCCTCCGAACCACTTCAAAGGGTTGGACAGAATCAGCATCCACGAGGACACGGACGGGGATGGTCGGTTTGACAAGCATACGGTGTTTCTGGATGGGCTCAACATAGTGACGTCGGTAGAGCGGGGCAGGGGAGGCGTCTGGGTTTTGAATCCGCCTTACTTGATGTTTTATCCGGACGCCAACGAGGATGATGTTCCTGATCGAGATCCCGAGGTCCGCCTCGCAGGTTTTGGGTTGGAGGATACTCACTCTGTTGCGAATTCTTTGAGGTGGGGGCCCGATGGTTGGCTCTACGGAGCGCAGGGCAGCACTGTAACCGGCAACATTCTTGTCTATGGCGCAGACGGGAAGCCATTGAATGCAAAGCCAATTTATTCCCAAGGACAGAACATCTGGCGGTATCATCCCGAGAAGCGAATTTACGAGGTATTTTCGGAGGGAGGGGGGAATGCGTTCGGTTGTGAAATCGACAGCAAGGGCCGGATCTTTTCAGGGCATAACGGGGGCGACACGCGCGGGTTTCACTACTTGCAAGGGGCTTACCTGCAGAAGGGGTTCGAGAAGCATGGGCCGTTGTCCAATCCCAGCGCTTTTGGATATTTCCCTCCGATGCCGCACCACAATGTAGTCCGATTTACACACAATTTTGTGATCTACGAAGGGGGGGGATTGCCCGCGCGCTATGGCGGTCACCTGTTTGGTGTTGAACCGTTGCAAGGCCGAATCGTGGACAGCGAGATTCAGACTGATGGTTCCTCTTTCAAGACGCGGGATGTGGGGCGGCCTGTGACATCGGAAGATCGCTGGTTCAGGCCCGTTGACATCAAAGTGGGGCCTGATGGAGCCATGTATGTGTGTGATTGGTATGATCAACAAGTGAATCACTTCCGGAACCACGAGGGGAAGATGGATGCCGTGAACGGCCGGGTTTATCGGTTAAAGGCAAAAGGGGCAGGGCCGATCAAACCATTCGATCTGCGGTCCCAGAGCCTCTCAGAGTGGGCCGGTCTGCTTGCTCATCAGAACAAGTGGACTCGCCAGACTGCCTTGCGGCTCCTCGGCGACAAGCATGATCGCCGTGGCGTGGAGCCATTGAAGAAGCTTCTTGCCTCGGCCACGGGGCAGACGGCTTTGGAAGCCCTCTGGGGCGTTTACGCTTGTGGTGGGTTTGATGAGCCTACCGGGCTTGCGGCGTTGGATCATGCGGATCCCCATGTCAGGGCTTGGGCCGTGCGTCTGCTGTGTGATCCGAAGGCCGTCTCTCCAGCAGTCGGAGGCAGGCTCGTTCGGCTGGCGCTGACAGAATCGAATCTAGAAGTTCGAAACCAACTGGCGGCCTCAGCGAAACGTTTGCCCGAGCAGGGAGTGGCGGGACGACAAACGGTGGGGAATGCGGGCTCCACATCGCCGGCTCTCATGGATGGCGGACTTGGGATCGTCCGTTCTTTGATATCCCATGATGCGGACGCAGCCGACAACCGAATTCCCCTTCTTCTGTGGTGGGCGATTGAATCGAAGTGCGATCAAAATCCAGATGGCGTGGTCGCGCTGTTCGAAGACCCTGAGGTCTGGAGTCGGCCCATTGTCTCGAGGCACTTGCTGGAGCGCCTTGCCAGGAGGTTCGCGCAGTCGGGATCGCGTCGCGACTTGTTGGTCTGTGCGCGGTTGTTTGAGCTTTCGCCCGACGCTGCTTCGAGCCGCCTTCTGCTGTCAGGCCTCGAGGCAGCCTACCGAGGACGCCCCATGACGGGGCTTCCCGCTGAACTTGTGCGCTCCATGGCGCGGCATGGGGTGACATCGCTCGTGTTGGGGCTTCGCCTGGGCGATCCCGAGAGTCTCAAGAGGGTGCTCTCTTTGGTGCTCGACGAAACGGTTCCCAGGGATCGGCGCATTGAGATGTTGAACATGTTGTCTGAATCCAGATTCGAAGGAGCCCAGGCGGCCGCGATTCGCGTTTTCCGAGGAGCCGTCGGCGACGATCTCATGCGCCGGGCGGCGCTGCTCGCGATGCAACCCTATGACGATCCTCAAATAGGAGAGGCTGTGGTGGGACTCTACCCGAAGCTGGGAAAGGAATCGATCGCGACAGCCCAGGCCTTAATAGCGAGCAGGGCTTCATGGGCGTTGCAACTCGTCCAGGCTGTGGCTGGCAAATGGTCGGGTTGGTCATCAGGTGGGTTGATCACCGCCGATTCGATACCCCCGAACGTGGTGCGGCGGTTTAAGCAACACCGCTTGCCCGAGCTCCAAACGCTTGCCGAAAAAGTCTGGCCCAACACGGGCACTCCAACGACGGCCGAGATGGAGACGCGCATCACCAAGCTGGCCGGAGTTGTTCGTTCGGGAACCGGCGACCCTTATGCAGGTCGGACGCTCTTTCAAAACACATGCGGTGCATGCCACAAACTTTTTGGGTTTGGCGCTGACGTGGGTCCTGATCTGACCGTTTTCAAACGGGACGATCTGGAGACGATGCTTTTGAGCATTGTGAATCCGAACGCTGAGATTCGGGAAGGGTATGAGAGCATTGCGTTGGAAACCAAAGACGGACGTTCGTTGACAGGGTTTTTGGTCGAGCAACTGGGGGAGGTAGTGGTACTTCGGGGAATGGACGGCCAGAACGTGACTCTCAACAAGGCGGACCTTGCGGAAATGCGAGCCTCCGCGATTTCACTGATGCCGGATGGATTGCTAGATTCTTTTGATGCCGCGCGCGTGCGGGATCTGTTTGCGTATCTACGAAGCACCCAGCCTTTAGTTGGGGAACCGCCGCGGCGATGAGCAACTCCGAAGCGCACGACGGCCTGGGTTGATGGCGGTAGGGGCCGAGCCGATCTCCCGCCAGAATCAGACCTCAGTAAAACCGGTTGAAATCGTGATCTGGACGCGCAACCCCCATTCCTCCATCTGAGATGCGCACTGAACGCCACCTACGCTGGAGCCAGCTCAATCCTGATGGTGCGGCCGAGCGCGCGCGCGGCCTTGCCGAGCGTGGCGAGCGTGACGGAGGTGTTCGAGGCATCAAGCAGGCGGTCCACGGCGGCGCGGCTGGTCTTCATGCGCACGGCCATCTCGGCCTTGGTGAGTGCATTTTCCTTAAGGAGTTGGACGAGTTGGAGCGCCAGCGCCTGTTTCATGGCGCGTTCCTCGACTTCAGCGAGCACGCCTTCTTCCTTGAGGAAGTCCCGGAGGTTACTGCCGCGATGGGTTCTTTTGTTCATTGGCACATCAACGTATCAAAAATGATACATATGTCAATCCTCATAAACTCTGCCACAGGGGTCAGTCCCGCAGGGCTGATTCAAGAAAACGGCGGATGCTCAGCCAGAGGGGCCGGAGCGCCGATTTCCAATCGGCTTGGCTGCGCGACCGACGGATCGATGATTGAACCACAGAGGCACAGAGGCACAGAGAAGAAGAAACAATGAAACCAAACTTTTCGCCCTGATTTTTCCCCCTCTGTGTCTCTGTGTCTCTGTGGTTCAAATTTCAAATCTGTTTGGCTA
>CAMBEJ010000120.1 GCA_945865375.1 Akkermansia muciniphila | reverse complement strand
CTGTCAGGAAAAGACCGCCTCTGGAGCGTCGTTTCGATGCTAGTCGCCTTGATAAAGGCAAACTCCGATTACCGGTTGCACGAGGGAAACCCGGGATAGGATTACGATTACGATTACGATTACGATTACGAGAAGATCTGGAAAAATCTGAGAGGCGCACGGCTTGCCTGTTCGCAGCGGTGGACTAGCCTTGGGGAAGCACTCTATCGTCGTGGGTCTTAATGTCGCGACAAGACTATGAAGCGTGTTTCAACATTCGAAACCCTGTCCGAGCCGGCGACCCTTTGTTCGTGGTGCGATCGCGTGATCGTGGTGGGAAAGAAGGCCTTTTCCATTTCCATATCTTTGAAGGCAGAGGCTTTCGATGAAGTCACGCCGGGGACGATGGAACGGTTGCTGCTGACGAAGGCTGAAAAGAAGGTTCGCATGGTCATCCTACCCTTGCAATCCCCTGGCAAACTTTTGGGTAAAGACGCGCTTTTTCCCTTGTGCAGCCGACGCTGTGGCATGGCTCTCCAACGCGCTTTACGCGCCGAGATGGAGTCAAGCCAACCCGATGCCCCGCCCTGATCCTGCTCCTACTTCTGCTCGTAATCGTAATCGTAATCCTCCCCTCTGTTTCAAAGGCAACACCCGAGGATCACGATTACGATTACGATTACGATTACGATTACGAAAAATGGAGGCATTCAACTTGCCCGTCCGGATTGCGATTTCAACCGCTTTTGCTGAGTTCTGAAGTTGTTACTCGCTCACTTTTTCTTCAGACCAGCCAGGTACTCCACAAGATTCACCAGATCGGAGGGAGACATCGCCTGCTGCAATCCAGCAGGCATGATCGACAGTTTCATCTTGATGCGGGCTTTGATGTCGATCTTCCTGTGTTGAGACATGCCGCCGCCCTGTGTTTTGACCATCACTGCATCCTCGGTTTCGCTCGCAATCAGCCCGAAGACTTCATCCCCAGATTTGAGCTCGAATTCCCAGGCTTCGTACCCAAAGGAGATCCCAGAGCTCGGATCCAGGATCGACTCGTACAGAGCGTCTTTCCCTAGTTTTGATCCAATCTCGGAAAGGGCGGGACCGAAGTCGATCCCTTCGCCCAGGACTTGATGGCATTTGATGCAGCCCGCCGTGTCGCGCCGGAACACCTCGGCCCCTTTGGCCGCATCGCCCTTGCGTTTCAAGAGCTCGCTCACGGGAGGGAGCGGTTCGGCGTTCGACGAGGGGGGCAGCGGGAGAACCTTTGCGGCTTCGGCACGAATCTGCGGCCACCGGACCTGATTAAGCTCCGAGGTGGCTGTGAACTTCAGATCGTCCGCCAACTTTTCTTCTCGAGCGGCTGAGAGCAGCCATGTGGCGCCTTCCTGGGTTTGCGCGAGGGCTTGGACGGCAATTTTGCGCAGGCTGACTTCACGCTGGGCATCAGACACCATCGCCGCCAGCAGCGGCACCGCCAGTCGTTCTCCAGAGTGACCGAGCGCCTGAGCAATGGCAGCGGCGGCCGCTTGAGATCCGGCCAGCCCCTTCTTCAGCGTTCCAAGGTCCCTTTCAGTTAGCAACATGCGGGCCGCCTCCGCGGAAAGACTGTGGGCCGGCTGCTTTTCAATGACCTCGATCAGGCCGCCTTCTTGACCCGTGAGTTTGAAATCCTGAACAATTTGAACGAAAGCAGGCGTGCGGCGAGTGGATTCAAGGACTTTGAGAACCGCGTTCTTCAACGCTGGATTGGCTTCTATATCCATGCCCTTCAAACGCGAGAGGGCCTCGATGGCAATGGTGTTGACGGCTGGCACAGGGTCGCTTTCGTCGGAGCGGAGCGGGGCGCATGACGCTCCCCAGATGGCACCGATCACAAGCGAGCAGAGGGTTTGTCTTAGAATTCGATTTCGAAGCACGGTCCCGCACAATAAAACAGGAGTGTCCCGCCGCAAGGCAAAAGGGAGCCAGCCGGCGCATCTGCGCAGCCCTCACGAGATCAAGATGCTCTGCATCGACTAGGTTGAGGCAGTTTCCCAAATCGATAATCCCGCGTCCTAAGGACTGCTGGTTTCTTAATCTTTCCGCGTGCTTTCTTGGACTCGTCCTGCGCCCATTTCAACGCGCGGACGCTGCTGTCTTCCCAGAAATACAATCCGCTGCCCAGCCAGTCGTAATCATTTTTGCTAGGGATTTGATCCACTGATGAAATGGAACCCGAAATGGCATTCGTTCTGGAACTGGGAAAGTGGAACTTTCAATTTTCCAGCACGCGGTTTTTTGCTCCTCATCATCGCTCAACTCGTGTAAAAACTAACGAATTCGGGAATGTCCATCGAAACAACAACGAGATTGATGACACCCCCCATCGCCAGATGGGGGATCGCAGTCGTCACGATCAGCTTCAAATTCGGCGCGCACATACGGGGTGGTGCATGATCGCGATTTCCCCTGACCAACTTCTTGAACAGGTTCGCGCTGCCCAAAGTGCGTATCACCGATTGGTGATCATCGCGGGCCTCTCCGGTTCCGGGAAAACGCGCCTGTTGAATCAGGTCGCCACTCAACTCAACCTACCCATCATCAATCTCAGCCTGCTGTTGAGTCAGCACTTGCTCGGCCTCACACGGCGTCAGCGGGCGCTTAATGCGGGAGAGATCGCCATCGAACTGATCGACGAGCACTTCCAATCCGGCCTGTGCCTCGACAACACGGAGATTCTTTTTGACTCCACGCTGCACCTAAACCCGCTCGTTTTCCTCCAGGAAATCTCCCGTAATCGCCTCATCATCGCGTCTTGGAATGGCCCGCTCGACGCTGGCGAATTGCGGTTCGGCTACGCCAGCCACCCTGATTTCTTCAGCCAGGCCGTGACGGGCTACCCCGTCGTCACTGCCTCCGAGGAAAAACTTCAACTTTACCTGACGACATGAAATACAACGAACTCATCCAGTTCCAACCAATCGAATCCGTCATCGAGCTGCGTCAGGCCAACAAAAGTGCCAAGGCGCGCGAGTTCGTTTCCACTTACGTCATCTCCGACGACATGGCCCAGCGGCTCTGCGACCTCGTCTTCCCGCAGTTGCAGTATGCCAAGCCGCAGGACAATCGCGGCCTGCTCATCGTCGGCAACTACGGCACGGGCAAGTCTCACTTGATGTCCGTCATTTCCAGCGTCGCCGAGAGCGACGAATTGCAGCCGCTTCTCAAACACGAGAAGGTCCGCACCGCCGCCGCCGCCATCGCCGGTAAATTCAAAGTCATTCGCTTGGAGATCGGCTCCACGGAAATGTCCCTCCGCGAAATCATCACCGGCCACCTTGAGGAAAAGCTCGCAGAATGGGGCGTCAACTTCCAATTCCCGCCCGCCGACAAAATCCGCGAAAACAAAACGGCAATCGAGGCGATGATGGACGCCTTCCACAAAAAGTTTCCCAATTATGGTCTGCTGCTCGTAGTGGATGAGTTGCTCGATTACCTTCGCACGCGCAAGGATCACGCGCTGATTCTTGACCTCGGCATCCTTCGCGAAATCGGCGAGGTGTGCAAAGACCTTCGCTTCCGTTTCATGGCCGGCGTTCAGGAAGCCATCTTTGACAGTGGCCGCTTTGCTCATGTTGCGGACAGCCTGGGCCGCGTGAAGGACCGCTTCCAGCAGGTGAAAATTGCCACCACGGACGTCAAGTTCGTCGTCGCCCATCGCCTTCTGCAAAAGTCACCGGAGCAACTGGCCCGCATCCGCGAATATCTCACTCCGTTCGCCAGGTTCTACGGCAACATGACCGAGCGGATGGACGGCTTTGCAGCACTGTTCCCGATTCATCCTGATTATGTCGAGACGTTCGAGCGCATCCCCATCGTCGAAAAGAGGGGTGTCCTGCAAATCATCTCTTTTGCCATCAAAGAACTGGTCGGTCAGGACATTCCCCAAGACCGCCCCGGCGTCGTCGCCTTCGATAGCTATTGGAAAGCGCTCAAAGAAAATGCCGCCCACCGCGCCTTGCCGGAAGTGAAGGCCATCATCGAATGCAGCGCCACGCTTGAAGCTAAAGTCCAGAGCGCCTTCCCAAAGAAAACCTACAAGCCGATGGCCATCCGCATCATCGAGGGCCTGTCGGTCCACCGGCTCACGGTGGGCGACGTATATTCCCCGCTCGGCCTGACGCCAGAGGAACTGCGCGACGGTCTGTGCCTCTACCACCCCGGTGCCGCAGAAATGGGCGGCGACCCGGCGGAGGATTTGCTGTCCATCATCGAAACCACTCTCCGCGAAACCCACAAAACCGTCAGCGGCCAGTTCATTTCGTCAAACAAAGACAATCGCCAGTATTTCCTCGATCTAAAGAAGACCGACGACTACGACGCCCTCGTCGAGAAGCGGGCTGACAGCCTCGATGATAACGCCCTTGACCGGTATTACTATGATGCCCTTAAACAGGTGCTCGAATGCACCGACATCCCCACGCACATCACCGGCTTTCAAATCTGGCAGCACGAAATCGAATGGCAGGACCGCAAAGCTGGCCGGCTGGGCTATCTCTTTTTCGGTGCGCCCAATGACCGCTCGACGGCAGTGCCGGCCCGCGAGTTCTACCTCTATTTCATCCAGCCGTTCGAAAAACCAGACTACAAGGACGAGAAAAAGGCCGACGAAGTTTTCTTCCGGCTCATGGGCAAGGACGAGGCGTTCTCCCGAAGCCTCCGACTCTACGCCGCCGCGTTGGAACTCGGCGCGATCTCTTCCGGCATCAAAAAGCAGACCTACGAGAAGAAGGCGATTGAACATCTCGACGACCTGACCAAGTGGCTTCGCGAACATCTCTTTCAGGCCGTCGAAGTCACTTACCAGGGGTCGCGCAAGAAGTTTGTCGAATGGCTCAAGGGCACGGGCGGCGGCGCCCTGAACATCCGCGACGCCGTCA
Organism: Akkermansia muciniphila; assembly: GCA_945865375.1. Classification (GTDB taxonomy): domain Bacteria; phylum Verrucomicrobiota; class Verrucomicrobiia; order Limisphaerales; family F1-80-MAGS106; genus F1-80-MAGS106. Next base: position 14,502 of record CAMBEJ010000120.1, on the reverse strand, counting down.
ATGCCGTCGCCTCCAAATGCCTATCCGAAGAATTCGCCAATCGCGCTCCCGAATATCCGCACTTCTCGGCACTCGTGACCTACGGGCAGGGCGGCAACGCCCAGCAGGCCGCGCAGGAAGCGTTGCGCGGTGTCGCGTCGCCCAACCGCACCAAGCAAGCAACGGCGGTTCTCGACGCCCTCGAACTTCTGGATGGCGACAAAATTGACCCCAGCAAATCCCGCTACGCTAAATTCATTTTGGATCTGCTCAAAGCCAAAGGTCAGGGCCAGGTCGTCAACCGGCAGGAAATCATCACCACACTGGAGCCTGGCATTGAATTCATGTTGCCAGACAAATTCCGCCTCGAACCTCTCTGGGTCAGCGTCGCCTTCGCCGCGCTCGTTCACTCCGGCGACGCCGTCCTCGCGATTCCCGGCGCCAAGTTCGATGCCACGAACCTCGCCAGTCTGGCCACAACTCCGGTGGCGGACCTGCAAAACTTCAAGCATCTCGAACGCCCGAAGGATTGGAGTATCCCGAGCCTTAAAGCCCTTTTCGAGTTGATGGATTTGACCCCCGGCATGGCGATATTTGTCACCCAAGGCAATGTCGAGCCGGTGCAGCAGCTTCACAAGGCCATCCAGGAGCGCGTCGAAAAACTGGTGCGCGCCAACCAGCAAATCGCCATCGGCATCCCCTTTTGGGGTCAGAATCTATTCTCCGACGCGGAGGTGGAAAAACTCTCCACCATCCTCAGCAAGACCAAGGAGTTCCTCGAAAGCCTGCAAGCCTACAACACGCCGGGTAAACTCAAAAACTTCAAATACGATGCTTCCGAAATCAAAGGCTACCAGTCCGCGTTTGACCGGCTCAAAGAATTGGAAGGTCTCCAGACCTACTGTGGCGAACTCAGCCAGTTGACCCAATACCTCTCCGCAGCGGAGGCAGTGTTGCCGGAAGACCACGCGTGGGTCGCCGAAAGCAAGCAAAAACGCCCTGAGTTGCTGGCCGAAATCCGCAACCCCGCGCAACGCGAATCTGAGACGTTCAAAGCCGACCTGCTCAAGCAGTTGAAAAAACTCAAGGCCGGTTACATCAAGGTTTATCTCGACCTCTACCGGAAAGCCCGACTCAGTCTCGCACAGGATAAGGAGAAGAAGGATCTGTTGCAGGATTACCGTCTCAAACATCTCCGGCGGCTCGCCACGGTCAACTCCATCAATTCCGTTCAACTCACCGAGTTCGAGCGCCAGCTCGACAAGCTCAGGACCGGCACCGCCCTCACCGAAAAAGACTTGGAGAACGAACCCAAATCAACCGACGGCTTCTGGCCAAGCATGGAAGATACAAGCATTTCGGCCCAGACCCGGCTCAACAATCAGAAAGCCGAATTGGACACCATTCACAAGAGTTGGACCAAGAGCCTGCTCAATGATTTGGCAGACCCCGTCATCCAGAGCCATTTCGAGCTGCTCAAAGCGCCGCAAAAAAAGATGCTAAGGGATTTCATGTCAGCCAAGGAATTGCCCGACGAAATCTCCATGGAGTTTCTCGCGGCCATTCAGCACGCATTGTCCGGCCTGGCCAAATTGCCCGTGCGGCTCGACGATTTGAAAAAAGCCCTTTTCCCGGACGGCAGCCCGGCCACGCCCGCCGAGTTCAAGGAACGCTTCGTGGCGTATCTGGACCAGATTCTTAAAGGCCGCGACGCCGCCAAGGTGCGTTTGGTGATGGAGTGAACCACAGATGACACAGATTTTCACAGATACGGTGACCAAGTTCGCCGCCCCACGGTGAGCTTGGTCAGTTTGCCAGTGACCAAGTTCCATCTGTGTTTATCTGTGCCATCCGTGGCCAAACTCAGGCCAGCAAGATTGTTTGTGGACTGAATGTGGATTTTGTGTAGATTTTAACCATGCCAACTACATTATTGGAAGCCAGACCGGAAATCATGGAGCGCGCGGCTGAACTGCAAAGCCAGGTCGCCGCCATGCAGGAGAAACTACAGGTGCTCCTTCGCGGCATCGGGGGGATTCAGGTTGTCCTCCCTGAACTGCACGATGAAACGACCGGACGGATTGACGCGCAGAAGCTCGCCGTTTACCTGGGCGTGCCCCTCAAGCGGCTCGCCGAGGGGCTGCAACTCAACTACAAGGCCATCCATCGCAACCCGTCGGCAGAGGCGTTCCAGTCCACTCTGAAACCCGTGAAACGCTCCGCTGAAATTCTTCACGACTTCTTCCATAAACCGGAAACGGTTCGGGTCTGGCTCAACACCTCACATCCCGACCTCGACGGCCACACCGCGCTGGAATTGATTCTGGCCAACAACCCCAACGCGGTCCTGCGGATTCTCGAAAACGCCGCCGCAGGCGTGCCCGTCTAATGCTGCCCCTCCTTCAACTCGCCGCCACGCTCAACAGTGCTGCTTTGGTTTCGGCGCATGGGCCGTGGTCGCGGGCCATTGGTTATCGCTACCTGCTTGGTCCGCCGCCGGGTCTGACCGGCCCGCCCCAACCACTGTGGGGCGGGGCGGCCAAAACTGCCGGCGCTCGCTTCACTCCCGCAGGCAGCTTTGATTCCATCTATCTGGCCCACGATCCGATCACTGCCTTCATTGAAGTCTCCGCCTTGGTTCTGCTCCCCGGCGGTCCGGTGCCGGTTCGTTCCGCGCCCTGGGTCGTCATCAGTGTGGATGGCATCATCAACAACCTGCTGGACCTGACCGATCCGGCCACCTTGACCGCGCTGGGCACAACCGCCCAGGAAATGACCGGCACATGGGCGACCCTGCCACACCCGCCCACGCAACTCCTGGGGCAACTCGCCCACGATTCCGGTCGTATCGCCGGGATCAAGTATGCTTCCGCCAAACATCCTGGCGGCATCAATGTCGTGGTGTTCCCCGACCGCATCACCGTTGCTCCCGGCAACTATCTCGAAGTTTACGACCCTCACGGCAACCTCGCCCAGCGCCTCGCATGAAAATGAAATGAACCACCGATGACACCGATGGACACAGATAATGCCAACCCCCAGATTCCGTCCGCCGCCTGCCGGGCGGCTGTGGCTGTGTCACCATCTGTCGCGAACGGTCGCAAGGCCCGTTCACAATCCGCTCCGCCAGTAGGCTGGCACACAACTCTTCCCATCGGCTCGCGCGGGCCGGTGGGATTTTTCTTTCTCCCTCTCCGCCTCGACCGGGGAGAGCCCGACGCCACCCTCGCCCATCGGATGGGAGAGTCTGGGGGTGAGGGTTTTGGGTGAGGTGTCGAGATTCTCTACTTCCAAACATCTGCGAATATCTGCGTCATCTGCGGTAAAAAAAGTCCGGCCCGTTTCCCATCTGTGTTTATCAGTGTCCATATGTGGTTAAAAATCCCATGAGCCAATCCAATCTCAATCTTTCTTCCAAACCCGCCGCCCCGGTGGAATGTCTCGGCGAGACGTTTGCCAGCGAGGACGCGCGGCGGGAGCATTACCTGAAAGTGCTCGCGCAGAAGCTCAAAGAGCCGGATTTTCGCAAGATCGAGGGATTCCCCATCGGCAAGGACGAGGACATTCTCGAGCTGTCCGACCCGCCTTACTACACCGCCTGCCCGAATCCGTGGCTGGGCGAGTTCATCAAGGGCTACGGCACGCCTTACGACCCGAAGCAGCCTTATCACCGCGAACCCTTTGAATCGGACCTAGAGGAAAGCCGCAACAATGATTTTGTCAACGCCCTTCCTACGCAACTAAAACGCCGCATCAAGCCATAATGCGGTTGCTTATCCATTTTACAAATCCGGGAGATGTAATTCTCGATTCGTTTGGTGGGACAGGGATGTCTGCTGTTGCCGCCCAGTTATGCGAACAACCGGATCAGGAGTTCAGAGCTAGCGTTGGGCAAAATAACTCAAAAGTTAAGTGGGGGCATCGTTGCGCAATCGTGGGCGACCTCGGACCGGCAGCAACGTTTATTGCGCGTAACTTCAATTGCCCTGACGACCGGGGCGATTTTGCGCGTGAGGTTGAAAACCTAACCAATAGGGTCAAGGATGAACTTGACTGGATGTTTCGAACCCGACACACCAACGGCGCGGAAGTTGAGATGACTTGCGTATTGTGGTCCGATTTTTTCACGTGCCCGAACTGTGGACATGAGTTCAATTATTGGGAAGAGGCTGTGAACTTGAAGGCGGGGACAATTGACGACGAAGTGACATGTCCGGACTGCCGAACCCTCAATTCAAAAACGAAAATGGGAAAGTGCTGGGCAACAATTTTCGACAAGGCTCTCAAAAAGAACGTCCGGCAGATCAAGTGTAAGCCAGTTCTAATTCTCTACGACTACGACGGGAAACGTCACGAAAAAATACCTGACAAAGAGGATCTCGCCCTCATCGAACAAATCGAACAGTTCGACATTCATGATTGGTATCCGACGGTCGAAGTCCCATTGGGGTTCAATACCGAACAACCCAAACGATCACATGGACTCACACATGTACATCACTTTTTTACTAAACGCAATTTAGCGACGTTGGCCTGCGCTTGGAAACATGCGCATAGTCTAAGAGCACGGTTTTTACTCACATCGCTGATGTATAAGTCCAGTGTTTTTTGCGCTCCGCTCATGTCCAATTTTTTTGCCTCAAGAAGTGGTAAGTCACGAGGAGGTTGGATAGGCAAGGAGCGTTCAGGAACTTTATATTGCCCGTCGATTCATAGTGAAGTAATGCTGCTTCCGCAAATCTCTTCACGTTTTAAACCAGTCCAGACTCATGCCGAATCTACATGTCGTCCGTTTATTACGACGCAGTCTGCTACCTTACTTCGGTTGCCGGATAACTGCATCGATTACATTTTCACCGATCCCCCGTTTGGTGCAAATCGGATGTATTCTGAATTAAATGTTCTGTGGGAAAGTTGGCTTGGGGTGCTGACCGCCACTGCGACGGAGGCAATTGAACATTCTGCCAGAAACAAGACCCTAGCAGACTACAAAACTGTCATGGTGAGTGCGTTCAGGGAATATTTCCGCGTCCTCAAGCCAGGGCGTTGGATTTCTGTCGAATTTTCAAATACCCAAGCGACAGTATGGAATACTATCCAGGCAATTCTTGGCGAGGCGGGGTTCATTGTTGCAGGCGTGGCCGGTATGCACAAACAGCAAGGAAGTATTGAAGCATATACTTCTACAACTGCCGTCAAACAAGACCTCATCATTTCGGCCTACAAACCCAACGGCGGTTTGGAAGACCGTTTCGCCAAACGTGGCGAAACGGAAGAAGGCGTTTGGGATTTCACCCGCACCCACTTAAACAACCTGCCCGTGGTCAAAGCGCAGGGTGGTCAGTTGGCACTCATCGCCGAGCGCGACCCGCGCATCCTCTACGACCGCATGGTCGCCTTCTACGTCGGTCATTCCACGCCCGTTCCACTCAGTTCCGCCGAGTTCCAAGCCGGGCTGGCGGAAAAACTCCCCGAGCGCGACGGAATGTATTTCCTGCCCGAACAGGTCAACGAATACGACAAGAAGCGAGCGCAAGTCGAGAACATCGGCCAGTTGGCCATCTTTGTGGAAGACGAGCGCAGCGCCATCAACTGGCTGCGTAATTTTCTGAAAAACCGTCCGTCCACTTCACAGGACATCCAGCCGGAGTTCATGCAGCAACTCGGCGCGAGTTGGAAGAAATGGGAGACCCGGCCCGAAATGAGCGGGTTGCTCGACCAGAACTTTCTTTGCTACGACGGCACAGGCGACGTGCCCAGCCAGATTCACAGCTATCTTTCCACGCAGTTCAAGGAGTTCCGCAACCTGCCTAAAGACGCCGCGCCGTTGAAGGCCAAGGCCAAAAACCGGTGGTATGTTCCTGACCCGAAAAAAAACGTGGACGTGGAAACGCTCCGCAACAAACGGTTGCTGGAGGAATTCTGGTCGTATCTGCCGGAGGGCTACAGCCCGCCCGCACTGACGGCCAACAAGGGCCAGACCTTGCCCGGCTTGACCATCCCGCGCCCTAAGATTCCCAAAGGCAAGAAGCTCAAGGAACTCCGCACTGAAGCCGTCCGCGTCGGCTTCAAGCACTGCTACCAGCAGAAGGATTACACCACGATCCTGGTCGTGGCCGACATGATTCCCGACTCGGTGCTCAACGAAGACGAACAGTTGCAAATGATTTACGATACAGCGGTGACGCGCACCAGTGGCGGTGGCGAAGTTTAAACTTGGCCTCGAAACTTATGATTAAAGAAATTCGATTGCAGAATTGGAAAAGCTTTCCGAAGGCTACGCTTTTTTTGGATCCGCTGACCATCCTTATCGGCACCAATGCGGCCGGTAAATCCAACGTGCTCGATGCGTTGGATTTTTTGGGTCAAATTGCGCAAGGTAAAGAGATTCCTTCGATTCTGCAAAGCGATCCCAAGGCACTTACCTTTCGCGGCGGGGCTGAATGGGCGGCCCTGAAACCGGAAAAGTCATTCACCGTCACTGCGTTGATTGAAGGGGAGGAAGCCAAGCTGGATTACCTCTACAGCATAACCGTTCAGACATTGCCAAAACCTAAATTGTTGGCTGAATCCCTGCTGCGATTGAAATACCGCCCGCGCTCCAAATCCGAACCAAAGCCGCTCAAGCTGTTTTGGACCGAGCCGTGCGCGGCAGATGATCCAGCGATCATTACCAGGCTCTATAATCTCACCAAAGGATCGCCTCGTGATGTGCAACGCAGTTCATCCGTGCTGAGTCAACTGAAGCTGTCCACTTCATCTCTGCGCAAGGAAATAGCCGATGGCATCCAGTGTGTGCTGCGCGCTTTGAATAATATTTTCATATTGAATCCAATCCCCTCGCACATGCGCTATTTCAGCCCGCTGGCTGAAAAGCTGGCCAATGACGCATCAAATATCGCCGGTGTCCTGGCCGCTTTGCCAGACGACCAGCGCGCCAAAGTAGAAAGCACGCTGCAAAAGTATGTGCGGGCTCTGCCAGAAAAGGACATTCAGCGGGTCTGGACGGAGAAAGTGGGTCCCTTTGAAACCGACGCGGTTTTGCTGTGTGAAGAGGCCTGGAAAAGCGATTCACTGCCCACCAAAGTTGATGCCCGGGCGATGTCCGATGGCACATTGCGTTTCCTGGCCATCTTGACGGCGCTGTTAACGCTTCCTGAGCAGTCTCAACTCCTCATTGAGGAAGTCGATAATGGCCTCCATCCGTCCCGTTCCGACATGTTGATCAAAATGTTGCGAACGGTGGGTGCCAATCGTCACATCGACGTGCTCGCCTCCACACATAATCCGGCGCTATTAAATCGGCTGGGACCGGATATGGTTCCGTTCGTGGTAGTTGCCCACCGCAATCCGCAAACCGGTTGCAGTGACTTGACCTTGTTGGAAGATGTTGCCAATTTGCCAAAATTGATGGCCTCCGGCCCGTTGGGCGAGGTGACTGCCAGCGGGGCGCTTGAGCGTTCGTTGCAGGCCAACGGAGGGCAGCATGAGTCATAAAAATGTCATGATTCTGGATACTTCGATCTTGTGTATCTGGCTTGAGGTCCCGGGCAAGGAAACTTGTGGATCGGGTGCGTCGTGCATTGATTTCGCAAAAGTTGATAAGGAAATTCAGTCGGCGGTGGCAATGAATTACACGCTTGTTTTACCATTGGCCACGATCATCGAAACTGGCAACCACATTGCCCAAGCCCCGGAATGGCGGCATCAACGCGCCTCGCAATTGGCGGATTTGATGGTAAATGCTGCCAATGAATCAACCCCTTGGGCGGCTTTCAGCGACCAGCAAACCTTGTGGTCTGCGGATGGTCTAAGGAATTTGGCAGCCAAATGGCCAGATCTGGCGGCCACCAAATTATCGATTGGGGATGCCACAATTTCAGAAGTGGCCGATTATTACGCTCAGATGGGTTATATTGTAGAGGTGTACACCGGTGATGCAGGACTGAAAAAACACCATTTAATCACGGCTACGCCTCAACCGAGGCGGCGAAAATAATTCGATCCATTCTTGATTGCAATGTATGACTGATGCCTTCCACAAATTTCCGCACACGCCCCATCTGCTCTGGCTCGGCACCGGCTCGCCGCGTGAGGACAAAGTGCTCACCCCGGCAGAGGTCACTGAATTTCTTTCCGGCGAAGTGATTGTCGAGGAGAAGGTGGACGGCGCAAACCTGGGTTTATCTCTTGGCCCGGACGGACGCGTGCGCGCCCAGAGCCGTGGCAACTACCTCACTCCCGGCCGCAGCCATTCCCAATGGAATCTTCTCTGGCCATGGCTGGCCGAAAAAAGGGAGAGTTTGGAAGAGGGATTACAAGGCGGTTTGATGCTGTTCGGTGAATGGTGTTACGCTCGGCACACGGTTCCCTATGACGCATTGCCGGACTGGTTTCTCGGCTTTGACATTTTTGAAAGTTCGTCGCGCCGGTTCTGGTCGGTGGATCGGCGAAATGCTTGGTTGCACGAGCGCGGATTGGTTTCGGTCCCGGAAGTTAAACGCGGCAAAGTTCAGTTAAATCAGGTGAGTTCACTTCTTCACTACTTCAGCCGTTGGCCATGTTCCGATGGAAGGTATTTATCTGCGCCTAGACAGCGCAGGATGGTTGGTGTCTCGCGCTAAAGTTGTCAGTGCCGTTTTTAAGCAACAAATCGAAGAACACTGGACGCGGCGGTCAGTAGTTCCGAACCACCTCGCAATGGCTCATGTGTGAAAACGGCCAATGGCTATGGAGCATCGAACACCGACAGCCCTGCAAGGTGGTCGAAGTCTCGCGCCTTTGGGATGACGCCACCTACCACGTCTGGCTGCCCGCGACCGAGAGCGTCGTTCGCGCCACACCCGACCGGCTTAAACCGTTGGACGCGGCTGAAGCTGGCAACCCGGCACGCATCCGTTACATCCTTTACGCCGCCCGCATCGCCAACCTATTGAGCGAAGACGTGCTGCTCGCCCCGGCGAGTGCATCGGTGATTCCGTTGCCGCACCAGTTGAAAGCGCTTCGTCGTGCCGTCTCGCAGGACCGCGTTCGTTTTTTGCTCGCCGACGAGGTTGGACTTGGCAAAACCATCGAGGCGGGGCTCATCATGCGCGAACTCAAGTTGCGCGGCTTGGTCCGGCGCATTCTCGTCATCACGCCGAAGGGACTCGTCACGCAATGGATGGCCGAAATGCAGACGCACTTCGGCGAGGAATTCCGCTTTTTTTCGCCTCCTGATTTTTCCGCCTATCGGCGCATCGCTCCCAGCGAAAATGTCTGGCGTTCGTTCGACCAGGTTATTTGCTCCCTTGATTCCGTAAAGCCGATGGAGTCGCGGCAAGGCTGGTCACGCGACGACATCAGCGAATTCAACAAGGAGCGGTTCGAGGACCTCATTACCGCCGGCTGGGATTTGATTATCGTGGACGAGTCCCACCGCATTGGCGGCAGTTCCGAACAGGTAGCGCGTCATCAGTTGGGCCGGGGATTGTCCGAAGCGAGCCCGTATTTCCTCTTGCTGTCGGCCACACCGCACCAGGGCAAAAGCGATGCCTTCCACCGGCTTGTGTCGTTGCTGGACAAGAACGCTTTCCCCGAACCCGGCAGCGTTACCCGCGAGCGCATCCATCCCTACGTCATCCGCACCGAGAAACGTCAGGCGATTGACGCGGACGGCAATCCACTGTTCAAGCCGCGCATCACAAAGCTTGTTGGCGTTAGTTGGGAGGGACACGCGGATCAAAAGCAGCTTTACGACGCGGTCACTGAATACGTGCGCGAAGGCTACAACCAAGCCATGCGCGAAAAGAAAACGTATGTCGGCTTCCTGATGATTCTGATGCAGCGGTTGGTCACCAGTTCCACCCGCGCCATCATCACTACGCTCGAAAAGCGTTTGAGCGCGCTGCAAGAGCCGGGCGAGGAACTTACCTTGTTGCCGCTCATGGTCGAGGACGAATGGAACGAGTTGGACGGGCAGGACCAGCTCGAATCACTCCTCAAAACGCGGCTCGCGGCGCTAAAGAATGAACGTGCCGAAGTGGAATTGCTACTCACCGCCGCCCGCAAGGTCGAAGCGCGCGGCCCGGACGCCAAAGCCGAGGCGCTGCTCGAATGGGTTTACAAGTTCCAGAAAGAGGAAGGCGACCCGGACGTGAAGCTGCTCGTGTTCACCGAGTTTGTTCCCACGCAGCAAATGCTTGCGGAGTTTCTCGGTAATCGCGGCATCTCGGTCGCTTGTCTGAACGGCAGCATGAGCATGGAGCAACGCCAACAGGTGCAGGAGGCGTTCGCCAAGGAAGCCCGCATTCTCATTTCCACCGATGCCGGCGGCGAAGGCTTGAACCTCCAGTTCTGCCACATCGTCGTCAACTTCGACATCCCGTGGAATCCCATGAGGATCGAACAGCGCATTGGTCGCGTGGATCGTATCGGCCAGAAGTCGGTTGTCCGTGCCATCAATTTCCTTTTTGCCGACAGCGTGGAATTTCGCGTGCGCGAGGTGCTGGAGGACAAGCTCGCCGTCATCCTCGAAGAATTTGGCGTGGACAAAACCAGCGACGTGCTGGACTCCGCCGAAGCCGCGCACATGTTCGACAATCTGTATGTGGATGCTTTGTTGCATCCCGACCGCATCGCCCAATCCGTCGAGCAAGTTGCGGAAACCATCAAAGCCCGCGCTGGTGAAGCCCATTCCAAGAACACCATGCTCGCCAATAGCGACGCGCTGTCACCGGACGAAGCCCGGAATGCCCTGAATCAGCCGTTGGCCGAGTGGGTAGAGCGCATGACCGAGAATTATCTGGATGCCTTCGGCGGCAAGTATGAAGCGGAGTTGGATTGCCTACGCATTCAGTGGCCCGGCGAGGCGCAGATGCACCGCTACGCGCTGCCCACCCGCACCGGCACGCCGCCACCCAAAACGGAATTGCTCCGGCTCGATCATCCCAAGGTGCGTGGCATCCTGTCGCGCCTGCCTCGCTTCGTGCCGGGTATGCCGATTCCGTCGCTCCGTTTCCCGTCGCTCCCCGCCGGTATCACTGGCCTATGGTCGCTATGGGAAATCTGCATCGTCACACAGGACCGCCAACGACGCCGGATGCTGCCGTTGTTCGTCCACGACGATGGCCGGATGCTCGCGCCCACGGCTCGTTTCTTATGGGAGCAGCTTTGCCTTGAACCGTGGCGCGTGGACGAAACTCCCGGCGCGACCTTGGACGAAAAAGCGTTTAGGGCGACCGAGGCGCTGGCGCACGAGCAGTGCCGCGATCTTTATTTGGAAATGAGGCAGCGCCATGTGAATCAGCTTCAGCTCGAAAAGGACAAGGCGGAATACAATTTCCGCTCGCGGCGCAAATTGCTTCAATCCATCGGACTGCCCGAAGTCCGCGATTTCCGTCTGCGCCAACTCGCGCAGGAAGAATCTCAATGCGCGGAGGAGTTGAAGCGGCAAAGCCAGGTCTTGCCGCAACTGACACCGTTGCTGATGCTGAAAGTCTCCTGACCATGTCTGAATGGCGTGAACAAATTGTTCGGCGTTTTGTGCCAGGAGTGGCGCGGGTCACCGCCGTCTCCGACCCGGACGGCTTGCTCCGCGATCCTGGTGTGTTCCAGGCGATTCAAGCGAAAGGCTTTTCCATCGCGCAGTTTGAGGACTCCGTTTCCTTCCGCTTCGACTACGAAAGCCGCTTCCGGTCGAAATGGGATGCTGGCGCGGCAGCGGAACTCGTCGTCGTCTTCAAACCCGAACAGCGCGACTTTGAAACTTTGCCTGCCGACGTTCTCGCTAACGCGCACCGCCTCTCGTTCACACTCAAGGACATATTCCCTAAGCTCTCCTACGCCGTTGTCTCTCAACTGGAAACGGTTTATTTCGACGCGCTGTTTCGTGCCCAGCAGCAAAGCGCCTCGCAGCCGCATGACGAGGCTCAGACACTCGCCTTTGTTCTGCGGCATATTTTTGAAATTGAGCCGACGGTCATCAAGAGCGTGCCCAGTCTGCTCAACATACTCTGCCAGCGGCACTACACAAAGGCCAGTATTTCAGCGCGATTGGATGAATACTTGGTCGCCTGCTTGCGGCGCAACCACAACTTCCACGGTTGGCCACTGGAACGCATCGTCCCTGACCGCGCCGCCTTCTGGGAATTCCTCAACGAACGCTGGCCGATTTTTGTTCGTCAGTCGAAGGGCGGAACGCTCGCGCTTCAGGAAAAACCGTCGTCCCTCAAATATCCCGGCCCGGAGTTGTTGCCGTTCGACCACGACCTTGTTCGTATCTACATCGACAACCTGTTCGATGATGGCTTGCTGACGCCCGTGGAATGGGATTGGAATCAGGCTCTTGACCAAAAATGGATTCGCGTTGGGCTGCTCGGTAACAAGGTCGAGAACACCGACCTTCGCTTCTCCGAACTCGGTGAGAACCTGCTAAAGGACTGCCCGGACAAGTGTGCCACTCCGCAATCCTGGCTGGCTTTCGCCTACCGTTACGCCCAGGCCAGTGTGCTTTGGACCCAAGTCAGCCCCGCCACTCGCGCTCAGTTTCAGGAGCAGCTTCCCGAGTTGCGGGGTCATGTGAACCAGCAATTTCTTGCCTGGCTCACCGCCAACTATGGCGGCCTGTTCAATTACCCGGCCAGCAGTCCACTCATGGTGCATCACATCCCCGGCTTTATCGCGCACCAGTTCACCAACAAACTCTGCCGGCGCGCCGCGTTCATCCTCGTGGACGGCCTCGCGGTTGACCAGTGGCTGATTCTCAAAGAGGGACTCAAAGCCAACGGCTTGACCGCGCCCATCGAGGAGAATGCGCTTTTCGCCTGGATTCCCACCATCACGCCCATCTCGCGGCAGGCCGCGTTCTCCGGCAAGATTCCTCGTTACTTCGCGGACACGCTGGACCGCACCGACCGCGACGAAACAGGCTGGCGGCAATTCTGGTCCGACCGCAGCCTGTCCGCAGCGGAAATTGGGTTCGCCGCTGTGCCCGGAGATCGGGCCGACCTTGCCACCATCGAGGAGAATATCACGCCACTGACCCGTGCGTTGGGGATCACACTTTTCAAAATCGACAAGATCATGCACGGGATGCAACTCGGCAGTGTTGGCATGGCTGGACAGGTTCGCACTTGGGCCGAGGAAGGATTCCTGTCCGACCTCCTCAAGTATCTTCGCTCGCAAGGCTTCGACGTTTTCATTTCCGCCGACCACGGAAACATCGAGGCACGAGGCATTGGCCGTCCGCAAGAGGGCGTTCTCAGCGACAAACGCGGGGAGCGCTGCCGAATTTACTCTGACCCCGTGCTTCGCCAGACCTGCCTCGCTGCCTTTCCCGACACTCTGATCTGGAATCATCCCGGCCTGCCCGATAACATCAGCACGCTGGTCGCGCCCTATGGCGAAGCCTTCACTCAAAAGGACGCGACACTGCTTTGCCACGGGGGCGCGGCCTTGGAGGAGGTATGCGTGCCATTTCTTAGGATCAAAAGTAGTCCCTGAATGAACCACTGCTTTTGATGCAATCGAGAACTGACATAGGCTTTGGGAAAAAAATCCGGCTTGCTTGGCTTGATTCCGCACTCGAACATGCCGCCTCTGGGAAATCGTTCGAGCAGGTGAGAGAGGAACTCGCCAAGGAAATTGCCGTCGAAAACCCCGGTCCAGAGGCGATCCGGAAAATCCAGGCCGCTCTAAAGCGTGTTTGGTTTACCCCACCCGATTATTGCCAATCTCTTCATGATGCGGCGATCCGCCTCTTCCGCCAAAATCATTCCCAGAATTCGAGATTCCTACTCAACTGGGGTATGGCGACCGCAGCTTATCCCTTCGTCGGCACAGTTGCCGAAGCTCTTGGACGCTTGCTGAAGCTTCAAAAGGAAGCACGCCGCACGGATGTAGAACGGCGTATTCACGAACAGCATGGCGACCGCGACTTCGTCAGCCGCATCACGCGGTATGACGTGAGTAGTTTTTTGGATTGGGGCGTCATTGCCGAAGCCCAGACAAATGGCGTCTATCTTTTAGGGAGACAGGTTCGTCCTGGAAACGTCGAGCAACAGGCATGGCTTGTGGAGGCGGTCCTTATCTCGCGCGGCAAAACACAAATGGCATTGTCGGAACTCCGGCATCATCCCGTCCTGTTTCCCGTCGTTATGGAGTCGTTGCACTCTTCCACATTGCGTAGCAACCCTCGCTTAAAAGTAGTCCGGCAGAATTTGAGCGAAGAGTGCGTTGTGCTCAGCCAGCCTAATGGTGCAGATTGAATGAAGCGGAAAAGAATGAGAATTGTTTTTGTTGGGGCACAATTCTCTCGGGCTGTGTGAACATTTGGAATAACCCGGAATCTTTATTACCTGCGCATTCATTCTGTTGAACTGCGGGTGAATTTCAACTGTAACCGTCCGGCGGAGCCGTGTGGCGCCGGCGGCGCGGCGGGGAGTTTCGCGGGTAGAACGAACGGGCCGGGTTTAGATTTCGGCAGGGGTCAGCCGCTGGGACTGGCCACCGGGCTCTTGGGCGCGAAGGATTCCTTCCAGCCCC
>CAMBEJ010000119.1 GCA_945865375.1 Akkermansia muciniphila | reverse complement strand
CCGTTGCTGCAAAAAGACCCGGCGAGCGAGCACCTGGCTTTGTATGAAAGGAGCCGCAATGCCTTTCAGCATTTCACCCGCGAAACCATCGGCGCCTTTCTTGAGTTATCGCTCGGGCTTTCGGCCTGGAAGTCCATTCCTGGAAACTCATGGGCTTTGCGGATGAATCCTTCCAGCGGCAATCTTCATCCCACCGAAGCCCACCTGATCTTGCCGACTCTGCCCGGAGTCACCGCGGGCGTCTTCCATTACAACTCCTACCTGCATGCGCTGGAACCCAGAGCCTTAAAGCCCGAAAGTTTGTGGCTGCAAATCAAACAGCATCTGCATTCGGATGGATTCCTCGTCGCCTTGACCAGCATCTTTTGGCGGGAAGCATGGAAATATGGTGAACGAGCTTTTCGCTACTGCCAGCACGACGTGGGACATGCCTTGGCGGCTCTCAGCTTCTCAGCCAATCTGCTCGGCTGGAAAGTCACCTGGCTGAACGCGGTGTCAGACGAGGAGATTGCGCGGCTGTTGGGCTTTGATCAAACCCAGTGGCCGGAGTTCGAGTTGGAGCATCCCGAGCTGCTGTGTTTCGTCCACCGCAGCGGGGAGCCGCAGATTCCGCGAGATTTGCCGCGCGAGATTCTATCGGAGTTTTCAGGACTGGAGTTCCAGGGAACGCCGAATCAATTGAGCAAGGATCATGTGGATTGGGAGATCATTTCGCGCGTGGCGGCGGCGACGGCAAATGGAGGGCGGGCTTCCAGGCTGCCGCCAGAACTGGCAGACAAGATGTCCACCTCACATTTTCAGACAGGCTCGAACACAACCTGCCCGTTTTACACGCCGACGACGGAATCCGGAATCCCTGCCGCACAAATCATTCGCCAAAGAAGAAGTGCGGTGACCTTCGATGGGTTCACCAGCCTCACCAAAAACCAGTTTTGCACCATGCTGGACAAAACGCTGCCACGCGACGCCTGCGCGCCGTTCGATCTCGGACTGACTGCCCCATGCGTGCATCTGCTCTTGTTCGTCCACCGCGTCACGGGATTAGAGCCGGGCTTGTATTTCTTGCTGCGAGCGGAACGGGATTTGCCCGCCTTGCAACAACAGAGCCATCGTCGTTTCCTCTGGCGTCCAGTGGATGAAGCGCTGCCCTTGTATTTGCTCCAGGCCGGAGATTTTCAGAGCACCGCCACCTCGGTAAGCTGTGGCCAGTCCATTGCTGGCGACAGCGCTTTCTCTTTGGGCATGATCGCGCGGTTTCGGGAGGAACTTGAGACCGCACCCTGTCGCTATCGCCATTTGTTTTGGGAGACCGGCATGATCGGGCAAGTCCTCTACCTGGAAGCTGAAGCCGCAGGCGTGAGAGCGACCGGCATCGGCTGTTTCTTCGACGATCCCGTGCATGAACTGATGGGCCTCGCGGACGACGCCTTCCAAAGCCTTTACCATTTCACCGTGGGCGGTCCGCAGGACGACGCGCGGCTCGCGACCCTCGCCGCCTACCACCACTTGCAAGGCTGTCGACAAAGTGACTGAGGGTGGATGGGATGGTTGGAAACCATCGGTTTTCGGGATGTTTTTCTTCAATTTCCTCGGGTTTAGAGGCGTTTTCGAACATTAAATGTTAGGTTTTTTCGGTAGGAGGGCAGATCGGTGCGTTCGCAGTGTCAGACCTCAGTAAACCGCCCTCCGTAGGGGAAAAAGACGAGCAAGTCCAAATCCCTGGATTTTCAGAGAAGCGGTGCTTTGGGACATCCAGCGGCATCGGCGCGGCGATGATCGGTTGGTATGGCTGCGCGATGCTCTGCTATCCCGCGACTGCGGGACCCAAGGAACACCTCGGCCTGCCGAACAAGCAGGACGTGAAGGACGGCGTCATCGCCTACAAGATCGCCGCCTACGCCGCCGACCTCGCCAAAGGCCATCCCGGCGCGCAATATCGCGACAACGCGTTGAGCAAGGTGCGCTTTGAATTCCGGTGGGAGGATCAATTCAATCTCTCGCTCGATCCAGTCACAGCCAGAGAATTCCATGATGAGACGTTGCCGCAAGAGGGCGCGAAGACGGCTCACTTCTGCTCCATGTGCGGCCCACACTTCTGTTCCATGAAGATCACCGAGGACGTGCGGAAATATGCGGCGGAGCAAGGCATCGCGGAAGAAGAGGCGTTGAAAAAAGGGATGGAAGCGAAGTCGAAAGAGTTTGCCTAAAAAGGAAACGAGATTTACGCGAAGGCGTGAAAATCACAGCCAGTCCGCAATGGACAGAAGAAACCCACAAAGCTATTCTAGAACCATTATCGCCACCAAAGTTGCCATTTCAATGGATGAAACCCTCTTGCAGCGATTGGACAGACTGGTCAAAACCCGGTCGTTCCGCAGTCGCAGTCAGGTGGTTCAAGAAGCCGTGTCCGAAAAAATCAGCCGCATGGACACAAGCGCGCTCGCGCGCGAGTGCGCCAAGCTCGACCACAAATCCGAGCAGGCGATGGCCGATGAAGGACTCGCCACCGAGATTTCCACATGGCCCAAATATTGAGAGGCGATATTTATTGGGCCGACCTCGACCCGGCCAAGGGACACGAGCAGTCCGGTCAACGCCCGGTGCTCGTCTTGAGCAACGACATTTTCAACCAGCGCTCCGGCACGGTGATTGCGATGGCGCTGACCAGCCAGCCGCAACGCGCGGGATTCCCCCTCACGCTGGAATTGAACGCCGCGAACCTGCCGAAACAATCCTGGCTGAAAATCAGCCAGATTCGCACGCTGTCAGTCGAGCGATTGAGCCGGAAAATCGGACGAGCCAAACCGGAAGAAGTGGAACTGCCCATCACGGGACTGAACCAAATCGTCGCTCAATAAAGAAATTGAAAAAGGTAGCGCGGGCGTCCCGCCCAATGCCACTAGCTTTTGGCCACTGATAGTTCGAGTTTTTGGCGGGCCATTTGACGGGATCCGACGAGGGGAGGATAGGGCTCGCGCAAATAACGTTGCGCGCGAGGTTCAGTCGGCCCGGGTTTCTTGCGTTTTGGAAGACGGGATTGCCAGATCAAACGGAGCATCTTATCCCACTGGGGAAGACAATTTTCCCCATGACCCAAGTGCGCCAGCCAGTGTTGCAAGTGGCGGCGCGCAGAGGAAAAGGACGGAACCAGCGGTGAGCCACCCCATTGGAGCGCAGCGCAGAGCATGGCGGCTCGGAGGTTATAGGCCATCAACCTGCGAACCATTCCTTTTGGGCCATTTCTGCGGATTTGCACTCCAATTGGATCGAGCAGCGCATGACCGGGCAGAAAACGCACAATAAGCTCACCGATTACTGGGCCGGGCACGACATCAAAAAGGGCGATGAATTTGCCGTCCTTCGTTGACTGCTGCCCTTCCCACCGGCCCCCCATGGCTCACGAAACGACGCTGGCGAGCGCGACACCGAGCCGCGCCCGCCAGACATCCAAACTTCCAGACGTGAACCGTGACTATTTTGGCGCCACGATATGCCACCCTGGTCCCAGGTTCTCCGGAGAGAGGAACTTGGCCGCCGTGACATCCAAACCTTTGCTCCCGCCGAGTTGCCACACCGCAGCCAGTCCGCTGGTGTGCTCGAAGATGATGTCGGGCTGACCATCCGCGTCCACGTCCGCTACACTACGGACGCTCCAACCTGTACCGGGGTTGGCCGGGCTCAGAAATCGGCTCTCGCGCAGTGTCACTCCGTCCATCAGCCAAGCGGCAATTGTTCCATCCTTATACTGGAACAACAGATCGTTCCGACCGTCGCGATCGAAATCGCCAACGCCCACAACCTTCCAGCCGACGTCGCCAGGGTCTGAAGGGCTTGTCAGAGCCGAACCCTTCCGCTGAGTTCCTTCCATAAACCACACGCCGATGCTTCCGTCGGTGTGTTGAAACACGAGGTCGCCGGAGGAGTCGCCATCGAGATCCTCGCTGCCCGCAACTCGCCAGCCTTGATCTCCTGTGTTATCGGGGCTCAACAAACCACTCTCAACGAGTTCTGTGCCTGCCATCTTCCAAAACGCCAAGGTTCCGTCCGCATGCTTGAAGATCAGATCTGAGTCCCCGTCCTTATCGAGATCCGACGCCGCCGACAACGACCATTGGATGTCCCCAACGCTGGCGGGTGTCAAAAACTGCGAGTTGAGAACCTTGCCTTCGCCGTCCAAAGACCATAAACCCACAAACCCTTCGTCGTGCTGCAACAACAGGTCAATCTTGGAGTCGCCGTCAAGATCCACAAGGCCACCTTTGGACCCTGGCTTCACCACGACGCCAAAACTCGTCGATGCTTGGTCTCCCTGGGCGTCGGTCACTGTCACCGTCACCGTGGCGGTTCCGCTCGCGCTCTTGGGCGGTGTGATCACCAACACTCGTCCTGCGGCGTTTTGCACTACCGACAAACTCTGAGGCGGCAACAGCCCTGGATCGGAAGAGGCCACCCTAACGCTCAAACTTGGCGCGTCGGTCTCAATATCCCCAACCTCCAGCTTCACGGGTGTTGAGGCTCGTCCAGCCACCGTTGTCTGCTCCGAGACGGCCTTGATCGTGGGCGGTGTGTTCATGATCAACCGCACCGTGCTAACCCCGGCGGCACCTTGCTCATCCACCACGGTGTAACGAAATTCGTCCACGCCACCAAGGACCGCAGACGGGCGATAAATAATCTGGGCCGAGACCAATTTGTTAGTCCAACGTTCCCCACCGAGGAACACCAACAAACTCTGCGTCCCCGCATTTGAACCGCGCAACTGAACAGTGCCTCCGAGCTTGGAAACGGGATCCACTGCACCTACCTTGAGAGTGCTGTTGGAATCGATATCCAGATCGTTCCTGAGCAGGTCCAGGGAATCGATCACGACATCCTGGCCAGCCTTGGTACGGATCACGACCACGTCCTCGCGGGCCACGGGAACGCTGTTGACCGCCTCAACACGAACCATCACACTCGCTTCCGTGCTGGCCCCAAAGCTGTCTGACACCGTATATGTGAACCGATCCTCTCCGATGAAACGCAGAGGCGGTGAGTAAAACACCTGGCCCTCGAACACCCCCACCGCAGCTCCCTGACTGCTACGTGGGCCGGCCTTGACCACCGTCAGAACGTCTTCAGGATCGGCATCGGTATCGTTGGCAAGCAACGTTTTTGCCTCGAACGTGGTCAAGCTGCCTTGCTTGGCGGTGAGCCCATCGTCCTTGGCAACCGGCGCATGATTCGGATCCTCATCCACGATAGTCAGAATCGCGGATTTGAGCGTCCCGAGCGTGGTGCTCGCGGGGTTGCCTCCAGCCAGACTCAGCGTCAACCGTAGAGTCTCTGAATGCTCCACAAACGTGTCGTTGATGATTGGAATTTGGACCTGCCGGTTCAAGTTCCCAGGCCCGAAGGTCACCGTGACAGGCTCCGCTTTGAAGTCCTTCCCAGCTACAGCCCCGCCATTGGGCTCTTCGGAGGGTGTCACCACCACGGAAACCGTTCCGCCACTGCCGCCTGTGCGCGTGATCGTCACGGCAACCACCGGTGTTCCGTCTTCCTTCATCTGGAACTCCTTCTGGGTAAACTGGAAGCTTCCGGCCACATCGTTATCGACAATCGTCAGCACGGCACTCGCGCGCGCCCCAATCGATGCCCCGACGGGGGCCCCGGTTGCCAAGGCAACGGTCAACTCAATCGTCTCGTCCCCTTCCACCACCTCGTCCTCCCCGATCACCGCCTTGAGATCGACGCGCTTGGTGATCTCTCGATCGCCGAACACAACCGGAATCTCTCGAACACGATAGTCGTTTTGGCTGAAGCGAGCGGTGCCGTCCTTGAGCCCGACCACCAAACGAACCACGCCGCTGTTGCCACTCGTGCGCACGAGCGTCACGGCATCCTGATCTTCACCGGCCTCAGTAACCCGGAATGCGCTCCCGGCAAACGCGAACGTTCCTGCTGAAGACACCTGCGTGGCCGTCACATCTCCCACAGGCGATCCGCTGATAGACCGTTGCAACGAGGCTCCTGTGTTGGCTGCAACGATGTCATCCGAAGACACCTGCCGACTGCCGACCCTCTGCAAATCGTCTGCCAAACCGTTCTGCGCCAGGGACTGCACCCGGCTCAATTCCACCGCCAATTGAACCGAGCCGCCTCCGGCGCTCTGAAGACCGTCTTTGACCTGGTTGACAGCCGCCACCACCGCCGCCGCGCCGGCGATCGAACCCGGATCCACCTGGACGTTGGACGCACCGGCCGCCTGCTGGATAACTCCCTCCGCAACAGAGGGACGGCTCAAATCTGCGTTGCCGCTCAAAACCGCAGACGCAATGGCTGAGGTGATTTTCTGCGAAAGACTCGCTGTGCTCTGAGTCGAGGCCCCGGACAACAGCGCGGTCCCGAGCCCGGTTGTATCCTGAACCTTCGCGGCAGCCGTCAGCACGGCCGCTGCGGCTGGATCCTGGTTCACCGCAGCCGCGATCGCATCATATTGGGTCAAATTCACCTGCGCGGGCAATCCGAGCGCCGCACTCACCTTCGCGCCCGCTGACTCCACGCTCAAACCAGGGTTCAGTAGCAATACCTGAGTCAAAACGGTCGTCAAGGGAGTGATCACTGTGGAACCTGGCGGAGCAGTCAACAGCACGCTCAACGTGACCCCCGTGGCAATGTCCACGCCTCCGATCATCACCAATGTTCCTTCCGTCGGATCCAGCTTCCCGTTCTTGTTCAGGTCATACTTCTCTACCGGCACAGACAAGGTGAACCGCCCGCTCCCATCCGTCAGGGTGGAAGGCTCGTCAGCATCGAATGCGGAGTTCCCATTCGCATCGAAAAACACCAACGCATTGGCGATATAACCATCCTGGCCGACACCCGGGAACGGCGTCAGCGTCTCCGCCGACAGAGTTACGGTGATCGTGAACGAAGCCTTACCTTCGCTGGTTCCATCCGAAACAAACACCGTGATCGTCGCCTCTCCGGACCTCCCGGATGTAGCCGTCGCTCTCAACGTCCGACTCTCGCCAGAGCCGGTCACCTCGATTGCCGTCAGGGGTACGAGCAACGCATCCGATGTCTCCACTCTGACCATCAAATCCTCGGGAACGCTCTCGGGATCAGACACTCCGAACTGCAGCGTGGCCGACGCCCCAGAGCTGATTGCACGATCCGATAGACCCGCGATCCCGGGCACCCCATTCTGGACCGTGAGAGTGCCAGCAACGAAGGAGATGGTGTAATTCGCGGCCGCAGCACCACCCACCGTGATCGGATACCTTCCACCCCGACTCTCTGGCGTCGCTTTAGTAGAAAGCACATAAGGTCGGATCAAAACCGACTCAAGATCCCCGTTGACCAGACCGCCAACCGTAGCGCTCAAAGCCGGGTTTGGCTCGCCGTGAGGCTTCGAAACGTCCTGGGCGGTGATCGTCATTGGCGCGGGGTCAACCTTCAGCTTCGCTGAAGCCGAAGAACCCTCGTAGTTGGCGGTTTGCTGAGGTGTGAACGTCGCTTTGATCTCATGGGACCCCACCGGCAAAACCGTTCCGGCTGGAGGATCATAAGTCACTGTGCCCGCGACTCCCGCCTGAGCCGTTAGCTGGGCGATTCCCAGGCCTGTCCCGTACACCACCGCAGCGGGATTTATAAAGACCAGGCTTGCGGAAACAATCGGGATATCTAGTCCCGATTTCTGAAGGTAAAGATGAGCCTAGAGCGGCGCAGTCAGCGGGGCTATCGTCGAACCCACTCAATGGGTGGTATGCGTTCCTACGACAACTGGGACTGAAACCGCTGTAAACTGTGAAAGCCTGCGACGATGCAGGTGCATGAAAGCCGCATAGTGGAAATCTCTATTTACGGTTTAACGAGGGGAGCGGGGGATGTCCCTCCGCTCCTACTCTACTGTCTCTGGTTAAGCCAGTACGATAGCAGACTCTAATCCAATGAAAGGAATCGATGATGTGAAATGACCGTTGAACAGTAAGCGTCAAGCGGAGGGCGTCTTGCCGAGGGCTTGGCTGAGGGGCTAAAGTCAACGATTGTGGAGGAGACCGGTCAAGTGGCTGAGGTGAGGTCGGGCCGTGGAGCCGCTTTGGCTCGCGCTGCTTGCCAGTTTTCCGGGACCAGGGAGTCGATCTGGGTATTTTTCATTGCCGGGAGGCGGGCCAGGACGTCGGTCAGATACTCCTGAGGATCAATGCCCCTGCGCCGACAGCTTTGGATGATCGAGTAAATGACGGCGCTGCGCCATCCCGCCTGCGGATGGCCAATGAAGAGCCATCGCTTCTTTCCTACGCAGCTGGGGCGAACGTCGTTTTCACAAAGATTATGCCGACTGCCGGATTATGCCGAATTGGTCGTCGGATTCCGTTAATTTCGGAGCAATTTGGCCGTTCCGTTGCTCGGTGAAGCGGCATAATCCTTGGACTCCAGCCCAGAGAAACCCGTGGGCTACGATGCCTGCGGTACGAGCATTCTTTCGGATTCCCTTGGGAATTCCGTGGTGACCCTAGCCATCCCGCGAATCACTGCCATGTCCCTATCGTGATGACCCCACAAGATTATGCCGGGCCGATCAGGACCGGAATCTGCATTTTGCGAAGAAAATCCGAATTTCCGAGCCCCGCGCGGCATAATCCGGCAGTCGGCATAACGTCACCGAGAGGATGTTGAAGATGTCGATCCTCCATCGGAAAAACAGTTTGCACTATCGCACAGCCCGGGGAGCCTATGTGGGGGACTTGTTCATGAGTCTCATCCAGACTTGCCGCGCCAACCAAGCCAATCCGTTTGTCTACCTGCTGGCCGTGGTCCGAAATCCCAAGGCGGTCATCGCCGACCCGGGCCGTTGGATGCCCTGGAACTATCACCAGAACCTCTCGCCCCAAGCCCCCGCGCCCGCCTGACCAGCTCGATCTCAGTTGAAAACGCCCGTCCGGGCTCCACCCGGGCGGGAATTTTCGCACTCCCGCATGCTTGCCGAAGGCACACTTTGCATCAGGGTACCAAAGCCATTGATCTTTTTCTCTATGGATTTGATCGTCGCCGCGTGTTTCCCGTCCTTGCCAGCGGTTTTGTCGACGCCCATGTCGTAGCTTTTGGGGTCGCTGCCCGCTCTGAACCAACTGGTTGGCAGATCGAAAGTAGTTGGGGCGATGGTCGGTTGGCCGGTGGAGGAATTGCTGCACGAACAAAGGACCAGGAGGGCGCATGTTGAGAGGGTGATAATTGGAGTTTTCATAGTCTGGCGTGGTTTGGAGTTGTTTGGCTTTTGTCTTTCCACCCGTTCCAGAAAGAAAATCCGGGAATAGTTCTTCCCTATTTCCAGAAATCTTTTCAAACCACACTCGGACTGCGGCGACTGCGGTGGTTGATCCCTCGCGCGGTAGGAACTTTTTACAGACGCAGAGTATTTCGCAGCCCTCCATCAACCTCCGGCATCGGCAGGTTGCCGATGACCTCGCCGATGGCAGAGTTCAGGACCGTCGCCAAGTTATCGGTCATCACCACCGAGTTGTTGAGCAAGCCAGATTGACGGCCTTCGGGAGTGTTCAAAAGGACCGTGATCCGGCTGGAGTGATTTGCCCGGAACATCCGGCTGGGAATCATCGCCACGATCCTCTGCGAGAGCCCCGTGGCCAATTCGTCAGCTTGCACCACCAACGCGGGTCGGCTTTTCGCCGTGCGCAAGTCGGAGTTCGGGAACAACACGAGGACGACGTCCCCGCGTTTACAAGCGGGACTTGGCGGCATGGTAGTTGTCGTAGACCGACATCTCCGGACCGTCCCAGTCCTCGGCAAAGGCGCTTAACCGGGCACGCAGTTCCGCAGCTTCCTCGACGCCAATCCAACGTTCACGCAGATCGACACCGCGTGCCGACAAGAACGTCACCAGCACTGGCGCGCCCGCTTGAGCCTCGGCCGTCGATTCCACCAGTCTGACAACACCGTCCTGATAAACACTTTGAACAGTCGTGTGCATAATAGGAACTCAAAGCTGAATCCGACATTATCACCGGAGCCCCGCAGCGCAAGCACCGGCTTGATAATGGCCCCTCAACGAACGCCTCGACCGTTACTTCGGTTCGGTCGTGGCCAGTTTTCTCACCCTGGAAAGAGCAATTGAACTAACCGCAAAGAACGCAGAGAACGCAGAGAACGCAAAGCCAAGCACTTGTGGAGTTCAACAGAGGGATGAGCCTCACTTGATCGTTCGGTGAAGCCTTAAATGATCATCGTTTTTCGCAACCCATTCTCTATGTGTTCTTTGCGATCTTTGGGGTTAAATGAACTGCCGGATTAAGGTTCACATCTCCAGGATCGCAAGGGGATCCCCGCCCTCATTTGGGCTCCACAGCCGCGTAAAACCACACCCAATCACCGGTCTCCTTGCCATTCTTTTCCGTGGAGACAACCCCGCCGTCGTCGCGCTCATCCCAACCGACTGAATACAAAACGAACGTGCCATCCTCCAATCGCCGGTATCGGAACAGTTGGCCGTTGACAACCTCATCCGGCACTTTTGGGATAAATTCGGGCATCAACTCCTCCAAACGTTCGGGATAGCGGCCTTTCGGCGACCACAACGGCTATAACACTTTGCCCGGGCGGTATCCCGTCTTGCGTTGGCGTTGGATTCTCGACATCTTGAGCGCATGAGACTTCTGGAACGTATCACAGTCGAACCAGGCAAGTGCGGCGGGCGACCGTGCATTCGTGGGATGCGCATCCGCGTTACAGACATCCTTGGCATGCTGGCTGAAGGCGTGGCGCACGAAGAAATCCTGAAGGACTTTCCTTATCTTGAGCCGGATGACATCAAAGCGACGCTTGCCTACGCAGCCCGCCAAACCGACCACGCGGTTTTGCAACCGGCGTGAACTTCCTTATCGACGCGCAACTCCCACCCGCACTGGCTCGATGGATCGCCAGCCAAGATCATCAGGCCACCCACGTCTTTGAATTGGGATTGCATACATCCGACGACCCTGTGATTTGGGAACGCGCCCTAAGCAAGCATGCCGTCATCATTAGCAAGGACGAGGATTTCGTGGACCGCTGGATCCTGAGCGATCAACCCGTCCCCTTGGTCTGGATTCGGAAAGGGAATTGTTCAAATCAGGCATTGCTGGCATGGCTTGAATCGCTGTGGTCGGACGCTGTGAAACGTTTGGAACAGGGAGAGAAGTTGATCGAACTTCGGGCTTAGAATTCCCCGGAATTGGAGGTAAGGCCCGGGCAGGCGCTTGTTCCCGCAAGCCGTCCCGGGGCTGTGTAAGCGCAAACATTTCCAAATTCCCGAGCGCCTGGCGCCGTGATAGCGATTGGCTGGATCGTTGGTTCCCTTCCCTCATTTGGGTTCTACAGCCGCGTAAAACCACACCGAATCACCGGTCTCCTTACCATTCTTTTCCGTGGAGGCAACCCCGCCGTCATCGCGCTCATCCCAGCCGACGGAATACAAGACAAACGTGCCATCGTCGGAGCGCCGGTACCGGAGCGGTTGGCCGTTGACAACCTCGCGCGGCACTTTTGGGATGAACTCGGGCATCAACTCTTCCAAACGTTCGGGATAGCGGCCTTTCGATTTCTGATGACGTCCCAAGGCACACGCCAGGGTGGCATGGCGGATCGTGGTTTGATGATGCCCGCGAATCACGCGAATGGACGCGAATCTGAATGTTGAAACGGGAAAAGCTGTTCTCGGGAAATAGCATTCGCGTCGATTCGCTTGATTCTCGGGCACTCATTTCTTTTGGTCATTCGTGATTTTTGATGGAGAGCAGGATAGAATCCTTGGGGGCAGACAATCGATATATCGAGAGTCAAACTGCGCTGGGGTGCCCTGGCGATGAAAGGAGGCCTCGCTCTGGTTTCTGTCGTTTCTAAAAATGCTCGAACTCCACCCGGCGCCGCTCCAGATGTTCGAGGATTTCTGGCGCCTCTTTCAATTCCGCCAGCGGACGCAATTGCGCGCGAACGTAGGCCCAGTTCAGTTTGCCCGTTTGCCGCACGATGATCCGTTCGACATCCACCCAATCCTGCCCTC
This sequence comes from Akkermansia muciniphila, assembly GCA_945865375.1. Taxonomy (GTDB): domain Bacteria; phylum Verrucomicrobiota; class Verrucomicrobiia; order Limisphaerales; family F1-80-MAGS106; genus F1-80-MAGS106. The sequence goes on along the minus strand of CAMBEJ010000119.1, from coordinate 7,459 downwards.
GTCCCGCGAACGCCTTCATCACCACCAAATCTTCCGCCGTGCAAGTGCGCAACGCGATCTCCGGGAGGTAGTGGAAAATGGAGGAACGCCGCACCGCCAGCTTTTCAAACGGCAATGCCCCCAGCGCCACATCCAGGCCAACCCCCTTGCGCGAGCGCAGCAGAAGCACCCGTCGTTCCAGGGCAAATTGAGCGGCGCTTGGGATTCTTCCTTCGAAATGCTCCAACAGGATGCCGATGAAGTGTTCCTCGGACCCAAAACCAGTCAAAAGAGTCAGATCGGCATCGACCGTTTCCCGCGGCTCACCCCACCGCTGGAGAGCCAGTCCGCCAATGAAACAAAATTCCCAGTCCTGCTTCTGGCAAACCGCTTGCAACTCAGAGGCGGCCTGGATGACTTCAATCACGTTCGGCAGCCTTCATGAACCATCTCTGCTGTTCCACCAGTCCGGAAGAGGGTCTGGGAGCACGGGGCGGTTGTGTGTAGTCGGCGTGACCGCAAAGCAGCGCGATGGTTCGGCCTGTGTCCAATTCCCGAATCTCTTTCCGGTGGATGCGCTCCAGGTCCGCGCCGGCGAGTTTCCAAGTTTCGACCCACCTTTTGCCCAAGGCAATCTCTTCCTGCGTCCAGCCAGCGAGGGCCGAGGTTTCGTCGTTCATGCCGAAAGGATATTCGAATGGACAGGGGCTGGAAAGCATTGAAAGCAAGTTTCGCGCTTCTCCATGAACCGTGTCGTCATCATCTTAATTCCCACCGAATTGAGCACCGCACGCTTGTCGCTTTCGGATGTAACGCAGACAGCCTTGTCTGCCGTATCGCCGACTGCCCAGTCGGCCAGTGCGGCGATTCCACAACGCAGATTCTCTAATAACGAACGTCCTTCCACGGTCGTGCATACGCAAGTTGGCAACCTGCGAATACAGCAGGCCGGGCGACCTCCGCTACCATTTTGAACGACGTTGAACCTCATGCCGAGCGTCTCGCTCGGCAGTGGGGGTGGCCGAGAGATGCCGCCGCCACTTTGCAAAAAGAACGCTGAACCCATGGCAACGGAATCCTTCGTTCTCACCGCTTCGGCACGCCCTGCCAGACCCAGTCGCCTTTGTCGTCGCTCCATTGGCTAAATCACATCCAACGGATGCGACGCGATCCAGATCTCCAGTTGACTGAAGCGGGTCTTAAGCTTTTCCTTAAACTCTCGAAAGAACGCGCGGTGCTCCGGCAAGTCCGGCACATCGACAAAGAACCGCGTCAGGTTGTCCTCGTAAACGGACCCTTCATGCTCCCACGCCCCGCGCACCGTTTGAGTCTCATATGACGCGGCGCCAAACTTGTCCCGCAGTTCGGTGAACGTTTGCGCCAAAAACGGCCCTGGCACCGGACGGCCGTCGTTAAACAACAGAGGCACCAGAATCTCGTAGCGACGCAAGCCGCTCATAGGGAGCCGGACCGATGACCGTGAAGCGGATGCCTTCGTCGGCCAGAAAACTCAAGGCTGCCGAGGGCACCGCCAACTCCCCCGAATTCCAACTCTTGCCGGAGAATCGAGGAATGAGTTTGCCGAGCGCCCGCTGCTCGGTTTCTTTGTCGGGGAATCTGATCACGATTCGCATGGCCCTGACGCTAAGGGCTGCTCTTGATGAAGGCGAGACTTCTCTCGCTTGTCTCAGAGCTAAAAGAACGCTGATCACATGACTAAGCCGTAACGATGCAGCCAAGATTCAACGCAAAGGCCCAAAGACGCAGAGACGCAAAGCAAGAGAGTCTGTTATTGGCCGGATGCGGGCCGTGCATTCACAAGTCGTCGGTGCGGAACCGTTTGACCTCGGCGTCGTCGGCCAGGCGGCCCGCCCGGATCATCTTGAGTGCCACAATCCGATTGAGGCTCTTTTGACGAGCTCGATACACCACGCCCATGCCGCCCCGGGCGATTTCGCCGAGGATCTCGTAGTCCCCAAAGTAACGGACGGTCCTGGGTGTGGGGATGACCTGTTCGCCGGACGGGGGACCCATCACCGTTTGAGCCGACTCCGGTGTGTCGCTGGGCGGCGTTGTGGGCTCTTCCAAGCTTGAAGGCATCAGGTCCTGGGCCACCCGCAACAAAAGGCATCGGCGGCACAGCCCTGCGGCGGCGGTGGCGGGCACTGGCTCGCCGCATTTTGGGCAAATGGCTGGCATAGGCTTTTCCAAATCGTTATGTAGATCCTTAAATCTCAAATCTCGATGAATTATCGCTCAGAATTTAAATCACAGAGGCACTGAGACACAGAGAAGAACAGTCATTAAAACCGGACTTCTTTCCACCCACTTTTACCCCTCTGTATCTCTGTATCTCTGTGGTTCAAATTTCAAGTCTTTTTGGTTAGAGTTTAGGGTTCCACGGTTCAGAGTTCACGGTTCACCGTTCACTCATTCCAGAAAGAAAAACCGGGAATAGTTCTTCACTATTTTCAGAAATCTTTGGGAGTGAGGCACCTCGGTCGCGGCGGGCGGTCGAAATCGGACAGGAGCGCGGACAGCCTTGTCCGCGAATGGCGATTGGGATGTTCTCAATCGCTTCCGCGCGCGTTGCGCCTTGGGAGTGACAGCCGGGCAAAGCCGGGCAACTCACCACCCATGCCTCCTCCTCGGAAGTCGGATCTTCCCATTGCTGCAACAAAGAAGTATCTTGCATGAGGAATGGAACGAATCGCACACAAGTCACACCGCTTCACAGACGCTGCTGAATGGGATATCCAGCAACAGATGTCCATGACGCCAGCCGAACGGATGAAGGCTGCGGACGAGATCAAGTGGAGGATTTATCCCAGGACATCCCCAGACGTACGCCAATGCCGCGACGTGACAAAGAAAAAATAATCCCGGAGACTTTTTCCTCCGACACCAAGGAGTTTATTCGACTCCTCCAGGCGCATCGGGTGAAGTATGTCATCGTCGGCGGAGTCGCCGTGATATTCCACGGTCACGTTCGTTTCACAGGTGACGTTGATTTTTTTTACGCCGATGATGCTCCGAATATCGATGCCTTGTTCGACGCTCTGAAGAGCTTTTGGGCCGGATCGATTCCTGGGATCGAAACTTCCGAGGAACTCGCTGAAACTGGAGTCATCATCCAATTCGGAAGGCCACCCAATCGAATCGATTTGATGAACCGCATCGACGGAGTGGGTTTCGCCCACGCTTGGGAGACTCGCATCGAATTCGGTATTCCCGACCCTTCGGGTGAAATCGTGGCCTTCATGTTGAGTCGCGAACAATTGATCCAGAATAAACGGAGCACCGGTCGTCCCAAAGACCAGGAGGATCTGACTTTTTTAGAACGAGCTTAGCACTACAGCGACATTTGCCGTTTTCGACCGGAGCGCGGCGTTTACGCTGCCCTAGCGTGCGGATTTGACGGCGCCGCGGCATTGAAAGGCGCTCCAATTTGCAGTTGGAAGTTGCACCAGCATGAATGCCGCGCTCCGGGGCCTCGAAAGTGTCGCTGTAGTGTTAGTTTCCTTCGTTTGCTTCTGTTCGTTACTGCATGGACACGGGTTAGCCGGAAACGGAGCTCTCATCCGCTGTCCTCTTCGCACATGGTTTCCCGCCCTCATTTGGGTTCCACAGGCGGGTAAAACCACACCCAATCACCGGTCTCCTTGCCATTCTTTTGCGTGGAAGCAACACCGCCGTCATCACACTCATCCCAACCGACGGAATACAGCACAAACGTGCCATCCGCCGAGCGCCGGTAATGGAACGGCTGGCCGTTGACAACCTCGTACGGCAATTTTTGAAGGAACTCGGGCATCAACCCCTCCAAACGTTCGGGATAGCGCCCTTTCGATTTCTGATGACGTTCCAAGGCACACGCCAGGGTGGCTAGGTGGATGGTGGTTTGAAGGTGTGCAAAGTGCCGAAGCGCTTTCGGAAAATGTCCGAAGTTCATCGATCTAAGGTTCAGTTTCCTTCTTCGATCGAAACGCTCTGATTCCTTTACATAGGCAGTTCCGTTCGCCTCAGTCTTCCTCGGGAAAATCAAGCCCTGCTAGTTATCGTAGCTGGTCAAAACAAAGTCGCGCATCCATCGATGTTCCAGCGCCCAGCCTCCGAGGATCCCTGAAAAAAGCGGACCGCCGACCTGGGAAAAAGTGGCCCACCGATCCATCACGTGGAATGTCTGGATCCATCCTTCAGCGCGAAAGCGGACGTCCACATCACCAATCAAATCCATGCTTTGGAACTGATTCTAAAATATCAACAAGTGATCCTCCGACCACAAATGCTGCACAAACCCCTCCCAGAAAAGCCCAACACCAAAGGCGTTTATCGTGGTCTCCTCAACTTTGGAACAGTCGGCAAGTTTGAAAATAATCGCGGCATCCGCGATGGCGACCTCAGGACTTCCATCCAATAGCCCGGCCACGCCATGCACGAAGGACAAATTCGCGAGAACAATCACGCATCCGACGCTGAGTCCAAAACTGGCCGAACTTCTGGCCGCCCAATATCGACAGCATCCCAGCTGGAGTTACCAGTTGCACACGGACAACCTGGCCGTGCTGGTGGAAGGGCAACCGGAGCTTGGAAGCATGCCCTCCTACCCTTCAGTACTTCGGTTCATGAAAAGCCACGGTCTCTTCAAGCGTCGTCGGCGCGGTCCGTCGCACAGTCCCGGAGCTCGTACTGCCGAACTTCGCTATGAGACCCTCGAGATCCGCAGTTACGAAAGTCCCTATGTCAATGCCCTCTGGCACCTGGATTTTCACCACGGGTCCCTTCGAGTGCTGCTGTCCAATGGACAATGGGTTTATCCGATTTTGCTGGGCATCCTGGACGACCGATCCCGCCTTTGCTGTCATATCCAGTGGTATCTGGCCGAAGGCGCCGAGGAACTTTGCCACGGCTTGAGCCAGGCTTTTCAAAAGCGTCAGTTGCCTCGCTCCATAATCATGGACAATGGCTCGGCCATGATAGCCAAGGAAACCGAATCGGGATTGACTCGCCTGAGCATCCTTTTAGAAAACACCCTGCCTTACAGTCCTTATCAAAACGGAAAACAGGAGTCGTTTTGGGGTCAGATCGAGGGCCGGCTTCTGCCCATGCTCGAAGGGGTTGTTGATTTGACACTGGATCAACTCAATGAAGCGACCCTGGCCTGGCTGGAGTTGGAGTATAACCGCAAGGTCCATTCCGAGACCGGCCAGACTCCCTTGTACCGTTTCCTCAACGACAAGGATGTGAGCCAACCCTGCCCCGCCTCAAAAGACCTTCAACTGGCTTTTACCACCGAGGTGACACGAACCCAGCGGCGCAGCGACGGCACACTCAGCCTGGAAGGCGTCCGCTACGAGATCCCTTCCCGGTATGGTCACATGGAAAGGGTGACTGTTCGATACGCCTCCTGGGACATGGCTATGGTTCATCTGACTGACCCAAAAACCGGTGCCATTCTCTGCCGCCTTTACCCACAGGATAAGGCGAAAAATGCCGAGGGACATCGCGCTCCAAAAACACCCGTGATGCCTTCGCAGGAGCCGATCTCTCCTTCCGGGATGGCTCCGCTCCTTCAAAAAATCATCCAGCAATATGCCACCACGGGATTGCCCCCAGCCTACCTGCCAAAAGACGATCTTTCAAACCCCTCATGAATAAAAAACTCCTTGGCCTCTACGGCCTCAAGTTCAATCCTTTTTCGCCCGAGGCGCCGACCTCCGCTTTTTGGGTCTCTCCTCCAGTCGAAAACTTCTGCTGGCGCATCCAACAACAAATTGCCGAGGGAGGCTTCGCTTTGGTCATCGGGGATCCGGGCACCGGCAAAAGCGCCGCATTGCGGCTGCTTTCCGACCGGCTGGGCGGCATGCGCGATCTGTCCCTGGGTGTTCTGACCCGGCCACAGGCTCAGTTGGCCGACTTTTATCGGGAACTGGGGCACCTGTTTGGAGTTCCCTTGTCTCCCCATAACCGCTGGAACAGTTCCAAGGTTCTGCGCGAAAAATGGCTCCTCCACATTGAGGCCTCCGTCCACCGGCCGGTCCTCTTGATCGATGAAGCCCAGGAAATGAACTCAGCCGTCTTCTCTGAACTGCGCCTGCTCTCCAGCGCCGACCTGGACTCCCGGTCCATCCTCACCACCATTCTGGCCGGCGACCACCGATTGAGCGGCCGGCTGGAAAATCCCGATCTATTGCCCATCGCCAGCCGCATTCGCAGCCGTTTGCGCCTGGAAGGGCTTACCCCCAAACAACTCCAAGAAAGCCTGAACCATTTGCTCAAAGCCGCAGGCAATCCCGGGCTCATAGCCCCTGCGCTCATCCAGACCCTCTGTGAACACGCCATGGGCAACCTGCGCCTGCTCATGAACATGGCCAACGATCTGTTGGCCGCAGCCTCTCACCAGGAACGCGAACAGATCGACCAAAAGCTCTACTTCGAGGTCTTTGCCCTGGATCCCAAAACCAAACCCGCTAAAAAATCATGAGCCACTTTCCCGTCCAACGGGCCGCTGAACTCTCCATGGAAGGTCCCCAGACCCAATGGCTCATCCAGGATCTCTGGACCGATCAAGCTGTCGGCATCCTCGGAGGCGAACCCAAGTGCTTCAAATCCTTCCTGGCCTTGGATATGGCCGTCAGCGTCGCCAGTGGAAAGGCCTGTTTGCGCCAGTTCGCCACTCAACGCACCGGCTCGGTCCTGCTCTTTCCGGCCGAAGACTCCCTGGCCGTGGTGCGCCAGCGCCTGGAAGGCATCAGCGCCGCCGCAGGCGTTGCTTTAAGCTCCCTGCCCATCGACGTCATCACCGCTCCCAGCCTGCGACTGGATCTGCCGGCCGATTGCCAGCGCCTGGCTAACACCGTCCAGAGTCTCAAGCCCCGGCTCCTCATCCTGGATCCCTTGATCCGTCTGCATCGGATCGATGAAAACGACGCGTCCCAAGTCGCGCCACTCCTGTCATTCTTACGCCAGTTGCAACGACAGTTCGCCCTGGCCGTGGTCCTGGTTCATCACGCCAGGAAAGACTCCAACTCCCAGCGCCCGGGCCAGGCCCTGCGCGGCTCAAGCGAACTCCATGGCTGGGGCGACTCCAACCTCTACATGCGCCGCCACAAAGACCGTCTGACCCTCACCACAGAACATCGGGCCGCCCCCTCCAAGGATCCCTTTCCACTGGCCCTGACCCAGTCCGATTCCGCTCTGGCCTTGTCGGTCCTGGCCTCCCCTTCCGACCAGGCTCCCTCCCAGCAACCTTCCGCAGCCCACCGTGTTCGTCAGGTGCTGGCTCAACTTAAAGAGCCCACCTCGGTCCAGAAACTGCGCCAGCTCTGTGGTTTGCGCACCGCCACCGTGTGCGCCGCTCTGGCCGAACTTTCAGAACAAGGCCTGGTCTGTCGCGACACCCACGGCTTCCAGCTCAAGTTACCTTTTGTGGATCCACCTGTTTCCCTTCCCACTCCTATACACCCCAGCGGAAACGGAA
>CAMBEJ010000118.1 GCA_945865375.1 Akkermansia muciniphila | reverse complement strand
CACAGGGCGCGGTTGGAAACGATGTTGGCGTTGGCCATGGCGCGGTTGGAGACGGTTGAAGAGGGGATCGCATTTGAGACTGCGAGAACCCCGCTCTATCAGGCCCGGGCGAAGTCGGTGGTCGCCCAGGCGGTGTTTTGGGACACCATGGATTCCGACTTGTGAGAAGTGCTGCGGCGCGCGGCCTTCCAGGCCGCAGCATGTTTATTCTGACTGTGCTGCTCGAGATCCCTACACTCTCCCACCACCTTTCCCCCGCTGCGGCCTGGAAGGCGGCGCGCCGCAACAAAATGTCGCTGAAGTATTAGGGCGTGCCGATTACGCTTCAGCTCCAGCCCGAGGACAAGCGCCTGTCGGTTTCACCACCGTTGGTCGCGGGGCCGGGTCCCGGTCAAGCGAGCTTGGTCAACTCTCCTGTGCTGTCGCCGAGTTGGTGGACTTTCAATTCCATGCGATTGAGGAGGGCGAGCCAAAGGTTATTGAGGGGCGTTTCTTTGGGGTACACGATATGCTGCCCTGGTTTCAGCGTGCCGCAACCGCGGCCGGCTATCAGGATCGGCAGGTCATCATGGTTGTGGGCATTTCCATCGGAATTTCCGCTGCCGTAGACGAGCATTGTGTGGTCGAGCAGGGTGCCGTCTCCCTCCTTGATGGATTTCATGCGGCCGATCAAGTAGGCGAGTTGTGTGGTATGAAACTGGTTAATCTGGGCGATCTTCGTTTTTTTCTCGGCGTTGTTTCCGTGGTGCGAGAGATCGTGGTGCCCTTCTTTGACGCCGATGAAAGGGTAGGGCTTGTTGCTGCCTTCATTGGCGAGCACGTAGGTGCAGACCCTGGTTGAATCCGTTTGAAAGGCCAGGACCATGAGATCGCCCATGAGACGAAGGTGGTCTTGGTAGCTTGCCGGGATTTCCTCAGGGCGAACGGTGCCTTCCGGGACCGTGGGCTCCGGCAACTGGGCGGATCGTTCAATCCTCATCTCCAGATCCCGAACGGCAGAGAAGTATTCGTCGAGCTTCCGCTGGTCGTTCCTTCCCAATCGCCCGTTCAAATCTCCGAAATCCTCCTTCACGAGGTCCAGGATGCTTTTCCTCTGGGCATCTCGTCGGGCGCGCTCCTTCATGGAACCGGAGCCGAACAAGCGTTCAAAGACCAGCTTGGGGTTCACTTCCTTCGGCATTGGCTGCGTCGCGGATCTCCACGACATGGTTGAAGAGTAGACGCAACTGTAGCCCGAATCGCAGTTGCCCGCCATCGATCCGGCCTCGGTGCCGATCTCCAGCGAGGCCAGCCGTGTCTTGTCGGCCATGCGAGCCGCGGCCACCTGGTCAACCGAGATCCCGGCGCGAATGTCGGTGCCATCCGTTTTGCGGGGTTGTGTCCCAGTGAGGAACGCGGACAAAGCCCGGGCGTGATCGCCGCCGCCATCGCCATTCGCGCGGGCCTTGTCAGCGGTCAGCCCCGTCAGGATTGAGAACTCTTTGGAGTGCTCTGAGAGCGGGGCGAGTGTGGCGGGAAGATCCTTGAGGGGGCCTTCCGCTTTCGGCCGCCAGTCGGCCATGTTCTTGCCGTTTGGAACATAGAGGAAAGCGATTCGATTTGGCGCCGCCTGATTTCCGGGGGTGTTGCCCGCAGCCCAACCGTTCATGGGGCCCATGGCCTCAAGCCAGGGCAGGGCAAGCGAGGCACCGAAGCCCCTGAGCAGGGTGCGTCGTGAGAGTATCAATGATTGATTCATAAGCACATTTGTTTTGGACCTGCTGCCAGGTCAATCGCCGCGATCCTTCGTTGGGATGGCATCCCTACCACGTCGCATCCGGAACGGGTTGCTGTGGACTATGGCCGACACGACTGCGGAGAGTTTGTAGTTCGATTTCTCAGCGTCAATCAGGATTTTATTGATGGCGCGTTCGTCGTAGTATTCAAGGCCACGCCCAAGCCCGTATATCATGAGTTTCTCCGTAAAGTTGCGCGCCACCAACTCTTTTTTTTCTTTCAAGATCCCTTTGAGCTCTCCTGGCCCGCTGAAGCTCCGACCATCCGGCAGTATGCCTGAAGGATCGATCACCCCTTCCGGGTCGGTTTTTCTAAGCCTTCCGATGGCATCGAAATTCTCAAACGCGAACCCGAGTGAATCCATTTGCTGGTGGCAATTGGCGCAAGAGGGATTGGTGCGGTGCTGTTCCATGCGCTGTCTCAAGGTGCCTTTCAATTCCTTTTGCCCATCCAGCTCGGCGACTCCTGGAGGAGGGGGAGGAGGGGGGGTTCCAAGGATCTGCTCCAAGACCCACTTACCGCGTTTGACAGGGGAGGTGCGCGTCGGGTTGGACGTCACGGTCAGAACGCTAGCCTGGGTCAACAGCCCCCCGCGTTCCTTGGAAGGCAGGGTCACCCTCACGAATTCATCGACTCTGTCCCGTCTCCGCTCGGAGTGTCCAGTTTCCGAAATCTGGAACACTTTGTCATCCATGCCATAGTGCCGTGCGAGGGACCGATTGACATAGGTGTAATCGGCGTCGATCAAGTCCAGCACACTATGGTCTTCTCGAACGATCTCCGCGAGAAACAACTCGGTTTCACGAAGCATAGACCGGCGAAGACGGTCGTCAAAGCTCGGGAAAACAGTGGCGTCCGGCTGGAACGTGTTGAGGCGCTCGAGCTGCAACCATTGCAATCCAAAATTTTGCACCAGCGCTTCCGCTTTCGGATCTTTCAGCATTCGTTGGATCTGGGCATCCAAGGTTCGCGTCAGTTTTTTCGCCGCCGCGAGGGCCAGCAATTCATCGTCGGGAGTGGTGCTCCACAAGAAATAGCTCAGTCTCGAGGCGATCTGAAATTCAGTGAGTTCGTGAGCATTCTTTGTTTTTGGCCGGTCATCCAATTCGGTGCGGAACAAAAACTTTGGGGAGCAAAGAACCGTTTTGATCACGCTCTTCAACCCGCCTTCAAAACGTCCATCGGCTTCGCTCCTTCCCTGAGTGAAAGCCCGCTCGTAGCGCGTCAGCTCCTCCTTGGTTGGCGGTCTTCTGAAGGCCCGTGTGAGGAGCCACTCCAGGAGCTTTCGAGCGCGCCCGGCCTCGAGGTTTTCTGGGGCGATGAGGGCGACATGTTTCATGAATTCAGTGCGGGTGTCCGCAGGCCCAACGACTTTGAACTCATTGATGAACAACATGCGGTTCGTCGTGTCGGCGAGCGCGTTGTCGAATCGCGCGCTAAACCGATGCTCACCCGTGGGAAGGTCCAGGGTTACCTCAAATTCCTTCCACTTTGCGGGCGCGTTTGTCACCGTGACCGTTTTGAGCTCCTTTTCACCCACTCGCAGAGTCATGTTTGCAGGCTCCTGTGTCGGCGCGTTGGTGGCTGCGGCGCGGACCCGGAACACGTAGGATCCGGCGACTTTGATCTCGTGGCGGACAAACAACTCGGACGGTGAGTTCGTGACAGGTCTGGTGCCGTTTTCTGAGCCGTTATAGGAAGGTTCCAGGAAAATTGAGTAAGTCGTCCGCGATGGGGGTTTGGGAAGGGGCGATGGAATGGCTCGCTCCGCGATCGCGTCGGCGGCGTCCAGGTACCGCTCCAGGTGCACGGGAGAGAGGCTCAGCACATCGCCGATGTTATCGAAGCCATGGCCGATGTCGTCGGCCGGAAAGCCTTCGGAGGGATTGAAGTCCACCGCAAAAAGATCCCGCACGGTGTTGTTATACTCGGTGCGATTGAGCCTGCGCGCTGTGACTCTTCCTGGGTCCATGGGCATCTTCGATTCGGCGCGCGCGAACGAATCGTTGACGGCATGATTGAACAGTTCGACGTCGTGCGGCGAAGGCTTGACCGGATGTTTTTTGGGAGGCATTTCTCCCGTGTTGACCTGTTGGAGAATGCCGCGCCACTTCTTGTTCTCTTTGAGGATATCCCTGTCGTCCTGGATCTGTTTCAGATTGAGATCGGCCTTGGTTTCCTTCCCACCGTGGCATTCGTAACAGTGCTTTTCGAGGAATGGGAGCGCCACCTTTTTGAACTCCGCCGCCACGGCAGCGTCACTCATCGCGCTCAGGAATAGCACGATCGCGATTTTTGAAATGGCGGCCGATGGGGTGGACATACCAATGCCTGCAAACTTTCCTCTCTGACAGGTTTTCCGACCAAATATTCACCGCTTTGTCGTTCAACGCAAAGGGGAAGTTTTCTCCGATGGCTTGTCGAAAGGGAAAATCTCCAACAAAAGTGGAATTCCTCGGGACAGTTTGTCCGCGTTTTCCAGCCGGAATCGCGCTATCTCGCGAGGATGAGACCCTGCGCTTGATACACATCAAAACCCCCGTCGCACGAAATCAGTGGCCATTGGCGCCGAATGGATTGCCAAACAATCATCCTGTCGAAGGGATCCTTGTGGGGAGTTTTGAGCAAGGTGTGATAGGTGGCTGCGTCCTCGCTTTCCACCGGAAGGATCGTCAACCCCATCGCCTAGGAGGCCGGCGGCATTTCAGCGGGCGTGACTCCTTTGAGGTCAAGTGTGCCCAGAGAAAACTTCAAGGCGATCTCCCAGAAACTGACCACGCTCAAAAAATTTTCATTACCGGCGCTTTCAATGGCTTTCCTGGCCTGAGGACTCAGCCTATGCGGCTTCATCAAAGCCCAAAGAAAAACATGGGTATCAAGAAGATATTTCATCCCCACCAAAATCTTCCTCGGTCATCTTGAAATCAGCTCGCAAGTTGAATGAGGCTTTGCCCTGGAGAGCGCCCAACCGCCGCTTGCGAGGTTTGTCCTCCTCTGCGGCCGGGATCAAGATAGCCACCGTTTCCTTGCGCCGGCCGTACTGGATGGCGATGCGTTCCGGGCGCCGGACTTGATCCAGGAGATCGGAGAACTGGGCTTTAAAATGGGCTACGCTGACTTGTCTCACTTCGTTAAAAACCATAAGCGACGAAGGCAAGTTGTCAAGTTGACACGCATCTGGTGTCGCGTAGTTTTCAAACCAGGAAAATCATTTGTCTTGATTCTTACTCTGGTAAAATCGAGCTTACCCTATGATTGCGACCCTCTCCACGAAGGGACAGACGGTGATTCCCGCGTCAATCCGGGAAGCGGCCCGCCTCCGCGCCGGTGACACGATGGATGTCGGTTACGCTCACGGCATGATTATTCTGCGGAAGCGGATGCCGCTGACTCCGGTCAAAATTCGCGCACTGTTGCAGGCTGGCAAGAACCTGCCCGTCCAGACCGAAGCCGACGAGTCCGTGGTGCTGGATGCGGTGCGCCGCGTGCGCGCCCTCCGCAAGTGAAAGTCGTCTTCGACACGAACGTTGTCGTCAGCGCGTGTTTTTGGCGCGGCAATCCTTTCGGCTGCCTCTCAGCTTGGGCGAGGGGCGAGTTGATCGCGTCCGTCAGCCCGCAATTGCTTTCCGAATATTTCGAAACGTTCGAAGAATTAACGACACGTTACCCGGGTCGCAAACCCGTGCCCTGGCCCCACGCCCTGGCGCAGTCCGCTGAAATGGTGTTCCCGTTCGACCGCGCGCGGGGCGCGACTCCCGATCCGGATGATGAAATGGTATTGGAGTGCGCGCTCGCCGCGGAAGCGGATTTCCTCGTCAGTGGAGATAAAAAGCACCTGCTCAAGTTGCGCGAGTTCGAAGGAACCAAAATCGTTTCCTGTGCCGAACTGCTCGCCAGAATCAATCCTGCCTGAATGAAGATGCCGGCCGTCTCAGATCTTTCCTATCCGTGTCCATCCGGACTTATTCGTGGTTGAGCCGCCGCTTTTAGGTTGAACCACGCCCTCGGGCGAGGCAAGCTACCCACGTCACCAGAATCAAACTCCTTCGGGAAATCCATCATCATGAGAACTCTTCACCCAATCGCCAAAGAAGCCCAATCCTCGACTTCATCGATTCATGGAATTCATCGAAGGGATTTCATCAAACTGGCCGCCGGCGCGGCGGTGGCGGGCGCGGTTTGGAAACCCATGGAAACACGGGCGGCCACAAAGCTGGAGCCGCTGCAGCGCGGAATCAAGGTGTCGCTGCAAATTTCCGGCAACGCCAGCGACGAAGATTTGCAGTTCGCCCAGCAACTTGGTGTCGGTTATGTCAACATCCCCACCGGCGGTGACAAGTCGACTTTGGAAAACTTTATTCAACTGAAGCAAAAGGTGGAAGCGGCCGGGTTGAAAGTGTGGAACATCGGCAACAGCAACGTTCACAACATGCCTGAAGTGACGCTGAACCTGCCGGGACGCGACCAGAAGATCGAGGAGTACAAAAGCTATCTTAGGAACCTGTCGAAAGCCGGCGTCTTTTACACAACCTACGCCCACATGGGAAACGGCATCTGGAGCAGTGAGAAGGAGAACACCCGCGGAGGAGCGCCGGCGCGCGCCTTCGACATGGCAAGGAATCCCAAAGGGTATTGGAGCGGCAAGGTCTTTGAAGGTCCGCTCACCCACGGGCGCCGGTACACCAAGGAAGAACTCTGGGAGAACTACACCTATTTCATAAAGCAAGTCGTGCCGGTCGCGGAAGAAACGGGGATGCGCATCGGGATTCATCCGGACGATCCGCCGGTGCCCGAGTTGGGCGGCGTGCCGCGCTGCATCTTCGGGAACTTCGATGGGTACCTGCGGGCACTGGAGATCGCCAACAGTCCCAATATCGGCGTCTGTCTCTGCGCGGGAACGTGGATGGAAGGCGGCAAGCATACGGGAAAGGATGTGTTCGAAGCCGCCCGGGCTTTTGCGAAAATGGACAAACTCTGGAAAATTCACTTTCGCAATGTCAGCGGTCCGATCCCGCACTTCGTGGAAACCTTCGTGGATAACGGTTACACGGATATGTACAAGCTTATGAAGACGCTTTACGAGGCCGATTTTTGCGGTGCCGTGATCGCGGACCACGTCCCAGGAATGGTCGGCGGCGCCAGGACCGGCTGGGCTTACAGCATTGGCTACATCAAGGCGCTGCTGGCGGCGGTCTCCGCCGGGAAGGGTTGAGGTCGATAAAAAAGCGTAAGGGTGCGAGGGAGATATTGAGGACCGAGTGGAATCGATCCTTACCAGCCTGTTGTCGGTAGCGGCGGAATCCGCGCTACTTCCGGCCTTGATGGGAGCGGTCGTCGGGGACGACCGCCCACAGAAGGCGCCCACAGAAGGCGCCCACAGGAAGGCGAACCGTTCCGTTCTTGTGGGCGGCCGTCCCCGACGACCGCGTTCGGGTGCCCCATCTTTTCTGGCCACTCGGGCATTTCCACCCACAACTTGTGAATGCACGGGTCCTCTTCCGCCGGTCAACTCCTCTGTTGCACCCCGACTTCGAGCCGGGTAGCTTGACGAAGCATGAATTCTCGGTTGATACGCGAGCGATTGTATGAAACCACCAAGCCATTTGATTTCCGTTTGAGCGACGGCACTCGAGTGACAGTGGCGCATCCTGATTTCATGGCGATGATCCCAGGACAAATCATCGTGGCGGAGAAGTCCGGCCGCATCCACCGGATAGAGCCACTGCATGTGGTGGCCGTGGAGGACGGGCCACCTGGAAAAGCCAAGGCCAAAGCCAATGGCAAACGTTCCCGCTAAAGCTCGATCAAGTAGTAAAGCGTCTGCGGCTGCAGCTTGAATTCACGCGCCGTGGCTATCGCCCCTTGGTCAAACGAGTCGGCGAGTGCCGCCCCCGGATTCCACCGCGCAATACCGCCTTGGAGAGGGCGATGGATTTGGCTTTGTCTTGTGTTGACGGCTCTTCTCTTCAGACCCACGTGATGAACATTGGCTTTTAGCGAGTTGCAGAAAGCGGAGGCGGGCCTGACTTGCATGGCCATTCTGAGCGCCTAGACTCAGATCCATGCGATCGTTTTACTTCTGCTTCGTTCCAACGAGGGCGCTGGCCTTCTGCATCTGGCTCGCTTCGGCTTTCCATGGCATGGCAGGAGATTCATTCGCCCTGGCCATTCGCTCGACGCCCTGGCAGTCGCCCGCCGACGAGCAGAAATCGTTTCATTTGCCGCCCGGATTCGAAATCCAGCTTGTCGCCGCGGAGCCGGACATCAACAAACCCATGAACCTGGCCTTCGACGCGAAAGGCCGCCTCTGGGTTTCTACTTCGATCGAATATCCGGTGCCCGTCGCCACCAGCAGCCCGGGACGCGATCGCATCATGATCTTCGAAGACTTCGGAGCCGATGGCCGGGCGCGCAAGGTCACGCAGTTTGCGGGAGGATTGAACATCCCCATCGGCCTCTATCCCTTCGAAAGCCGGAATGCCGACGGATCAACCACGTGGAAGGCGGTTGCCTGGTCCATCCCACACATCTGGTTGTTCGAGGACACCGATGGCGACGGACGCTCCGACAAACAGGAAGTGCTCTACGCAAACTTCGATCACACACGCGACACCCACGGCAACCAGGCCAGCTTCCGCCGCGGTTTCGATGGCTGGCTTTATTGCACGCACGGTTACAACAACGACTCACACGTCAAAGGCCGCGACGGGAACGAGGTTCACATGAATTCAGGCAACACTTACCGCATCCGCCTCGACGGTTCCCGCATCGAGCATTACACGCACGGCCAGGTCAACCCGTTCGGGCTTGCCTTCGACACTTTCGGGAATCTGTTTGCCTCTGATTGCCACAGCGAACCCATCTACCAGCTTCTAGCAGGCGGCTATTACCCTAGCTTTGGCAAACCGCACGACGGTCTGGGTTTCGTGCCCAAGATGATGGAAAACAAACGCGGCTCGACCGCGATCGACGGCATGTCGATCTACGCCGACACCCTGTGGCCCGACGAATTCCGCGGGAACCTCTTTGTCGGCGACGTCATGACCAGCAGGATCTATCGCGACCGCGTTGTCGAGCAGGGTTCCACACGCGTGGCACGAGCTCTGCCCGACCTTGTCACCTCCGACGATCCGTGGTTTCGCCCGGTGGACACACAACTGGGCCCTGATGGCGCGCTCTATATCGCGGACTTCTACAACCGCATCATCGGCCATTACGAAGTGCCGTTCACACATCCCGGACGCGATCGCCCGAGCGGCCGCATCTGGCGGGTGGTGTTTCGTGGTACCGACGGACAAGGCAAACCTGGCGCTCTGCCCGATCTGACCAAGGCTTCAGCGAAACAATTGGCCGCCGAACTAGCGCGGCCAAACCTCACTCATCGCCGCCTCGCCACGGACGAACTCACGGACCGCTTGGGAGCGGAGGCAATCCCTGCTTTGAGAACCGCTGTCGCGAATCCCGTGAACTCATTCCAGCACGTTCATGCGCTCTGGGCGCTGCAGCGTCTTGGGGCTCTGGATGAGCTTGCCCTCACAACCGCTGCCCGGCACAACAACCGCCTTGTCCGGACCCACGCGGAGCGTCTTCTCGCGGCCATGCCTGAATTCTCCATATCGCGGCGCAAGCTCGCGTTCGACGGCCTCGGCGACCAGGACGCCCTTGTGCAACGCTGCGCCGCCGAGGCGCTCGCGAATCATGCCGACTACGAAAACATCAGGCCCCTGCTCGATCTCGTGCAGCGCGCGCCCCAGTCAGACACACATCTTTTATACGTCGTCCGAAAGGCATTGCGCGACCAGCTTGTCCCAGAGGCAAATTTTCGGCGGCTGACATCGGCCCGACTCACGCCCGCAGAGCTTGCGATCATCGCCGATCTCGCCCTCAGCGTGAACACCGAAGCGGCGGCGATGTTCCTCATTCAACAACTGCCTGCCGCCAACCTGGCCACCACGCACGTGTCGCAGCCGTCCGAAATCCTTAAACACGCCGCGCGTTACGCCCCCACGAACGAACTCCCCCGGCTCATCGCGTTCGCCAGCAACCCTATTCCTGAAGGTTCCGGCCCCCCATTGTTCATGGCACTGGGACGCCAATTCGATCTCTTCAAATCCGTCGATGCTGGCTTGCAGCAACGCGGATTGGCGCTGCCGGCGAGCGCCCAATCCTGGGGCGGCAACCTGGTCCGGATTTTTTTCCGAGCGCACAAACCCTCGCGTTCGTGGATTGCGGCCCCCCACGACGCGGAACCCACCGAAACCCCTTGGGATTCCGAGTCAAGGCTTTGCGCCGATGGCCGGAGCCGGCAACTCACGTCCAGTTTTCCGCACGGCGACGAACTCACGGGTGTTCTGCGTTCTTTGCCATTTGAGATTCCGGCGAGGCTCGAATTTTGGCTCTGCGGTCACGACGGGTTTCCCGACAATCCGGCCCAACACCTCAACCTTATCCGCTTGCGCGCCCATCCATCGGGTCAAATACTCCTCGAAACCTTCGCCCCACGGGATAATTTGGCGCGCCGCGTCAGTTGGAGTCTCTCCGAGCACCAGGGCAAAAAGGGCTATTTCGAAGCCATCGACGGCGATGACTCCAACGAATACGCATGGATAGCTTTCGGCGACTTTCAACCGGTTCCGCCGCAACTGCGCCCCCCTGAGTTCACCCCGCGCCAGACGCTCGACTGGATGACCGCGGCGGCTGAAATCGCGGTGCGAGTTCAGTTGAAGGATGTCGCGCCAGTCATCGGTGGTTTCTGCGTGCTGGGACCGGAGGTTCGGTTGAATGAAGTCGATTCCGATCTCGTCGGCGCCCTGGCTCGCGCGTGGGTGGTCCTGGCCCCGGAGCAAGCCATTGCAGCGCTATCCGGGGCGTTGAACGGAGGGGAAGGGTCCGTCCTCTATCGAGAGCGCGTCGCTCAGATCCTTGCGGGCCAGGAAAGAACCGACGCGCAAAAGACGGTCTTGGCCGTGATGAAGTCGCTTCCGCAGAGGGCGCAGGAAAGACTTTCCTACACGCTGGCCAGTGCTCCATTCAGTGCCGAGACGCTGCTCGCGGGCATGGAAGCCGGCGCTGTGTCGCCGCGTGTCCTCCAGCGAGTCGGAGTTAACAACCGGCTGAGAGCCTCCAAGCCGGCCAACTGGGAGTCCCGCGTGGCCAGGCTCAAAAGCCAGCTTCCTGCAGCCGACGACGTGCGCGACAAACTCATTGCCGATTACAAATCCGCCAGCACCGAGAAGCCCGGCAATCCGGCTCAAGGCAGGCAGGTCTTCATCAAGAATTGCGCGATCTGCCACCGTATCGGAAACGAAGGCACGCTCATTGGCCCGCAGATCGACGGCATCGGCCAGCGCGGTCTGGACCGACTATGCGAGGATGTTCTCGACCCCAAT
The DNA here is from genome assembly GCA_945865375.1 of Akkermansia muciniphila. Taxonomy (GTDB): domain Bacteria; phylum Verrucomicrobiota; class Verrucomicrobiia; order Limisphaerales; family F1-80-MAGS106; genus F1-80-MAGS106. The sequence goes on along the minus strand of CAMBEJ010000118.1, from coordinate 8,425 downwards.
CGAAGCGTGGATCTGGCGTTTCGCACCACTCTGCTCACGCTCAGGAACGGCGATCTGGCGAGCGGACTCTTCCGCCGCGAAGAAGGCGAGCTGCTCGTTCTCGCAGAAGCCACGGGCCGAGAGATCACGGTTCCCAAGAAGGACGTCGCCGAGCGGCGCGAATCCGAGATCTCACTGATGCCCGAGAATGTTGGGGAGATTCTGTCGAAGGAGGATTTCGCCCATCTGATGGCATTTCTGCTTTCCACCGCAATCAAGCAGCCGTAGAAAGCAGGGTGAAAGCGGCTTTAAGAACTGCACCAGTTGAACCTTTCAACGCCAATTCCGGAGGAACTCACTCGGAAGGACGAGTGACACGAGTCCCCATCATGTTTCCGTGTCACGAATTGCGAGACAAAAGTCAGGGCCTCGTGTCACTCGGCCTTCCGAAAGTTGACTCGCCGACGTCCTTGTCCTGAATCGGAAAGGCGCAGACATTTCTGGCGCGCGACAAATAGCATTGCTTCCACTCTGACATCCCGAAAATAATCGCTATGAGTCCTTGCGGACGTCGCCATGTCCAAACCTTCGAACAAAATCGTTGTCATCACCGGCGCGACGCGCGGCCTTGGACGGGCGATGGCGGACAAGTTCGTCGCCCTGGGACACACGGTCATCGGCTGCGGACGTTCCGGGCAGCACATCGTTTCACTCAAGGGACTTTACGGGCCGCCGCACGATTTCCAACCAGTGGACGTCGCTTCGGATGACGAGGTCCGGGAATGGGCTGGCGGTGTGCTGAAGCGCCACGGACCGCCCGATCTTCTGCTCAACAACGCGGCGATCATCAACCGCAACGCCCCACTGTGGGAAGTGCCCGCGGCGGAGTTTTCACTCGTCATCGACGTCAACATCAAGGGCGTCGTGAATGTGATCCGTCATTTCCTGCCCGCCATGACAAGTCGGCGGAGCGGGGTCATCGTGAACTGGAGTTCGGGCTGGGGACGCTCGACAAGTGCGGAAGTCGCGCCTTATTGCGCCACCAAATGGGCGATCGAAGGGCTCACGCAGGCGCTCGCGCAGGAGTTGCCAAGCGGCATGGCGGCAGTCGCCCTCAATCCCGGTGTCATCAACACCGAGATGTTGCAAAGCTGTTTCGGTGGCTCCGCGAACTCGTACCCCGGCCCCGCGGAATGGGCTCGGAAAGCAGTCCCGTTTCTGTTGAAACTCGGCCCGGCGGACAACGGCCGGCCTCTGACCGCTCCTGGTTGAGCGGGATTCGATGCTCAAATAAGATCTCCACGAAAAAATCGCTGAGCATGGGGCCGGGATCAGGTTGTCCAGTGTCAAGGACCGGATACGGATCGATCGGACCAAATAAAGGCGCTCCAGGCAACGCCGGTTGGGGCTGGTCTTGACGCCTTAAGTCGTAGGCCCGGCGTGCCTGAGCTCGTTCCGCTCCAGCACCCCCCACTTGATTTGCTTCCAGTCGCGGAGTAGCGTCGTTCGCATCCTATGATTGCAGGCATTCGAAAGCTGGTTCACGCGGTGCCGTTTGTGCTGTTCTCCATCCATTTGCCGGATGGTGGGCACCTGCGCGTTCCCACCGTTGATCACGTAGCCGTTTCGCCGACGGGTGGTCGAGTGATCGTCTTCGCCGACGATGACACTCATGACATACTTACGAGCTTGCTCATTAGCCGCATCACAGTTGATCGACTCCCCACTCCCCGCAGCCAAGCCCAATGAGCGCGCCGAACCAGAGGGTCGAGCACTGGCTGAATGGAGCCAAGATCCTGGAGTACGACTGGCACGGCCCGGCGGCGCGATCTCTCATCGCGCAAAGCAAATTCAGTTCCGAGCCCCGCTTCATGAAAGAAATCAACGGCCACCTGGCGCTGCAGCATCACGGCGTGGAGGTGTGGTTCAAGAACGTCCGGATCACGCGATTTTAACACCCGAAACATTCACACCCCCAATTCCATGAAACTTTTCAATTCAAAAAGCCGCCGCGAATTCATTCGTGATTCGGCTTTGTTCACGGCGGGCCTTGCGGCGGCCGGCACGTGCCCGGCACACGCGGCCCCACCCAAGATCCCTCCCAGCGAGAAGCTCAACATTGGAATCATCGGTGCCGGTGGCCGCGGTTTCGAAAACCTGATGGGTGTGAAATCTGAAAACATCGTGGCGCTTTGTGATGTGGACGACGATCGCGCGAAGGCTGCCTTTGTCAAGTTCCCACAGGCAAAGCGGTACCGCGATTTCCGCCGGATGCTCGACCAGGAAAAATCCCTCGACGCGGTGGTCGTCAGCACGCCGGATCATACCCATGCGATCGCCGCCATCACCGCCATGCGCCGGGGCATGCACGTTTACTGTGAGAAACCGCTGGCGCACTCGATTTACGAAACCAGGCAAATGGCGAAAGTCGCACGCGAAATGCGCGTGGTCACGCAAATGGGCCAGCAAGGTCACGCGATGGACGGTTCACGCCGCGCCGTGGAGGTGATCCGCGGGGGATTAATCGGTGACGTGACCGAACTCCACGTCTGGACGGACCGCCCCGCTGGTTGGTGGCCCCAAGGTGAGGAACGTCCTGTTGAAACGCCGGCTGTTCCCGGCACGCTGGACTGGGATCTCTGGCTTGGCCCCGCCCAGGTTCGTCCTTATCACCCGGTCTACGTGCCCTTTAAATGGCGCGGACGCTGGGACTTCGGCACAGGCCCCATCGGCGACATGGGAGTGCACAACATGGACACCGCGTTCTGGGCCTTGGAACTGGGCCTGCCGATTTCCGCGGAGGTGAAGGAATCGGGGCCTAAGACCGCCGATTGCCCGTCCCTGTGGAACATCATGGAATTGACGTACCCCGCCCGGGGCAAGCGCCCTCCGGTCAAACTGATCTTTTATGATGGCAAGAAACTGCCTCCCGCCGGGTTGTTTCACGGGGAAACCATCACGGACAACGGTTCCCTTGTTATTGGGAGCAAAGGAACGCTCTACACACGAACATGGCACGGAGGCGAAAACGCGGACGATAGGTTCCTTCTTTTGCCGCAAAAGACATTCGTCGGATATCAGCCCCCCAAACAGAGCCTGCCCCGAGCCGAGGAACATCACATCGAGTGGATTCGTGCTTGCAAAGGCGGTCCCCGCACCGAGTCGAATTTCGGTTACGCCGCGACATTGACCGAAGGGTTGCTCGTGGGTTTCCTCGCCCAACGCACGGGCAAACGCATCGAATGGGACGCAAAAAACATGAAGGCCAGAGGCTGTCCCGAGGCCGACCCGTTCATTCGCCCGCATTTTCGGAAAGGTTGGGAAATCTGATTTTTTCGACGGCGGACATCAGACGAATTTAAGTTCGGCTATGACAAAACCAAACAGGGTCACATCTCGACATTCAACAAATGGCAGACTTGCTTGCGAAGACGCTCAAACAGAGGCGAACCATCCAACCATTTCGGCCAACAATTCGCAGAGGTATTGCCGATCCGGTTGTCGCGGTAAATCGCCCGCCGTTCATTGCCGCGCCCGGTGATATGAAACCACCCGCCACCCCGCTCAATCCGCAGGCGTCTGGCCCCATCATAAACCTTCTCCGCGATCTGGTTTCCATGTCAATTGTCGAATGCAACGCCATTGCAAAAACAAGCGAGCCAAAGCACACTTCAACGATGAGCACGGTCGAATTGAAAAACTATGTGAATGAGCGGACACCCGAGGAAAGGCGCTGGCTGGCTCGGTACCTCTGGGAAACAGACCGCCAGCATGACGCCAGCGCCCTGGCGGAGTTTGATCGTCGAATGGACGAAATGGATGCAGGCAAGAACTCTCTGAGTTGGGCTGACGCCAGCGGCGCCCTGGACAAACTGGATCGCCAGGGCAAATGAGCGCTGGCTGGCAGTACGTCATTCACCAGTCTGCCTTGGAAACGATAGAGAGCCTGAGCACTGTCGAACGCAGTCAGGTCAGGCGCTGCATCGAAAAGCTGTTGACCGACCCGCATCAGCAACCGGACGCGGAACGACGGTCCTTACGAGAGCGCGCCATACGCGTCAGATACGTCGGCCTCTTTTGCGTGCTCTACTGGCTCGACACCCATGTAACCGAACTGAGGATTGTGGAAATTGAGCGAGTCTGTTCACGTTGATGTCTCCTGGCTGAGGACTTCGCGGAAGTCCGTGCGTAGCGGATACACCCACACAGTCTTGACCGGCCCCGTCCGCTCACACGCCTGATCGTTGCGTCCACGACCGCGAGTTTGCCCGACACACACCCAGTTGGCCGCCTTCTAGCACGTGCCCCGAAAGCGATCCTGTTCAATGAACCTCTCGGCCAGCGCCAAGTCATGGCCGTAGACTCGCTGCCAGTCGGTTGGACAGATGACTGCGACCCTGCGCCCCCTCCGCAACGATGAGCTGCCGTATCAACTCCAAGTCGGTGGGCTCAAATGACCCGACGCCGAATGATCAGTTCCTGGTTCACGCAACCAGACACTATCGAGGTCCTTGAGGTGACGCCGGAGGAATCTCACGCCATCATCCAATTACGCGTGAACTGTTACGGCCGTGCTGAACTCAGACTTGCGGAGCGTAACGACGAGGCGGATCAAAATCAACTCCACCTCAGCAGGGCAGTAGAGATGTGCCAATTTGGCTCGTTGAAATGCCAACTCCAGAATCATCCGACAGCCCCGTCCGCGAACAGGCTCACATCCAGCTTGCGATTAAGGGTTGATAGGCACATGACATTTGCATTACATTGTAATGCATGAAAAAGGAATTGTTCCAAATCCGTCTTGAGCCAGAACTTTCGCTCCTGATCAGCGACGCTGTCCGGCGAACTGGGCTCAGCAAGAGCGAAGTTTTCCGGCAAGGGTTACGCAAGGGTGTCCCAGAGGTGGTCAGCGCATTGAGTGCTGGGCCCCGCAGGACGCTCATTCATGCGCTGCTTGAAATGAAAGGCCTCAATATTCCTGAGCGGCGTCATCGAATGAAAAGGCGATCATGAGATACATTGTTGATACTAACGTCGTCAGCGAAACAACCAAGCCTGCCCCGCACGCCGGATGTCTCGCCTGGTTGCTTGCCAACGCCCAAGACTGCTGCGTCTCGACCATCACGCTAGCGGAGATGCGTTACGGGTTGGAACGGTTGTCGGAGGGTAAGAAAAAGCGTGATTTGGCGCGACGCTATGATTTTCTTCGGCGGGATTTTGGTGACTGGGTGGTGGACTTCAACGAAAGCGCCGCCACGGAGTTTGGGCGCTATGTCGCTGAATATGAGGCCGAACGCGGACTCCGGGCTGTCGAGGAAGCTGACCTCCGCGATCTGCAAATTGCGGCCATAGCTCGCAGCCTCGGTTGGACTGTCGCAACACGAAATATTAACGATTTCCCCTTGGTGGATACCGTTAACCCATTTGAGGGCTGACGGTTCGAGAGGCGAACCAACCTTACGCTTGGCTCAAACTGGCCGGGCATCTGGCTTTTGTCGCCGAAGAATGGGAAGACGTTTTAGCCAGGCTGTTTCACATTCGAACTGTGACCCCGATAAAATTGGCCGGGATGACTGAGGCTTTGCAGAATGTAGGCGTAAAACATTTGGCCTGCCATCTTCCTTCGCCAAGGCTCCGGAAGACAGGTCCGTAGCTCGTCGGATTAAGGTCCTCCTTCGCGAGGGCGCTACGGAGGATTCGAACCGCTGACCCCCACAATGCCATGGTGTCCGGCCCGCGGGACCCATGCGGTCTCATCCTCCCATCACGTTGACTCTCTGTAGGTTGCTAAAATCCGAGGTGAATCATTTGGCCCCCAACTGGATGTGAAGTTGTTTCGGCTGTTAGAAAAACGTTAGAAAAGTGTTCATTGGACAAATGACTCCAAAGTTGCGAAACGATTACCGCTGAAAGCGGAATTTAAAGGAGCCGGTGATCGCCGCAATGCTTTCTTTAAGGCGGTGCCGACGCGGTGTTTGGTGAACCAGATTTGGCGCGGTGGAGATCTCGGCAGTGGCTTATCATTTTGATCGTGCCGAACGGGCTGCCAGATCGAAGGTGCTTTCCGAGCGAGTGATATCTTTTTTGAGGGCGGCGGCGATGCGGTGCTTAAACGTTACTGGAAAAGAGCTTGCCGGTGTTGGCGGCTGGTGGGAAATTGCCCACATGACCACATTGGTGACAGCGGATGCAAAAGGACGAATCCCGATTCGGGGAAGCAAGCCTGGGCAGAAATATGTGGTGAGCCAAACGGGCGGAGAATGGCGGGTGACGCCATTTTCGAAGAATGCTTATCCAAGCAGAAATCGCAAGGAACGAACACCGCCCAAAGGAAAGGGAAAGCTCAGCGAACATCTCAAAGCCATGTGGGACTTAGGATTGCGTCTGGAACGTTCTGAAAACGCCAAAGCGCCAGCCCCGCCATGCCGCTTTTAAAATATTTAGTGGATACCAACGTCGTCAGCGATTGGATGCGGGGTGAGGCGACAGTGGTGGAGTGGATGGACGAACATCAAGTCGAGGTGGCCGTCAGCTCCCTGACGGTGGCAGAACTAAGGCGGGGCATTGAATTCAAAGTCGACGGCAAAGCGCGACGAGAGCTGGAGCGAGAGTTTGGTTACACAATGGAATTCTTTGAGGAAGCCGTCTGGCTTTTTGATGAGGCCGCGGCGTTCGAGTGGGGCCGGTTGATGACGGAAGCACGGACGCACCCTCTGCCGTACGATGATTCGCTGATTGGAGCGATTGCGCGATCGATGAGCGCGATAGTGGTGACGCGGAATGTGAAGCATTTTCCGGGGTGTCGAACGGTCGATCCGTGGACGGGGAAGGAGTCGCCTGCGTGGCGGCCGCCTGGCGAGAGATAGGAGTCCCCGAGGGTCTTGAGGGGCGGAGATTATCATTACCAAAAAATTCCGGAAAGATTTGGGAGATGGGGTGGTTGAAGGGGGGGATGAAAAAAACATTTCAATCCTTTGGCGGGTTTAAGTTTTCTTTTAAGTGTCTGGGCGTTGTTCCTGGCCTGGGGCCGCTCCCGTTCAGTTGGTCGAGCGTTCGCGGTGGGCGGTGGGTGAAAATGTCCGGTCGCTGAAGATTTCGGGGGAGACAATGTATGTGAGCATTGAGGGGAGGGTGGAGATCGTAAACATTCTTAAGCTGGCTTGCCGAGCCGAAGCCGGAGCGCTTGGACCTGTTGCGTACGTTGGCCCGCCTCCACAAAGAAGCTGCGGCGCGGCATCCTTCGCCGGAGCGGCGCGTAGGCGAAGGATGGTGGAGCCGGGCTGACCGTGGGATTTTAAAGAGCTTGTAAACGCCGCAATTCTTTCTTTAAGGCGGCCCCGACTCGGTGCTTCGCCAAGTAAATTTGGGCGCGGTTGACGGCGAGCGTGGCGCAGACTTCGGCGGCGGGACGGTCTTCGATCACGACCAAATGGTAAATCGCGTGATGCGCGGGGTTGACCAGGCGTTTGACGCGCCCCAGCGCTTCGTGGAGGCGACGTGGTTGCCATTCGGTTTCCCAAAGGGCATCGAAGTTGGCGGCGGGATCGGCGAGGTGTTCGGGCGAGGCGGAACGGGAACCGCCGGCCGTGACTTGGGTGACGTCATCGTCAGAGGGGGCGTGGCGTTTGGCGTGGCCGGCGCGTTTGCGGAACTGGTCGGCGATTTTCCAGCGGACGATTTGCAGAAGCCAGCCTTTGAAGGAGTCTTTGGCGGGATCGTATTGGAACTCAGGCATTCTCTGGGCGACGGCGAGCAACGTATCTTGCAGGGCTTCTTGGGCTTCGTGTTCGTTGAGGCCGGAGCGGCGCGCGACGCCGAGGATGAGGCCGCGATACGTTTGGTGGAATTCGGACCAGCGCGGGTCCGCAGAGTCTTTGATGGCATGGAGCAGGCTGGCGCGGGTGGGCAATGAGTGGTCGGTGTTCACTGGCTTCAGATCGATGGAAGCAGATGTCGGCATATTGATCAACCGTTGCAAGGAGTAGCAATCTTTCAGCAGTCGAGCGAAATTCTTTCGGCTAATGTGGGCGGCGGCGGGAAAACGGGGGAAAAGCGGCGGTTTGAAATTCCGCTCGGAGAACGTGTTTTCGAGAGGGGATCGCCTATTTCTGTCGCTTCCTGGGTGAAATCAAGGGTTTGTGAACATGGCTCTCAAGTCCTCCTCCGAGAATGTTGTGTCCGACTGTCCAAGCTCGTTGGATGAAGGCTTCAATGTTTTCCCGATCAGTCGATCCGATCAGTTGAGCGACGAGGCCGATTATCAAGGGGTGCCTAGCATGAACGAAGGCTTCGACGACGGCTTCAGGTTCAGAATGGCGATTGGCGCTTCCAAGCCTAGCCCGCTGGCGGCGCAGGCGTTGCTCCATGCTCCTGCGGGCGCGTTGACACGCGGTGCGTTTGCAGAAGCGCTGCCGGTGAGCGTTACGAGGGTCAGCATCCGAAGGCC
>CAMBEJ010000117.1 GCA_945865375.1 Akkermansia muciniphila | reverse complement strand
ATGCAAGCGCAATCCACGGCTTATAGTTCCGGTCTGGTTGGTTCCAATCTGCCCCAACCCTTCACAGTGGCTTCGAGTCGAGAGGTTCAGATCGGTGGTATCCTGCACGATCAGGACCGTCTCCTCATTTTTCATCCGGCGAATCGTTTGACTGCGATGACTCTTGAGCATGCTCTCCAGATTGAGTTCCGTACCTTCATTGTTGAGGAAACGATAGTACGCTTTGAGGTCATGACGCTGGCCGCCGTTGGCTTGGGAATAGGATCATGAGCAGTTCCCGTGTTGTCTTCCGACCGTTACAGGCGGAACTCCGAACCCCGCAAACTGCGGTCCAAATGCGTTCGGAGTTCCAGCTTTAGCCGGTTCTTGTTGGCCCTTCGCTGTTTTCAGTGGAATGGGTTGTACTGGCCCGCAGCTTCATGCTTCGGAGGGCCGCCTTCGGAGGGCCGAGCTCCATGAGGCCCAGACCGGCAGTTTGGGACTCGTGTAACTCGTCCCTCCGACTCGTCCTTCCGACGCCTGAATTCACTGGAAAAGAGGCACAAAATTTGCTGCATTTCCTCAAATCCGGCGCAAATTCTTGAGTTCTTTAGTTTCGTGAAGACCCATTTGAACCAAACTTGATGCGCGCAGTCTATATGCACAATAACTGCTTGAATTTCTTGGCTGCCATGCCCGGACGGTTTGCCTATGCACAGGCCCCCACCTTTTTCACACCTTGTTCGAGTCCGCAACCTTCCCCGGCATTCGGTGTTGATGCCGTGAGTCCCATGCCGCCTGATCGCCGAGACATGAACACACCATGAGCCAGCCGACTTTAACTTTAAATGGCCATGCATCGGCGCCGGGGAATGAAGTCGGCGTTGACAAACCGACCGGCGGCGGGACCGAAAAGGCAGGTCTCTCGGACGCGGCGCCCGTTCAGATCGCCAGACTCGTCATCCCGCCGGAAGTGTTGAAAATGCTGCCCTCGGAGTTCGTGAAGCGACACCGCGTTCTGCCATTTGCCATGGGCAACAACACCCTTCGAATCGCCGTCGCAGAACCCGTGACTCTCCGCGTGATCGAGGACGTCAGGCTTTTGAGCGGCCTCGAAGTGGAGCAATTCCTGGCCTCCAGCACGGACCTGCTCGAAAAACTCGCGGAATGCTACCAGATCACGGTCGAGCAGATGATCGAAAACCTCAACCCCGACAGCACCAGCTCGGTTGAGATCAAGAACCTGCACGATATCGAGGTGATGGCCAACGAGCCTACCGTCATCAATCTCGTCAATCTTATCATCTCCACCGCTCTCCGCGAACGAGCCAGCGACATCCACATCGTCCCGTTCGACGATTCCGTGCAACTGCGTTACCGCATCGACGGCTTGCTCCAGGAAAAACCGCCGCCGCCGAAGCAACTCCATCCCGCCTTGATTTCTCGTGTCAAGATCATGGCGGACATGAATATCGCTGAACGTTTCATGCCCCAGGATGGCCATATCCAAATCCATCACCGGGGTGCCAGGGTGGACATCCGGGTCGGTACCATGCCAACGATTTATGGCGAAAGCATGGTGCTGCGACTCCTTGAGAAGAACTCCAAGTTGCTCACGCCTGAGGAACTTGGTCTGGACACGGGACGGGCGGCGCTGCTTTCACGGATGGTCGAGAAAACGCATGGCCTCTTCCTGACCACAGGCCCCACCGGGAGCGGGAAAACCACGACGCTCTACTCCATCCTCAGCGGAATCTACACGCCCGAGAAGAAAATCCTGACGATCGAGGACCCTGTCGAATACGAGCTCGCTGGGGTCGCCCAGATTCCCGTTCGGCCCTCTCGCGGGTTTACATTCGCCACGGGTCTCCGCTCGATCCTTCGTCAGGACCCAGATGTCGTGATGGTTGGCGAAATCCGGGATTCAGAAACGGCGGAAATCGCGATTCGGGCAGCGTTGACGGGGCATCAGGTCTTCAGCACATTGCACACCAATAATGCTGCGGGAGCCGTGACCCGGCTGGTCGACATGGGGGTGGAACCGTTCCTCATTTCTTCCTCCCTCGAGGGTGTGTTGGCGCAGCGTCTTCTTAGAAAGGTATGTCTCGATTGCCGTGTTGAATGGCCGGTATCGTCCTTGATCAAAGACAAACTGAGGGGCGTCGGATCCGGATCGCTCGACGGTCCTTTTTATCATGGAACAGGATGCGAAGAATGTCGCGGCACAGGCTATCGCGGGCGGACTGGCATTTTTGAACTGCTCCCCATCTCTTCAGAGCTGCGTGAACTCATTGTTCAACGCCGGTCCAGCGCCGAAGTGAAATCCACGGCGCAAATGAACATGGTCACGTTGCAACAAGACGCCTTGCGCAAAGCATCCGAGGGTCTCACAACCCTCGAAGAGGTCGTGCGAGTCACGTCCGCAGACCTGAAAGAATGACCTCGTATCGTTACCAGGCCATCGAGTCCGATGGCGTGTCCTCTCGTGGTGTGATCGAGGCTGAAGATCGCAAGGCGGCGCTGTCTCTTTTGAGCCAACGGGGGCTGTTCCCATCGACCCTGGAGGCTGACGCTGGGGAATCGCAAGGGCCTTCCATGGGTCGCCCGTCGGTCCAGGCTCCTCGGCACAACCCCGTGCAGGGTTCGGCCTTGAATTCCGAGGGACGCTCCGGTGGCTTCCGGATCGGTCCACGTATCAAGCGCAAAGAGATCACGATGCTGACCCGCGAGATGGCCGCTCTCATCGAAGCGGGCATCCCGATCCTGCAAGCCTTGAGCGGGCTCGGTGACGAAGAGGAGAATCCGGCGCTCAAGCAAACCCTCCACTCCATTTGCGAGTCGGTCCGCAAAGGGGCCTCACTGTCGAGCGCTCTGGACGAACATCCCAAGCTGTTCAACAAACTTTACACCAGCATGGTCCGCGTGGGCGAGGAGGCGGGGGCGCTCCAGCGGGTTATGACCGACCTCGCCGATCTCTTGGAACATGAAGACGAAGTGCGTGGCGAGGTTGTCGCTGCCGTGTCCTACCCTTTGTTTGTGCTGGGGTTCGGGGTTTTCACGGTGGTGATCCTGATGATGGTCGTCCTCCCGCGCCTGTTTGGGATGCTTGAGGAAATGTTGCAATCCCTGCCGCTCCCCACACTCATTCTCCTGCGGGTGAGCGGTGCGCTGAACCATTATTGGCCACTATTCCTGATCGCCATCGCTGGCTCTGTTGTGGGTCTGAGGCACGCTCGGAAAACGCCGCGTGGTGCCCAGTGGTGGGATGGCTTGAAATTGAAACTCCCGATCATGGGCGCCGTGTTTCGCGCCGCCGCCTTGAGCCGCTTCGCACGAACCCTCGGCACGCTGGTGAAAAGCGGCGTCTCCCTTCTTCCCGCGTTGAAGATAGTCGAGAACACCATCGGCAACTTGATCCTGGCCCAGCTCATCGCCCGCGTCGCCGAGGAAACCCGGGGCGGTGACTCCCTCGCCGCCCCCTTGCGCAAACTGGGGATATTCCCGAAAAATGCCATTCAAATGATCAGCGTCGGCGAGGAGACCGGACGCCTGGATGAAATGCTCCTTAAAGTGGCGAACATTGAGGAGCGCCACATGCGAACCCGGACCAAAACTTTGATCTCGCTGCTCGCCCCCGCCTTGATATTGGTGGTCGGGGCACTCATCGGCTTCATGGTCATTGCGTTGCTGCTCCCGATCTTTAGGATGAGCCAAGCCGTCCGGTGACGAATCCAGAGTCGCACACAGCGGTCTCAACCAGAACGGAACGTAAGGAACATTATGAAAACCCAGACCCAAGGAAACCGGAGACGAGGATTCACCCTGATCGAGCTCATGGTGGTGGTCATCATTTTGGGTGTGCTCGCCGCAACGATTTTGCCTCAGTTTAGGGGCATGACCCAGGATGCCAAGGTCAACACCGCAAAGGCGACCATCGCCGAACTCGAGTCCGCCGCCGAACGATTCAACTTCAACTACGACCGTTACCCCACCACCGAAGAAGGCCTGAAGGTGCTGGTCGAGCCTCCTTCCAATGACGATAACAAATGGCGCGGGCCCTATATCAAAATGCTCCGGCCAGACCCTTGGGGAGTTGATTACCAGTACAAGAGCCCTGGAACACATCATAAATCCAGTTTCGACCTCTGGTCGCGGGGTGGCGATAAGGCCGACGGGGGCGAAGGTGACGCGGAGGACATCGTCAATTGGAAAAAATGAGCTGCGTCTTTCAGAGGAGCAAGGTCTCGCCAAAACATGGGTTCACACTCATTGAGTTGATGGTGGTTGTCTTCATGATTGGAATTATGGTGGCCATGGTGATCCCAGAGATGCGCGGAACGCTGAACGACGCTGTGTTGCGTGCCACAGCCCGAAAACTGGTGATCGCCATGGACCTCGCCCACAGTCAGGCCATTACCATCGGGTCTCCGCATAGACTGCGGCTCGATTTGAAGCGGTCCCGGTTCGTCGTCGAGAGAAAGTCCACCGAAGAAGACCGGACACATGGGTTCATCCCTGCCCGCGAAGCCCCTGGGTCCGAAGGCGAGTTGGACCCCAGGATCAGCATTCGAGTGAACCACAACGGCGACGAATCTTCCGAAGCGACGGACTCCATGGAACTTGAACCTGCGCCGAAAGAAACTGCAGCGTCAGGCACGCGCGAATCAATCTCGTTCGAATCCGACGGCACAGCGGAGTCGGCTGAATTTGTGTTGCGCGACCCTCAGGGGTTCGGGTTGACCCTCCGGATCAATCCAATCACCGCCCGAGTTCGGATCATGGACCGCCCGCATGAGTAACCGCTCCCATGCCGAGACTGGTTTCTCGCTCATCGAAGTGATGTTCGCCGTGCTCTTGCTCGGCATCGGGATCGTGGGGCTGACCCAGGGAGTCACCACAGCGCTCTCATCCAGCAAAGAGTCCGAAATCCAAACCACCGCCGCCCTCTTCGCCGCGGGTCAAATCGAGTTGCTGCGGGCCGACAGTTACTTGGTGGAGGAGACGGCGGAGGGTGAGTGTGGCGAACAGTTGCCCGCCTATCGATGGAAACGAAAGGTTTCGACCACAGGCATCGAAGGCCTCTACGACGTCACGGTGGAAGTGGACCAGGCACCCTCGGGACGCAAGATCTACGAGTTGAAAACTCTCTTGTTTGACCCACCCATCGTCAGCACTCAGACCGGTAAAGACAAAGCGCAGAACTCTTCCAAATCTCAGAAAAATCAGAGGAGGCGTCGTTGAGAGTTCCCACCGTCAAACTCGGGTCTGCTGCTTTCCGAAAAGCCAGAAGGCGAGGGTTCACGCTCATCGAAATGGCCATCAGCGGCGCCCTGATGTCCCTCATCCTGTTCAGCGCCTACCTCTGCTTCAGAGCCGCCATCGCCAGCCAAAGATTGATCTACGCGCGCCAAGAAGCACTTCAACAGGCCCGGGTCGCCATGTCGCTCATCACGGCGGACCTGAGGGGTGCCTGCCCATTGTCCAAGGAATTCGATTTCCTAGGAATGAATCGCAGTTTGGGAGACGTGGAAGCGGACAATCTGGATTTCGCGACCCATCACTACACGCCGAAAAAGGAAGGTGAGGCTGACTTTTGTGAGGTCAGCTATTTTTTGGAAAAGGAGCGCGCGAGCGGGACATTCGTGTTGTGGCGGCGGAGAGATCCGACGCCGGACGAGGAACCCCTTTCCGGAGGGCGGCGCGAGGAGATCGCAAGAGGCCTGCGGGGCCTGCGCTTTGATTACTACGATGGGTTCGAGTGGTTCGATGAGTGGGGGGATCCCCAGGGAAAACGCAGAGGTCAGGAATCAGCGCTCAGCCCTAGCAATCTTTCGGGGATGCCTGAAGCCGTACGAATCACGCTCCTCATGGACGCGGCCCCCAAGAGAGCCACCGAGGACGCCAGCGTTCAGAAGGACGCCCATCGCGAGCCTCCTCTTGTGGTGCAAAGCATCGCGCGCCTGCTCTCACGGCCAGCGCCCGCCGGAGGGGGAGGAACAGGTTCACCCCCAGCAACATCGCCTGCAGGGGCACCCTTGCAGCCAGGCGTCCAACAGCCGACTGGAGGACGAGGATGAATGAGCGACAAGGATCCGTGTTGGTGAGCCTGCTTTGGTGTCTGGCTCTGTTGTCCGTGCTCGTTGTCGGGCTCCTTTACTCAGCCCGACTTGACTTCCGCGTCGCCAAAAATTACGGCGATTTGATCCAGGCTCATTACCTCGCGATCGCAGGCATCGAAAAAGCCAAAGCGCTCCTGCACCAAGACATGGTTGATCGCAGCAAAAGTGGCAACCACCATTCCTCATCGCTCTATAATTCGCAGCGGGACTTCAAGGATGTCAAACTTGGACGGGGTCAGTTCAGCGTGCTGCGCGCTGGCACGAGGGAGGAAGGGGGCGGAGTGATGTTTGGGATCGAAGACGAAGAAAGCCGATTGAATGTGAACACCGCCTCAGCCCAGGAATTGGGAAAGCTGGATCGGATGCTTCCAGAAACCGCGGCCGCGATCATCGACTTTCGCGACCCCGACAATGTCGCCACCCCCGGTGGTGCCGAAGCCGACTATTACGCGTCCCTCCGCCCACCTTATATTCCGAGAAACGGCCCTTTTCAGACTGCCCGCGAGCTGCTCTGGGTGCGAGGTGTGACGAGAGACTTGTTTTGGGGTGAGGATGCCAACCAAAATGGACGGCTGGACCCAGAGGAAAACGATGGGAATGCTTCGGAGCCGCCGGATAATCACGACAGTGTTTTGGACCTTGGATGGTCGGGATTGGTGACCATCGATTCCTCGGTGCGAAACGCCAACGCATCCGGCCAAGACCGCGTGGATCTCTCAAGTGCGGACGAAAAAGCGTTCGCTGAAGTCAAAGGAGTCACCCAGGAGATCGCCCGCGCCATCATCGCACAGCGTGACCAAAAGAAATTTGAAACCATCGCCGATTTGTTGGACCTGACACCCGCAAAACCGCCCGGCACGCGCAACCCCCAGGGCGGAAACAACAACTCTCCTGGGCAGCCAACCAACGGCCAAGTCCAGGCCCAGGGCGGCAGCGATCCCCAGACCGCGCCGAATGTGGGCTCGCAAACCTCCGGCGAAAAATTGATCAGCGTGGATAAGCTTGTGGAGATGGCCGACGACCTCACCACGGTCTCGGACACCGATCTGCCAGGGGTCATCAACATCAACACAGCCAGTCCATCCGTGTTGATCTGCCTCCAGGGCATCACGTCCGAGCTTGCCCAAGCCATCATCAATCACAGACAGTCGTCCGGCTATTTTCCCAATACCGCCGCCCTGCTCAAGGTCCCAGGAATGACGCGGGAGATCTTCAAGGGTGTGATTGCTCGAATCAGCGCACGATCAGAAACATTTCGGATCACGAGCGAAGGCAGAGTTCCTTCGACAGGCGCCCGCAAGCGGATTCAAATGACCGTTCACATCGACTCAAAAGGGGTCCGCACACTCTCCTGCAGGGAAGATCTTTGAGCCTACCACATCGGATGACACCCAAGACTCTTTACCTGGAATTTGGCCGCGCTTCGGTACGACTGTTTGACGGGACCGAGGGTGTTGAACTGGCTTTGGAAAGATCCGAGAACGGCCGTTTGACCAGCGGCTGCAAAGCAACCCTTCTGAGCACAATTGGGGAGTTCTCCCGCTCAAGAACCGGACGCGGCCCCATGACCGCTCTCAGCGCGGTTGGCGCGCAGGGTGTCACGATGCGAAAAATCCGCCTTCCGAAGTGTTCACTGGAGGAATTGGAGGGGGTTTTATTGCTGCAAATTGAAAGCGAATTCCCATTGCCGCCCGATCAACTGGCTTGGGGTTACCTCGATGTGCCCCCACAAGACTCCGTGATCTCCTCTAACCCTGGCGGGCCGGAAGTGCTTGTTTTTGCCTTGAAAGCCGACTCATTGGAGGACTATGCAGAGATCCTGATCTCGGCCGGCATCACGCCCTCGTTTACACTCGCCCCCTTCGCGAGAAGGGCTATCATCCCAGCGTCAGCTCGCCGGAATTTTTCCATTCTTCATCTCGCCGAGCCTCAATGCGAACTCTCCTGTTTCGAACAAGGCGCTCTGACTCTTGTTCGATTGATCTCGTTGGGTCCTGAATTCCAGAATCCAGGAGGTGGCGTGGGTTCCCCGGCAAACTCATTGGAAACCACTACGCCAGGATTTGCTGCCATCCTTGCAAAGGCATTGCCCAGGACGAGCCTCGGGGAGGTCCTGTATCTCACGTCCGATCGACTGGACCTCAAAGCCCTCGAAGACCTAGTCGCGCGAGCCCTTGGGGGAGGCATCCGATGTGAAGTCCTTGACCAGGCTCAAGCTCCTGGACGTTCCGATGTCACGCTTGGACTGGCGCGCGCCGCCGCGCAACTGGGAAGCCCCCAGTTACCGCTCTTCAGGATCAAAACAGCTAGAGCTCTGCCCTCCTCCACTTATCCGATCCCCTGGAAATGGATCGCACGGGCCGCCGCCCTTCTGATCTGCGCGTTGGGATTACGTTACCTGGAACCCGCCCTTTCGAAAGCCCAGGTTTCAAATAAGCTCGCCGAGATGAAAATCCACCGTGCCACCCTGCCTGGCTTTGAGAGGGAACTCGGCTTCCTGCAGCATTTGGCGAAAAACCAAGCGCTGATCCAGGATACCATCTATGTCATCGCGAACGCCGCCCCGCAGGGCACCCGAATCGAATCCCTCACGATTTCGAGGAGGGGCGAAGTCTCCTTGCGCACGAGCGTCGCTCCACCTCCTCAAGCAGTGGCCTTCAGATCCAAGCTGACCGACTCGGGCTTTTTCTCCACCGTAGTCGTCGAAGAGCAATCTCAATCGCCGGACCGACAAAAGACCACTCTGAGAATCAGCGCGCTGCCAAAGTCTGGAGCCCCCCGCCCCACCATCCCGACAGCGTCGGCATCAGGCTTTGCGAAGGATGCGAAGGTTCAGAAACCAAAACCAACCAGCGGGGCGAGCTCTGTTCCCGAAAAAGCGGCCTCGAGCACCAACGCCGCTCCGCCGAGTGTTGGAGCCTCAAAAACTAACATCTGATAACCCGCCCTATGAAACCTCTGAGCGACCGCGACAAACGCTCCCTGCGGCTTGGTGCCACAGGGCTGGCAATTTATCTTGTTTTTTTCGGAGGCTACCGGCTGATGACCACGCTTGAAACATCCAGAAATCGATCTCTGAGCTTGGCTCGAGAGGCTCAGAAGATCCACCTCGAGCTCGTCACGCAGGAGAGCAAGGTCCTCAAGGTCGTGAAGCTGCGAAAACTGTTTCAGATGGATGCGACCAAGTTGTCGAAGTCCACGCTGGTAGGCCAGGCGAGCGCAGCCATCCAGACCGCCGCCGCCAGCAGTGGGCTCGCGCTCGGCCCCATCCGCGAATCATCAGGACGCTCTGCGTCCAAGGAACTGAGCACCATGCAGCTCGAAATGGCAGGCCCCGCGCCGGCCATACTCGCTATCCTTCAGCGGCTTCCAACGCTCGGCTTCCCGTTGTTCATAGATTCTGTGCAGATCAGCCAGGACCCTTCAAAACCGGGTCTCACAAAGTTGAATCTAACCCTCGTGATCCTGGATTTTGAGCAATGGAAGAATGAGGAGGAGACCCCCAATGCGTAGGTATTTTGAGCCCGTCACACGCGGGACGTGCTGGGTTTTGGCCGCCATCCTCTTCTGCCAGGCAGCGTCGTGGCTGCTGCGCAAGAATTCGGTGGCCTCACTCACGGTGCCCGAAACCTTCCTGACGCTGAAGACGCCCTCCGCAAAGCCAGCTTCCGCAGAGACCCATTCACCTCCCCTGCCAAGTCGGGGAAGCAATGCTCTATCCGCACCAGCTCGGGGAACCCATGTCACGGCACCCCAGGCTCAAGGAACCAACTCCTTGGCCGGAACCAACGGTTCTCCATCGCTGGCCCGGGGAACCAATGCGTCTCCCGCACAATCGGGAAGCACCAACCTCCCGGTCGTGACGACGACAACGCCCTCGATGCCGACCTCCAGGCTTGCAACCATGCCCCCGTCCATGGCGATGGGGATGCCTGCGGGAATGCCCGGCGGGATGGGCATGGGCGGAAGCATGGGACCCGGCAGACCTCAACCCCTTCCGGTTGCGGCACAAGCCTGGGTCGACAAGGTCAAGGACAGCGAAGTCTTCGGCCCTGTCGCGCGTCCCATGCCTATGGCCTTGCTAGGCATCGCCGGCGAGGACGTTTTCTTCAGAGCGCCCAACGGCCAGGCCGGTGTGTTTCGAAAAGGTGAGGAGATGGGCGGTGTCAAGCTGCTTCGAACAAGCGCCAACAGGATCCTTGTCGAACAAGACGGTCAGAAGACAGAACTCACCATTTTCTCGGGCATAGGCAGCGAGAGTTTGATGCCGGTCGAAAAGAATAAACCGCAGTGAACAAGAGAAAACCTTTGCTATGAAATCCAAGCTTCCTTACGCCCTGCTCTTAATGGGGATCATCGTGGCCCTAGTCCGCTTGCAGTCCGGCATGCACTCCCAGGAAACCAAAAGCGAACCCGCCAAGAAGGATCAGCTCGCGACAGCAAAGGCTGCCGCCACTACCGAGGGCGCCGCCAAACCTCCTGCGCCTGCTGAAATCCCTAAGCCCTCGGCCATCGTTGAGCCGGTCTCCTCACCAAGCCCTCCACCGGTCGGCGCTTCGCAAACTGCGGGCAGTCCCACGCCAGGTCCGAATGCCGAAAATCAGCCGACAGGCACGACGGATAAGGATAAGCCCGTCAACCCAGAAGAAATCCAGTTGAGTTTCCAAGGTGCCAACATCGAAATGGTGGTCCAATGGCTTGCCAAGACCACTGGAAAAAGTGTGATCAAACACCCGAGGGTCCAATGCCAGATCACCATCGTCAGTTCCAAGTCGGTGACCTCGCGTGAAGCCCTCAACCTGGTTTACCGAGCCCTGACCCTGGAGGGTTTCACCACCATCGAATCCACGAAATCGATCCTCATCGTGCCAGAAGGTCAGGACACAAAACTCAGCCCGGAATTGATCGGCTCCACAACCACGAACATCCCGGAAGGCCGCCAGCGATTGATCAAAGTTTTTCCGTTGAAACACATACAGGCCGGCGAACTGAAGGAGAAGGTCAAAGGGGTGCTCACGGAGAAGGCGACGATCGATGTGGATGAACGGTCCAACCAGGTGATGGTGACGGACTACAACGACTCCCTGCGCCTGATCGGCGAGCTCGTCAAGGAGCTCGATGTCCCGTCCGCAGGCGATTCTGTCATCGAGATTATCCCGGTGAAATATCTGGAAGCGGAGGAATTGTCCACCCTGGTCAGTTTGATCCTGAACTCGCAGTCGGCATCCCCGGCGTCGCCCTCACGTGGATCCTCGGGCGGAGGCCCGAGGCCCGGGCCTACGATGGGTCCCCCCGATATGAACACGGGTGGAGGTCCCCCGCCCTCCTCAGGTGGCAGTTCCCAAACCTCGGGCATGCAGGTGCGCCTGTGGGCGGACAAAACCTCCAATCGACTCATCGTCGCCACCCCAAAATCAAGGCTGCCCGAGATCAAGAAACTGATCGAGCTCCTCGATACTCAAAAGCCTGCCGACGTCAGCATCCGCGTCATCCCGCTCAAGAACATGACCGCCGAAGATCTCGTAAAGGAAATCGCGCCGCTCTACACCAAAATCAGTGGCAAGTCCGTCAAGGACGCGATCGAAATCACTGCCAACAGCCGTTCCAACTCGCTCGTCATCCTGTCCAGCGAAGCCAATTTCAAGGCGATCGAGAAACTCATCCTGACCCTGGATACCGAGGATGCTCAGGAAAAGACCATGCAAGCGTTCACGTTGAAAAATGCCGATGCCGAGGATGTGGCCAAGCAGCTCCAGGATCTGACCAAGGATCAAGACTCACGGTCCTCCAGGTATTTCTATTATTTTCAAGACTCTGGTGGCAAGAACTCTAAAAAGGTCAGCATCGTGGCCGACAGGAGACGCAACACCGTTGTGGTTCAGGCGCCTCCAGCCGCCATGGAAGGGATCGCTCAAATGGTTGAAAAACTCGATGAACCGGTGAGCGACAACAGCCTAGCCCCAAGAATTTTCAAGCTCAAGTTTGTCAGCGCTGTGGATATCGAAGACGTTTTGAACGAGCTTTTCCTAAAGAAACAACAGCAACGCAGCTATTGGGACTACTACAATGGAGAATCGGAAAATGAACAGCGGGACGTTGGAAGGTTGTACGGGAAGGTCCGCATCACGAGCGAGCCTTACTCGAACTCCCTCATCGTCACCGCCAACTCGACTGAGAGCATGGCGGCGCTTGAGGATGTGCTGAAACAACTCGACGCCCCTTCGGAGGCAGGCGAGACGACGTTGCGTGTGAACTTGCGATTCGCGCAATCCATCGCCGTCGCAAACAACCTGAACATCCTCTTCGCCCGGGGCGGTTCCCCGGCTTTACGCCCGCCCACCGCACCCGGAGCGCCCGCAGACCAAAGACGCCCTCAGTCCCCTTCAGGCACGTCACAAACTGACTTCGAACTCGAACGCGAAGCCAAGGATGAAGCGTATTTTCCATGGCTCGGTGGCCCGCAGGAAAACGGGGGAGGCGGACGATCCTCGGATCGGAGCAACGCCATCCGACCCGTCAGTGATCTCGTCGGCAGAGTCCGCGTGGTGCCAGATAAACGGGCCAATGCCGTCCTCGTCTCAGCCAATGTGCATTTCTTCCCTCAGGTCTTGAAACTCTTGAGCGAGATGGATGCCCCCACCGCACAGGTGCTCATCGAAGCGAAGATTATCGAAGTCTCCAGTGATTTCAGGGACAAACTCGGGGTCCGATGGTCTGCCGACGGAACCAAAACTTTCTCCGCCGAAGATCTCGATGGTTCTCTGCTCGCAAACGCCACGGGAACATACAAGAAAGTGTTCGCCGGTTCAGCTCTCGCGGAATCACTCAAAACTGGCATTCTCGACAGCCGGTTGAACCTCGATGTGCTGGTGCAATTTCTTAGAAAAAACACGGATTCCACCGTCCTTGCCGAACCGCAGATCAACATCGCAGACAACGAGCTCGGGAAGTTGTTTGTAGGATCCCAGATTCCCTTTATCTCAGGAAGTCTCAATACGGAGGTTGGCGGAAGAAACGACACCTTCAACTATCGGGACGTCGGGATCATTCTGGAAGTCACACCCCACATCAACAACTCCGAGGACGTCGCCCTCAAGATCCGGGCGGAGTCCTCCAGTATCCGAAATGGTGAGACGCTCTTTGGGGGAGCCATTCTCGACACGCGCAACTTCCGCACAGACCTCAATGTGAAGAGCGGTCAGACCATTGTTTTGGGTGGGATCATTCAAAAGGAACAGTCGAATGTGACGCGTAAAGTGCCGATTTTAGGGAGCATTCCTGGACTCGGATGGGCGTTCAAGAAAAAGGACAAAGTGTCTCGTGACGTGGAGTTGATGGTCTTCCTCAGGCCCAAAGTGACCCGCACGCCCGAGCAAGCCAGAGAGCTTTTGTCAGAAATCGAAAAGCGCCTGCCGCGAATCGTTAAATCCCAGGAGGACGATCAGAAAGAACGGGAGGCCGCCGCCGCTGCCGCTGCCGCTGCCGCCCTAAAGAAGAAGAAATAACCGAGATGTGGACGCGAATCGAGGTCAGGTGCCCTCTTGAAGGCGTAGTGCAGACTCAGAACTCCTGACATGTCGCCTTTGATTCAGGGGCGCAAGGAATCTGAGAACAATGCGTGATGCCCTTATTCTTTGACCAATCGATAAAACCTTGTCGGGACAGTGCCGCTTTCAGTGTCTCTAAAAACGACGGTTGGAGTTGAGGCATTGGTGACCAAGACAGTCCTCCAACCGACCAAGTTGACTGAAGACTGTAAAACATACTTTGCGCCAAGAACCCCGGGCACTTTCAATTGGATCACACCCCTTTCCAGGCCGGGCGCAGAGAGCGTCACAGAGATATCCGGTTTGCTGAGGTCATAGGTCAGATTCACAAAACCGACCTGACCGTTCACGCCGTCCACCGCGATATAATAGGACTGACCGCTCTTCACATGAACAGTCACAACACTGGTTTTTTTGTCACTCCCACCGTTGTTGTCACATCCAAGCAGAGTTAACGCTTCAAATCCTTGTTCCGCAGGCCCAGTGAAAACCCCCATGAGGGTGTCAAAGCTGCTACCTTCCGTGCTCACACGCAACAAACCATCCGCAGGCGCGACGTAGGGTGTCCACTGAGAGGCGCCACCGATGATGTCGCACATCGCGGGCTCCCCTTGTTCCACGGTAGATTTGACGGTGTTGAACACCTGAGTTCCACGGAAACCCGAGGCCGCGGCGGCGCTCAATTTTCTGACCCCAAACTGCTGACGGCTCACCAGGCTCTGCGACTGCGCGCCCGTGGTCCCCTGCCCGCCACCCAGTTTGTTGTTAACCAGCAAACCTTGGCCGGTGCTCACAACAACCAGCCTGGCAGATCTGATAATTTCATCCCTGCCGTTGCTGATGGTCACCTGGTATAGAGCGGCGTCCCCGGCGGTGACTGCCGTAATCCTGAGCTCGGGTCCCGTTGCCGCAAGAATTGTTTCCGTGGTCTGGCCGCCCACCGAACGTAGGCGCTTCCAACGGTAAACCGTGGCATTCCTCGCCAGCACGCTGAAGTAAGCCGTCTCGCCAACCAGCGCTTGAACGTCGTGAATGTCGCCGCCTTCGACAAGCTCAGGCACCGGAATGATGGTCTCGACAAACTCCCAGTTCAGAACGATCACTCCGCGATAGTTTCGAACTCCATCCACCGAGATATAGTAGACGTGATCCTTAACAGAACTGAACACGACTTCGCTGGCGCCCCCGCCGAAAGCCTGCTCACTGTCGTCGTTGCTGCCGCGAAGGATGAGTTGTCGGTGGTTCAAGGAATTGGCACCCGGCTCATAAAATGCCATGACCGTGTCAAAACTACTGCCCCCGGTGTTTAATCTCATCACGCCATCGCGAGGCGCTTTCCATTTGACCCACACCGAAGACGACCCATGACCAAAGATTTGCGTCTCCCCCACCACCGCGTCAAAAGTCGCATTCAGATTGTTGGACCTGCCACTCCCGCGTAGGGTGAGCCGTCCATCAGGGAGATTCACGACAACTCCAGTTGGCATGTCCACTATGTTAGCCAACTTGTCAGCCATTTGCATGGTGTCCACCAGGACCGTGACAACCGCCGGCCGACTCGGAATTCCAACGCGGATGAGATCGCCTCCTTCGTCCTGAGCTTCCACAAAAACCTCCACAGAATAAGTCCCACCGTCTTCTGAACGAACCCGGGGAATCACGAAGGTCGAGGAAGTTTCGCCGATCAACAATTCGCCGTTCCTCCGCCACTGATACCTTAACGCTTGGCCCTGGGCACGCACCCGCAAGATCAAATCAGAGCCCAGGACAACAGTGAGATCCTGAGGCTCTTCAATGATATCAGGCTTAGCCACCACAACCACCCGGGCGGTAGCCTCGCTCTTGCCCTCCCCGTTCCCGGCGATCAACCGATACGTGCCCTGCTTCGAGGGGGTCAGGTTTTCTAAAAGCAGGGTCGGGGATGTCTCGCCCCCCAGGTCACTGCCCTCGAATTGCCACTGATAGTTTATCGGTTCACTGCCTCGAGACAGAACGCCGCGCAACTCAATCGCCGACCCGACCCGCGTCACGAAACCGCTTCGTTCAAGGGTGATGACCGGCACGACTTGCCTGACTTCGACAACAAAGGAAGTTCTGGCTTCCCCTCCGTCCGGATCACGAACAGTCAAGCTCACCAACACACTCCCGATCCTGTTCACGCCGGGCGAAAGCGTGACGGAACGTTGACTCGCATTCCCCGTCATTTCGATACTTTCCAGAGGAAGCAAATCCGGATCGCTGGTGCCCGCAACCACAGTCAAATCCTTCGCCGGGCTCTCTTCATCGTTGATCTCAAATGGGATCCTGTCACTGACCTGGTTTTGAGGGATCACAATCCGGCGCGAGGTCAGATCGCTGACGGTTGGACGCCTCGTGACGCGCACCGACACCGTCTGGCGTGAACTCAGCCCCTGGCTGTTCTCAAGCACCACATCCAATGTCAGGTTGCCAACGCTGCCCGCTTCAGGAGTCACCACCAACTGCCTCACCGCACCCGTTCCCAAAACCTGGATTTTTGCATCCTTAAGAAGGTTCGCATCGGATGACTTCACCGTCGCTTTGATTGAGTTCGGATCAACGCCCTCTGCGGCCACGCTGAAGGAGACCGGAACACTTCGCTGCCCCTCAACAACCACAAGATTGTTGAGCCCTGAGAGGGTCGGGATGGTGTTTCCAGGCAGCACGGTCCATGTGAAATCACGAGTTCCCACCGCAGCCGAGCTGTCCGTAGCTTGCAACCTAATCTTGGTCTCCCCGCTCAATCCGGCGCTTGGCCGCAAACGAAGGACTCGATCAGACCCAGTTCCGATTACCTCAATCCCCGAGGCGCTCAACAAAGTCGGATTGCTGCTCACGACCGTCAGCCGCACCGATTCAAGAGGATCATCGTCCGTGATCCGCACAGGGACATCCACCACCTTGTTTGCGTCGCTCCGCAGATCTGCGATCGCCTCGATGATCGGTGCGTCGTTCACTGCGGCAAACGCCACAGAGAACGTGCGGGCCGCCTTGAGCCCCCCTTCATCCGTGATCTCCACAAGAGCTTGCACGGTGCCAAAATAGTCCGGGTCGGGTTTGATCCACATCAAAGACTTGCCGTTCTGCACTTCGAAGCGGAACCCGAACAATCCGTCGGCCACCGGGCGGCCAGAGAACGTCAGTCTTTGAAGAGGTGTTTCCAAATCGGACGCCACGATCTCAACTGGCCCTTGCTCCTGGTCTTCCACGCCCCTTTGGACCGCAATTTCTGCAAGCGTTGGCACATCGTTCACGGAACTGACGCGAACATCAACCGTCTGCGTACTGAATGCGCCTTCGGCATCACGTGCACGGATCACAAATCGGGTCTCCCCGAAAAAGTTCAGGGCTGGCCTCACACGGATGACGAAGGGTTCGCCTAGAATGGCCTGGGAGGTCCCCAGGGGTCTTGAAACCAAAACGACCGAGAGAACACTGGGTGTTTCGGGCTCGAGCGTGATTTCAATTTTGTCTTTGGGGGTTCGATCATCCCCGATCTGAACTCGAATATCAGCGGACGTGTCTTCGTTCATTGTTATCGACTCTGGGGAAAGCACTTCAGGAGCTTTATTCAGAACATCCACCTTGATGCCCAGCCGTCCGATCGTTGTGGCCCCGGCTTCATCTTGAACAAAAATGCTGATGACAACGACTCCGTAATTCCCAGAAACAGGAGTGGCAACCAGCGTCCATCTGCCACCGATTCCCGCCGTGAGCTGGATGCCCGAGTTGAGCAGCAGCGCTTGATTTTCGGAAACCACGGTGACTTTCAGCCTGTTGAAGGGAGTTTCATCATCCGCTACCACGAACTGTAGTGGTGCGGTGGATCGACCGCTTTCAACCTGCAGATCTTTAAGCCCTGCGATGGTTGGAAGATGATTCACGGCCACAACCACAACATTGAACTGAACCCGGCTCTCCCCTCCGTTTGGATCTCGCGCGATGAGCACTATGGTGGTCGAACCAATTTGTCCAGATGCCGCTTGCAACTCCACATAACGGCTGGCTCCACCACCCTTTAGTTTCAACGAGTCTGCCGTCAGCAGCGAAGGCGTAGAGCTCTGGCCGGTCACTCCTATCTGGTCGGAGCTGGTCTCCGCATCCCGAACGCTGAACGCCACCACTGCCCGTTCATTTTCAGGCAGAACGACACTCAGAACACCGGCCTTCTCGTCGAGGCCGTTAAACGAATCGATCAGAGGATTATCGTTGATGGGTCTGACCGTCAAAGCGAACGTTTGCTCGGCACTGGCACCATTGCTATCGCTAACGCGCACCGTGATCGAGGCACTCCCGAAAGCATCCAGCAACGCAGCAAACGACAACGTTCGGTTGTTGCCTGTTCCTCCGAACTGGATGGAGGCTTGATCGACTAGCCTTGAATTGTCACTCCTTGCCTCGTAAGTCAGTGAGTCCCCGCCGCTCTCACGATCGGACACTCCAAACGCGATCAATCTCGCACCGCTATCCTCGTCCATGACCTGGGCCGCGAAGGTGGTCACAAAACGCGGCGGGGTGTTCGATAGAGCTCTGACTTCAACGACGAACTCCGCAACCGTCTCTCCCCCTACGCCGTCTTTGGCAACGAGCCTCACTAGGCTTCTGCCAAACTGATTCGCGGCAGGCTTGATTCTGAGCAACCTCTCACCCCCTTCACCGCTCAAAGTAAGGCCCCCCACTGTCAGCAGCGCCCCATTGCTCGAAGAAACCACTGATAAAACTACCCGCTCAGAACCTTGCTCAATATCGGAAACAGTGACCCTCACCTCAGCCGGGGGACCGTTTTCATCCAGCACGACTTCGGCGATCTGACCCACTCCGGGCGCACGATTCACCGCACGGATTTCCACTCGGACAACCCCTAAGGCCAATCCACCGTCCAAATCCTTTGCTTCGATCCGAATGTCCACTTTTCCAGAGGCACCAAGCACGGGACTGAACAGGACGGTTCGGGAAGATCCTTCACCTATGACCTGGATGCCAACGTTTGAAACAAGCTTTTCATCCTGGGAAATCGCACGAACAACAATGCTGCCCGCGGGGCCGTCGGCGTCCGCCACCCCCACCACAAAGCTGGCCGATGCCACATTCTCGTCGAGCGCAACCGATTGAGGCAAGGTCAAGATTGGCACGGATTTCACCGCCGTCACCGTCAAAACCCCACTGGCGGTTGTGATCTCATAATTCGAAGCCTTCGGCGCAGTCGCGAAGCTAATGGGATAGTCTCCTGCGGAGCTGGCCGCGCTCGCCGTTGTTATCAGTACCGGCTGTGTCGTCACAACCGCAACTCCTTCCCCGCTCACAAAGCCCGCATACATCACCGTCAACAATGGATTGGCGGATCCTGAGGGACGAGTTTTGTTGTCAGCTTGGGCTAGAAGCGCCGCTGGGGTTACCGTCAGGCTGCCCGCCACATAGGCGAAAGTGTAGTTCCCCGCTGTCCCACCGCTGGGAGTGATCAGATAGGATCCCGCCGGGCTAGTCGCCAACGCCGTACTCGAGGCCGACGGCTGCTGTGTCAACGCCGCCGCAGTCTCACCCCCGACAAATCCGGTCATCGTGATTCCAAAGACAGGATTAGCAGCTCCATAAACGCGACTTTGATTGCTCGCCGTGACGGTGAGCACCTTCTTGTTCACGATTAGAATCACCGTCCTTGTCGTCGTGGTAAAACCAGCCGTGTCGGTCGGCGCGAATGTCACTCCTAAGGTCTGTTCACCAGCCCCAAGGACGGCCCCGGCTGCGGGCGTGTAAACAAAGGTCCCCGCCACATTCGCCGACGCGTTCAACTGCGCCGTTCCCAACGGCGTCCCATACGTCACCGCCGCCGGCACAACCCACGTGATCTGTGGATCCTGCTTCGCAACCACCGTCAGCAGTCCGTTGAGGGTCGTCACCTGATAGTTCGCCGCCTGCGGTGCCGTCGAAAACGTGATCGGATAATCCCCCGCCGGACTCCCCACCACGGCCGTCGTCGCCAGCACAGGCTGAGTCGTCACAACCGAAATTCCTTCCCCACTCACAAAGCCCGCATAGGTCACCGTCAACGCGGGATTCGATTGACCCACGATCCGGCTCTTGTTATCCGCCGTCGCTTCCAACCCCTTCTTGTTCACAGTCAACACGACCGGCTTCGCCGCAGTGTTAAACTGAGCCGCATCTGTCGGAGTAAAAATCACTGACAACGTCTGCGGACCAGCCCCAAGGACCGCCCCGGCTGCGGGCGTGTAGGCAAACGTGCCCGCCACATTCGCCGACGCGTTCAACTGCGCCGTTCCCAACGGCGTCCCATAAGTCACCGCCG
>CAMBEJ010000116.1 GCA_945865375.1 Akkermansia muciniphila | reverse complement strand
TTGCGCCGCATCCACTATGTCGATGAAGAATCGGACAAGCATCTGGTCTTCCTGACCAACAATTTGGATTTGCCGGCCACGGTCGCGGCGATGCTATATAAAGCTGATGGAACGTGAAATTGTTCTTCAAGTGGATTAAGCAGAATCTACGGATCAAACACTTTTTTGGTAATAGCGAGAACGCAGTGAAAACTCAGATCTGGATTTCTATCTCCGTCTATGTTTTGGTGGCGATCGTCAAAAAAGAATTGAAGCTGGAGAAGAGTCTCTCCAGCATTTTGCAGATTCTGAGCATTAACGTCTTTTCAAAAGAGATTCTGGCTCAACTACTTGTGGATTACGAATCTCACATTGAGCAGAGCCACAACTGTAACCATTTGATATTCAACTACTAATATCCGGATGGTAATGCTCCGACAACATGAACGAGCGGAAGAAATGGGTGTCGCTGGTCCTGTTGGATCGGCAATACGACAAACGCAAGCCCTACCGCCTGGTGCTCAGGGAAACCGAAACCGGCATCGAGCAGCAGAGCGTGGAGGTCACTATAGACAGGGCCTTTACCGATGACTTTTAACCACTAATGTTCACTAAAACACACTCATGCTAAAAGTATTCATTGATCATAAAACGGCACTGAAACTCGGTGAGGAATCAAAGGCTTCCGCCAAGATTGGCGATTCATCGACAATCGAAGGGGACTGCGAGGATTACGAAGCCGCTTGCGAACGAATTCGAAAGGATAACGAAGAATTACTGGATGGCTTTGTCGCCATGCTGCGCGGCAAGAGGCTCGCTTCCAGGACCATCGGAACACACCGCGACAACGTGGATTTCTTCGTTAACGAATTCCTGCTTCGTGTGGACCTCATAAAACCTGCGGAAGGCACCGGCAGGGTCAATGAATTCATGGGGGATTGGTTCATTCGGAAGGCGATGTGGTCAACCCCAAGAGCGATCAAGAGCAACGCAACCAGCCTTTACAAGTTCTACACCTATCTGGCGTTGACTGGAAAGCTTTCAGCCGCAGAACTGGCCGAACTCAAGCAAACCATCGATTTGCGCCTGCCAGATTGGGAAATCAGGTGCGAACGTTACAACGATGGGAAGATCGAAGATTGGCGAGGCTTGGATTAATCGAGAATCTACGCTAACAACCATTGATGGCAGCAGAATTGCGCCGAAAATTAGGGCCAATTAGCCTAAATCCAGCATTTGATTTAGCCGCGAAAGAACGCAAAGAACACAGAGTTAATGAGTTCTGAAATGAATCTCTCGACTTCATCATCCACTCGTTGGGTGAGCCACTCTTCGTTGGCATTAATCCATGAAGCCCTTCTCTTTGCGTTCTTTGTGCTCTCATGTGGCCATTCCAATCGCGGTTTTTAGGATTAGCGGTTGAAACTTTTTATGAACCCAGACAACGATGCGCGGTGTAATGACCGCAACCTTGACGATCTGCTGAACCAGCACTTCGCAGGCCGCGGATACCTGCGACGTGTCGACTGCCCAGGTTCAAGCTTGGTTGGACGGCCTGAAATGCGCCCCTCAGACGACGAAGAATTACACGACAGTCCTGAACTGCTTTTTCGAGTTCAGCGTTGCCCGAGGCTACACCGTGGACAATCCCATTGCTGGAATCGAATCTGTGAAGGTGCGCGGTGGCGAAGATCAGGACGTCAACGCCATCCCGCTGGATCACTGAGATGCCTTGCGGCCCTGAATCCAAGGTGCCATGTCAGGGGTTCTGTGGATGCGCCGGGCCGTTTCTTGAGGAGACTCATCATGCCTGAGATGCAGGTGCTCAGCCTGACATTGAGTTCGAAACCATGTGGCTTGACGTTTTGCGAACTGCCTGGTTTTTGCTTTCACATCGCTGATCGTCGACACCAAGGATCCCCGAGCTTCGAGATAGCTCACGACCTGCCGGTATCCAATGGCCTGCATCGCCGCCCGGTTTTCACGCAGTCCGCATCGAAGAAGCCGCTCAGTCTCCTCCACCAGACCGGAACGAAACATCTCGTCCACCCGCTTTTCCATGCGAGCTCTGAGATCTTCCGGATCTCTTTCCAAAACAAAAAAAGTGGGACTAGATGTGCCTTCGCCCCTCTTTTGAGCTCGCCCGGACCAATCCGCGCGTTGCTCGGAAAAGGGTCTCCCCGTCAACCGAATGACCTCGATCGCACGCATCACCCTGCGAGGATTCATCCGGTCGATGCGCTCGAACGCAAGAGGGTCTTTGAGGCTCAATTCTTCAAGCAACCCGGACAGGGCGGTTGACTCGATCTCGAGCCGCAAAGCAGGATCGGATTTGGGCGTCAGGGGCAACCCCTCGAACAAGGCCTTGAAATACAAACCGGTGCCACCGCACAAGATGGGCATGCGACTCCTGGATACAATGCCAGCGCAGGCTGGCTCCGCGAGCCTGACGAAGGCGGCGGCATCGAAGTGTTCGCGCAAGGAGACCACATCAATCATGTGGTGCGGGGCCCTCGCGCGGTCGGTTGCGCTGGGCTTCGCCGTTCCGATGTCCAGGCCCTGGTAAACTTGCATTGAATCCACCGACACAATCTCGCCATCCAGCAGGCTCGAGAGTTCGAGCGCCACCGCTGATTTGCCGACGGCGGTCGATCCGGCAATGCAGATAGGGTTGGCGGGTGGCATGTCCAAATTCCTGATAATGGGACCACAGATTGACGCGGATGAACGCGGATGAACGCGGGTTCTGGGAACAACAGCCAGTTCGCTTCCTGGGTGAAGATGCCAGCCGTCAAAAACCCTTCTGATCTGCGTTCATTTGTGGTTCAACGGCTCTTTCCGTGAACCTCCGGCCGGTAGCCGCCGACGTGAGGAGGCGGATCGGACAGCGGCCGCCAGCATCCGCCTCCTCACGTCGCCAGCATCCGCCTCCATCCGCCTCCATCCGCCTCCATCCGCCTCCTCACGTCGGCGGCTACTGGGATCATGGCGCGGAGAGATTGGCCGGTGATTGTTCGCCATCGGAAGCGGCCGGCGCGCGTTTTGCCGGAGGTTGCGACGTAAACATGGCGACAAGCATCAATCCCACGCCGACACAGATTGCGGAGTCCGCGACGTTAAATGCTGGGAATCCTATCTCCGCTCCGCTCTCTCGATAGGCGTAAAAGTAGATGAAATCGATCACGTGCCGACGGGCGGGGTGCAGTCTATCGTAGAGATTCCCGAGAATCCCACCGATCATGAGTCCCATCGAGACACGACCCGGCAGCGATGATGTGTCGAACTGATTTCTGGCAAACACTAGAAAGAGCAGTGCCATAAGCGAGACGACCGCGAGCAGTTCATTGCTCCCGGCAAGATTTTTGAAGAGGCTCCACGCGGCACCGGCGTTGCCCCAGTGTACGAATTTGAAAAAACCATCGACCACCACCCGTTCCTGCGCATAAGCCAACTCCCGCAGCACGATGCTTTTTGTCAATTGATCCAGAAGCAGCACACACACGGCCACCAAAGCGACGGTCATGGGGATCGTCAGCGGGGACGGTGGGAGCGCCGCCTTCGAGCTAGGTGTCTGCTGCATCCCTTATGAGTATCGTCTTGAAATGACTTTGGGAACAGAAAAGAACCCTCACCGAGCGTAGAACCCATGCAAAGGTGGGATGCCATGCTCTGAACTCAGTAAAACGACCCTGTTTAGGCTGATGGTCGAGCAACTCCCATTCCCTGCTCGTACTCGTACTCGTACTCGTACTCGTACTCGTAATCGTAATCGTAATCCACGCCTCTGTTTCAAGGCAACACTCGAGGATTACGATTAGATTCTTAACAGTCAAATCTCGATGAATTATCTCTCAGATTTTGAACCACAGAGGCACAGAGGCACAGAGGTACGGAGAAGAACAAACAATGAAACCAAACTTTTCCCCCTCTGTGTCTCCGTATCTCTGTGGTTCAAATTTCAAATCTCTGAACTCAGCAAAACGACCCTGTTTAGGCTGATGGTCGAGCAACTCCAATTTCCTGCTCGTACTCGTACTCGTACTCGTAATCCACGCCTCTGTTTCAAGGCAACACTCGAGGATTACGATTACGATTACGATTACGATTACGATTACGAATAGGAATAGGAAACATGGAGGAAGTGAGGTTGCGCCTCCAGATCACGATTTCAACCGATTTTACTGAGGTCTGAGGTTGGCCGCGCGCCGGCAGGGCCTTGTTTGATACACGTCTAATCGATCGCGCTGTGCTCCTTCCAATGAATGCTGAGGATCAAGCGAAGAGCTTTGTCACGGTCTTGGCTTTGACCAGCTCCCGAGGCTGATTCAGATGATTGTAAACGATGGTTTCAGGATCGATCCCAAAAGCATGATACACCGTCGCGAGAATCTCGGTGGGATGCACCGGATCCTCGGCGGGGCTGGATGCTGTGCTATCTGATTTTCCTAGGACGTAACCGCGTTTGATACCCGCCCCGCCGATCACGGAAGTGTAACAGTAAGGCCAATGATCCCGCCCGTCGGGGCTGTTGCTATTGCCGGATGTGCTGACTCCTTTTTGCGGGCTCCGACCAAATTCCCCGATCGCGACCACCAATGTTTCGCTGAGCAAACCGCGCTGGTCGAGGTCCTCGAAAAGCGCTGAGAGGCCTTGGTCCAGCATGGGTGCCGATTGATTTTTCATGCGGTCGGCTAGGCCGACATGAACATCCCACGAGTGGTTGTCCGAATTAGCAATCTTAGGCCAGACCACCTCCACCACCCGGGTTCCGGCTTCGACCAACCGACGGGCGAGAAGACAGCTTTGACCGAATGTGTTCCGCCCGAAACGATCGCGAGTCGCGTCCGATTCCTGTCCGAGATCGAACGCATTGCGGGCGCGACCCGAAACGATGAGGTTGAGGGCGCGCTGATAGTATTCGTCAAGATTATAGCTTTCGACGGCTTTCTCCATCTCTGGCATGGCTTCATTGATGGATTCACGAAGGCGAGCCCGGCGTTGCAACCTCATCGCAAACACTTCTTGAGGCAGCTTCAGGTCATCGGTCCGGATGTTGTCCATTTTGGCCATGTTCATATCATCCCCATCCGGGTAGAGCGTGTAGGGATCGAAGGCCTTGCCGAGGAATCCCGCGCTGCCTCCTTTGCCCACCACGTTGCTCTCCTGGAGCGGGCGCGGCAGCATGACAAAGGGGAGCATGGGATTGCTGACGGGTTTGAGGCGGACGATGTTGGAGCCGAAGTTGGGAAAGTCTTTGGCGTTGGGGGGCTCGAGCTGGCCAGAAGGACTGACCTTGTCGGTGGTGTAACCCGTCATGATCTGGTAGATGGCGGCGGTGTGGTTGAACAACCCATTGGGCGTGTAGCTCATGGACCGGATCATGGTGAATTTGTCGTTCACTTGGGCGAGCTTCGGAAGGAGCTCTGTGAATTGCACCCCATCCAGCTTGGTCCCGATGTTTTTGAACGGACTGCGGATCGTTTCCTTCACGTTTTCCTTGGGATCCCACAGGTCGAGATGGCTTGGGCCGCCCTGAAGATAAACCATGATCACGCTCTTGGCCTTGCCCCAGCCCGGGCCGCCCTTGGATGGAGTTTCGGTGGCGCGCGCGCTGAGGTTTAGGAGGGAACCGAGAGACAGGCCAAGAATGCTCGATCCGCCGACACGCAGCAAGTTGCGGCGCGTCATCTTGAGATTCGTGTCACAGAGGTCCGTGCAAAAGTCGCCGGGGATATGGAGCATAACGTAGGTGTGTTGG
This sequence comes from Akkermansia muciniphila, assembly GCA_945865375.1. GTDB lineage: Bacteria > Verrucomicrobiota > Verrucomicrobiia > Limisphaerales > F1-80-MAGS106 > F1-80-MAGS106. The sequence goes on along the minus strand of CAMBEJ010000116.1, from coordinate 14,247 downwards.
AGGTTCTGGGTTGCGGTGGGGTGTGAAGTGGGTGATTCGGTTAAATCAACGGTTGAACAAAAACGACGGCGTGTTGATGAGCGCCCAGGCGAGGTCCTGAACCGATGTCAGCCTGCGATTGCCGAGTTGTCGGGTACTGGCCTGGGCGTCCTGGCGCAGTTGGACCAGGGCTGGATCTGTGAGCACAGGGCGCGTGGCGCGCGTGAGTTCCAATTGTAGATCCTTCACTTTAAGGTCCTCGGTCAGGGGCGCCTTCGCTGTGGACAGAGCCTGCTCGCGGCGACGCATCTCTGGGTCGTAATCTCTTCTGTAAGTCAGAATTCGAGATTGTAGCGACGAGGAACGGGTTTCCATCGGGTTTTTGAGGGCTTCAGCGACGTCGTTTGAGAGGCCTTCCGCCGCAGGCTTGGGGCTCGTGGAGATCCAGAGTTTGAACCGCCCGATTTCGTAGGGCGCTTCATAACGGTGGTGAAGCGTTATTTTGAGCAGTGTCGCGTTGGTCTCGGTGATTGGCTTTTTGAATGCGAACGAGGCCCAGTGAGGCTCGCCTGCCGCCCCCCCTACAGCCCAGCCTTCTTTGCGTCCGGATTCAATTTTGCCATCGAAGGAATGCTTTAAATCCTGGCCCTTTTCCACAAAGTCGGCGACCCCTTCCGAGATGTCGGCTTTGACGAATTTAGGTGCCTCCGATTTGGAAGCCGACTCCACGACAAACTCGCTCAACAAAAAGTTGCCGTCCTTGTAACCCGGGCCAAAGAAAGGAACATCCGGGTCAGGCAGCACTTCCAGTTTGATGCCGGTGATGTGGTTCAGTCCGGTGGTGGCCTGAATGACATATTCGGGCAACTCTCCCTTGCTGCCGGTGGAGCGGATGGAACCGTCAGGGAGTTTTTCCAACCGGGCAGTTCCGCTTCCACGGACCTCTGTTATCTCCATGGGCATCCAGACGGTGTCGAAACGTTCGGGCGGCATCTGACGTTCCCATTCTGCGGTGCGTGTCGCAAAGCTGGGTTCGAACTCCTGCACGGAAAACTCGGCGCTCGCCATGGCTTCCAGCCGAGATCGTTCAGCGGCGGCGATCTTGGGCGCGCGATCTGCGAGATGGGCCGCCAGCGCCCGTTCCGTCCGGGCGATGGATTCCGAGCGCGTTTTTTCGCGGGAGGCGCGCTCGCTGGTCCACGCCGTCTCGGCTTTGGCAAGGCTATGGGTCATCTCCGTGTTCTCTTTGTCTAGTTCCGTCGCGTTTGCCAGCACGTTGTCGGTCTCTTTCGAGGAAGGAAACCGATTCAGGATGCGCAGGAAGACCTCCTCCACCACTTTGCGGTCGTCGCTTTCATTTTTCACGATCCGCGCGAGGTCATTGGAGGGATCGTGAACCGCTGTTGAAACCCCCGGGCCGCTGAGGAGCGACATGACGGAGCCGAGCCGGATGTCATTGCTGCGCTCGCATTCACAGGCGCTCTCGCGGGCCGGACGACCCAGGTTGGCGAGGAATCCGCTCGGCAGATCGACTGCGGAGTCCGAGAGCTGGGCGGCGCGTGTGCCGCGTTTGATGCCCGGGAATTGAGGCGTGCCGCCCGTGGCCCGAAACACTGAGTCCAGCAGGACTTCGGCCGGGAGACGTCTCGGCAGCGCGTGTGAATAGTTGATCTTATCGTCCATGTTCCATTCATGGGAGGCCAGGGTGAGCTGGTAGGTCCTCGACAGGCATATCACGCGCAGCAAATGACGTGTGTTGAATCCGTGCTCCACGAACTCGCGCGTGAGATGCTCAAGGAGTTCGGGGTTGCTCGGCGGATTGCCCGCGCGGATGTCATCCAGCGGCTCGATCAATCCCACACCCAGCAAGTAGCCCCAGATCCGGTTCACATAGCTCGTCGCAAAATATCGGTTGCTGGGGGAAGTCATCCACGAGGCGAGCTTCTGGCGGCGGGTCGCGTTCGTGCTGGAGAGCTCGAAACTCGCCTGATAAGGAAAATCGGGAGGCGTGACTTTTCCCGTGCGATCGTGCTTCACATCCCCCTCGGTTTTGTCACTTACAATTTCGTAGAGCGGTTTGGCCCCTTCCACCGCGGTGCCGCCTATCTTGCGATCCCCGCTCGCGTCATCCTTTTTCAAATCTACATGGGCGAAGAAAGCGGCCATCTGATAATATTGATCCTGGGTCCAACGCTCAAACGGGTGGTCATGACATTTATTGCAGTTGAACCGTGTGCCCAGAAAAAGGTGTGTCGTGTTTTCCATGGTTTCGGCCGGAGCCCGCAATACTTTGAAATAGGACGAAGCGGGGTTCTCTTTGTTGGAGCCACTCGCGGTGAGGATTTTCCTAACGAACTGGTCGTAAGGGGTGTTGCCATCGATCTCTTTACGGATCCAATCGCGGAAAATTTGCGCCCCTTCCTCGCCCAGAAACTTCCGGTTTACCTGGAGCAGATCAGCCCATTTATTCGACCAATGATCCACGAAATCCGGGCTGGCGATGAGGCGATCAATCAATCCCTCCCGCTTGCCACGCGAGTCCTTGGATTCCTCAAGAAACGCTCGAACGTCGTCTGCGGTGGGGGGCAGGCCTGTCAAATCCAGTGAAACGCGCCTGATAAAATCCGTATCCGAGCAAAGGCCGCTGGGCAGGATCTTCATCCGCTTCCATTTCGCCGCGACGAGTTCGTCGATCTTGTTGTACGCCGGCTGCTCCGCCCACACGAAGCCGGACCGATCGCCCATCACGGTGACAGTCGTGGCGGCGTAAGATCCTTCAAAGCGAGCTAGAATCGGCGCCTCGCCACGGCGAAGAGCGGTCACCATGCCCGACGAGTCCGTCGATGCGACATCCCCATTTCCTGTTTCGATGAACGCCTCTGAGGTGACGTCGCGGCTCTTCCCATCGCTGTAGGTGGCGACGATCCGCATTTGCTGTCGTGCGCCGGTGTTCTGGACCACCGGATCCTTGGGAAACACTTCAATGCGTGAAACGCGCGGTGACTCGGTGTTGAGTTTCGCGCCCCCCGCGATCCATTGGCGCAGGATCGCATAGTATTCGCTATCGACCTGGGTGCGCTGTCCTCCTTCGTGCGGCACGGCTCCCGTGGCCTTCAGCAGCATCTGGCTGTCGTCCGGCGAAGCCAGGTTGATCCGACGCGCGGCAAGATCGTCGGCGATGGCGCGCACATCGAAGATGGGATCATAGCCTCTCAAAGAAAGTTTGAACCCGTTCTTGCCGTCCTTCGCCCCATGGCATGTCCCCGCGCTGCAACCCAGCTTGGCCAGGACAGGGGTGACGTCATGAACGAAGTCCGCATCGAACTCCTTCTTGAATCCCGTGACTTCAACCGCGCTGGTGGCTTCCAGAGCCTCGTAGAACGCTTGCACAGTCCCAGTCCCAGATTTCGCCCCTGAGAACCGACCGACAGCATTCACGTCCCCTATGCCCTCCGATGTCGTCCATTTGGCAAGGCGGGTGACATCGGCGGTTTCACCTCCCGGATAATGGGCGACAAGCAGGAGCTGAACGTGCTCGTTGCGACTGGAGAGGGACACTTTTCGAGGCTGAACCTCCAGCCGGTCCGGTTTTCCGAACTGTGGCAACGGTTCGGGCGTGCCCTCCGTTTTCGCGGCTGCGGTCCACGGCGCTGAGGGAGCCGCCTGCGTTTGAGCGTTTTGTTGGATGTCCACCACCTCGAATTCCTTCACGATCGCTCCGCTTTGCGGATCGATCAGCCGGACCTTGCCGTCGCTCCCGCCCGCCGCAACATGCTTTCCGTCAGGGCTGAACGTCACGGCGTAAACGGCGCTGTTGGTCAGCCTGGTTGAGGATGTCTGCTTTATCTCAGAGGTGACGAATTTCTCGATGGCGGCTTTCTCTTCTGTGGTGTAGTCGCTGGCCGTTTTTTCATAGGCTTTCAGAATGTTGGTCGAAATGGTCGCATCGAAGATGGCCTCAAACACCCGCACCTCCCCGTGGCCGTCGAGGCTCGCCCCTGCAACGATCCGGGCTCCCTCAGGGCTGTAGGCGACGCTGAACAACCGACCTTCCATCGCGGGAAATTTTCGGAGCAAGTTGGCGTTGTCGCCGATTTTTCGAGCCGTCTGCCGAAAAACCTGGAAGATCTGTGGAATCCCGTCCGAGCCCCCGACAAGAATCTGATCTTTGGAAGGATGTCGCGCCACCGCCTGAATCCCCCCGCGCAGGGCACCGGGAGTGATGGAGGTGATGTTGTCGATAAACCGTTCAGTGGCCAACTCGGTGAGTTTAGCGGTCATGTCGCGGCCCACGGAGATCACGTGGGCTCCGTTGGTTGTGAAGGCGGTGTCGATCACCCAATCATTATGGGAGCCTTGTTGGAGCACTTGCTTCCCACTGGACGCCTCGATGGCTCTGACTGTTTTGTCTGGGCACCCGAACGAAACCAGTTTGCCATCCGGGGACCAGCTCACACCGTAAACCGTGTCGTATCCAACGGGCGCCGAAACCAAGAGTTTTCGCTTTTCAACATCCCAGATCTGGACTTCACCGACACGTGATGGGTGACCTCCCGCGACTGCCAACTGTTTGCCGTCGGGAGAAAAGCGAATGGATTGCACACGTTCAGACAACCCGACCAACCGCCCGGCCAGGCCCGAGCCGTCGGCTTTGTGCAGCAGCACTTCGTGAAAACCGGCCACGGCGATGAGCGACCCATCCTTGGAATAGTCGAGGGCCGTGATGACTGGAGGGCGGGTGTACACAGGAGGATGTTCCGCGTCATAGCGTTGCCGGGCATTGGCGGGAGTGTCGTCCACCGCTCCCTGGGCGATCCATTGTTTCACCAGCCCGACTTCATAATCGGTCAACGGCGGCTTGCCTTTCGGCATTTCGGCCTCGCCCTTCACGGGGGTGATTTGTTTAAAAAGGAGGCTGGCTTCGGGCTTTCCAGGCACCACGGGCTTTTCACCGCTCTCGCCCGGGACGAACAGCTTGTCGTGTTCGGTCAACACATAGCTTCCCTTGGGTTTTGCAGGCTGGTGGCATCCCTGGCAGTTGGCCTGGAAAACAGGACGGATTTGTTTGTAGAAACTAACCGGCTCCGAGCCGCTCGCCGCGTTGGGCTCGGCAGCTTGGGTTCGCTGGAACACCGCGCACAGGATCGCGAGAAACGGCAGGATGCGGAGAGGGAATTGGAGCTTCATGGCATGGGCATCGTTTATCGGGGACTTGAACGTTAGTATCTCATCGAAAATGGTTTTGCCAAGCATACTTTGCAACCTTCGCAGAGTTTGCAGCCTTCGCAGGCTTGGGATGGATTTACTGAGAGGGGGTGGTGGGACAGGAATCGGTGTCGAAAGGCGCTTTTAAATGGAAAACGAACCACCTCCCCCCGTTGACACGGAAGTCCTCAACCGCGTCGCTGAAGGCGGGGCCAGACCGTCCGGTGGCCGCAAATGATCGCGGACACCCCTTTTGCGGGGTTCTGCCGCTATTACCGCGAGCCAATCATCAGCCTCGACCAGGCTTTCGATCGAGTTGTGGGCCTTCGGCGGGTGGCGTATTGATTCGAACGCGGGAAAGAAACCGCTCCCTGGATCCGGGAGTTTGGCTTGGAGCGCCTTTTATGGTTTGTCTGTTCCTGTGGCAATCTCCATCCATGCCCGATGCTTCCCATTTCGGTGAACTGCGATTGCTGATCGAGGAACTTTGGTGCGACCTCAGCCGGTTCGAGCGCTCGAGCCGTTGTGGGGTGTTTCGGTCATGCGCCCTCCCTCTCCGAAGAGGCTGTCCACCACGGATGACGGGGAAAACCGTATAGTATAGAGTAGGCGGTAAAGTGGCAGAGCCGTCTCGGCTCTGCTCGGAACAGCGGCGGGACGCCGCTGCCACTCTACCGACAGCTTCGGGATGGACGGCCACTCGTTCCAGGGGCGTTTTTGCGTTTGCGTTGCGCGGTGTTCCGGCCAAGATAGCGGGATGAACTCAGGCCAACTCATCCACTCTATTCCAGCCCTCTTGATCCTGCTGACGCTATTCACGGCGATGTCCGTCGTCCCTGTGTTAGGCGCTCAAGCCGGTGTTAAAGAGAGAGAATTTGGAAAAATGCCCGACGGCACCGTGGTGAAGGAGTTTGCGCTCAAGAACGCGAATGGGCTGGTGGTGAAAGTGATTTCCTACGGAGCCATCATCACCGAGATCCAGGCGCCGGACAAAGCGGGTGCGAAGGCGAACGTCCTGCTGGGCGCAGGGGATCTCGAAGCTTACCTGAAGGGCTTTTCATCAGCCGCTGTGATCGGCCGTGTGGCCAACCGGATCGCGAAGGCCAAGTTCACGCTGGATGGCGTTGACTACAAGCTGGCCGCGAACAATGGTGCAAACCATTTACACGGAGGGCGCGTGGGTTACGCGAGTGTCGTGTGGAAGGGTGAATCGCTGCCTGAGCGCGGGGGTGAGGTCGCTGCCCGGTTCATCTACCTGAGCAAGGACGGCGAGGAAGGTTACCCCGGGAACCTCAAGGTCGTGGTGACCTACACACTCACGGCCAGGAATGAGTTGCGACTGGATTACGAGGCGACCACAGACAAGGCGACGCCCGTGAACCTGACCAACCATGCTTACTTCAATCTGGCTGGAAATGGACAGGGGGACGTCCTGGACCACGAGTTATGGCTGAGCTCAGGTCGGTACACGCTCGCGGACGACCAACTCATCCCCACGGGGGAGATCGCCAGCGTGACAGGCACGCCCTTGGACTTCACCAAGGCCACCCGGATCGGCGCACGCATCGACCAACTGAATCCAAAATTGAACGGCTACGACCACAACTATGTCATCGACGGCGGCGGTCAATCACTGACACTGACCGCGCGTGTGACGGAGCCGACGAGCGGGCGCGTGATGGAGGTCCTCACCACGGAACCCGGGGTCCAGCTCTACACGGGCAACCACCTCAAACACCGAGGCCTCTGCCTCGAGACCCAACATTACCCCGATTCAATCAACCAACCGTCCTTCCCAAGCGTCGTCCTCCGGCCTGGGACAACGTTCAAGAGCACGACGGTATTTCGATTCTCCACGACGACGGGCCGGGTCGGCAGGTGATTGGAGCGTCCGCCACTGCCCGTATCAAGCCGGGCCATCGCCGCCCGGGTTTGATGTTCTATTCCATCCTCTGAACTCAGTAAAACGACCCTGTTTAGCCTGATGCTCGAGCCACTCCAATTCCCTGCGCTTAATCGTAATCGTAATCGTAATCCACCCCTCTGCTTCAAGGGCAACACCCGAGGATTACGATTACGATTACGAAAAATGGAGGAATTGGGGTGGCGCATTCAGGTCACGATTTCAACCGATTTTACTGAGTTCTGATCCTCATAGCCCACCAGAGCCGGTTGGCTTTTAATTTGACGGGGCGATCCCGACGCGATTCAGTCGGCCCGGGACTTGTTTTCCCCTCTGCCGCCTTCATTCCGTGATGGTGATGGTGTCATCCGTCCCTGTGATCGAATCCCCATCTCCTTCGTCAAGTGCGTCGGTTTTCGCCATCCATTCGTCACATAGCTGAGTTGCTGGTTTGCCAAAAGTCAACCAATGCATGCAAAAGTCCTTCGGATGGCAATAGAAGCAATTTTTGCAGTGGCGCAACTTGTTTGGATTTCCCCACGCTCCCATAACGTACTCAATGTACAGAATCACCCTTGATTTAGAAGAGAAAAATGATTCAAAAGAATTCGAGATCCAGAAGGTCCAATGGAAAAGGCGGGGGCTGCGGCTTGGGTTTGCAAAAGGGAAAGGTGACACCAACGGCCTCTCAAAGGCAAAAGCCGCTGGGAGCAAGCTGAGGGAGCCAAGCTGGACGGAGTTTATCAGACTGGCGTATCAGGCGGTCGTAGCATGCGTCGCAGTGTGAATTATAACCCTATCTGATACAATTGGTTGTGGCTTTGGTTGACGAGGGAAGTCATGGCTCTAAATTGAGGAGCAATCCTTTTCTTGAGCCGCCCGGCTTTCCATGCATTATTGTGGGCACGCAACTATGAATACGAAACAACAACCTCCTTCATTCTGCCCGGTGACCCGCCGGAGTTTTCTCAAGACCGGCGCAGTGGTCACTGTGGGACTCGCATCCCTCTCCCTGCCCGCGCGCGCGCAGGCCAACAAGAACAGCAAGCTGCGCCTCTTCCAAATCGGCGTGGGCGGCATCGGCAGCCTCCAGCGCAGCGGACTGAAAGGCCATCCGATGATCGAGTGGGCCGGCTTCTGCGATGTGGACAGCCGGGAGATCAGCAAGATCAAGAGTGAACATCCCAATGCTTGGACGTTCAGCGACTATCGCGAAGCCTTCGCCACCAAAGTCGCCGACTTCGACGCCGTGATTGTGGACGTTCCCGATTTTCACCATGCTCCGGCCATGATGTGGGCCTTGAAGCACCACAAACATATCTACGGCCAGAAGCCGCTGGTGCATCAACTTTCCGAACTCAAAATGATCCGGGACGGGCTGAAGGCACGGCCCGGCGTGGTGACGCAGATGGGCAACCAGCGCTCCTGCAACCGCGGTCGCATGATTGCGGTGGAAATCCTGCGCAAGAACCAGCTAGGCAGACCGGTCGAGGCCTATGTCTGGACGGGCGGCGTGTCGCGTGGCCATTACTTCGCTGATCCCTGGAGCTCCTACACGCCGGCCCAGCCGGTGCCGGAATATATGAACTGGGACCTGTGGCGCGGCCCCCTGACGTCCGAGATGCCTTATAGCGAAGATCTGGCGCCGCGCCGCTGGCGCGCTTTCTGGGAGACTGGCGGCGGGCAGCTCGCCGACTGGGGTTGCCACCTGCTTGACCTGCTCTACTTCGCCTACGACCTGCCTTCGCCGGAAGCGGTTCTCACGCACACGCCCAAGCCGTCGAACGCCGGCCACTCGACGCACAACCAAAGCACCCTCACCTATGCGGGCGGCGGGAAGTTCGCCCGCGAAAAGTTCGTTGTCTATTACAACGACGACGCCCTGCTGCCGTCCTTCGCCGCGCTGGGCCTGCCGCCGATCAAACCCGGTGCCAACCACACCATGGTGGTGTGCGAGGAAGGCACGCTGCTACTGCAAGCCGACGGTTTGCCCTTGATTTTCCGCAAGGGTAAGGAGGTGGAGGATGAACCGATGCCGACCGTCGCGCCACGCAATCACTGGAAGGACTGGGCCGACAACTGCCTAGGCGATCACAAGCCGCTCTGGACGCCCTTTGACATCGGCTCGCGCATCACGGAGCCGGCGTTGCTGGCGGTGAAGGCCACCCGGTATCCCGGTGTGGAGCTGCGCTGGGATGCCGCGAACTACCGATTCACAAACAGCGACGAGGCGAACAAGAATCTCCTGTCCCGCACCTACCGCGAAGGCTTCGCGCCGCCAGCGGTCGTCTGAGTCATTCGAATCGTCAGGCAATGACGTGGCTGCAGCGCCCGATGACCTCATGCAGGATGGGATTCGATGAATCACGCCACATCCACCCTGTATGCTCTGGCCCTCGGGCTGCTCTCCGTTCTCGCCACCGCGCAGGACAAGCTGGTGACTGCGGCTCAAGACCAAGGGTGCCAACATCGGGGCGCATTCATGATCCTCACCACGGCGGAGGGCGCGGATCTGCCCGCGTCTGCGGTGGTGAAGGAATTTCCTCTGCTGCTATCTCTGGCGGCAATCGGGTGGGGCGGGAATCCAGGGTCACGCGCCCAGCCAAGCTGAATGATCTGTCGCCAGATGCTTTAACGTCAGTTTGTCGCCTTGATGGAAATCAGCCTCCAGGTCGCCGACGATTTGAAAAAAGCGATGTCCGGCTTCGTCACGACAAAACTCCTTCACGAACGCAAACTCAGCCACTTGCCATAACTCCGAGGCGGCCAGGGAACTGGACAGGGCCCAATGCTCTGTCTGCGGATTAATGCGGACATCCCAGACATTCATGGGTTGGCGAAACGTGACCGGAGGATCCAGGTCGCGCGCCATCTGCACCGCCCCGTTGTAGCGCGCGATGTCTTCCTGGATCGACTCGGAGACCGGTTCGCCGATCATCTTCATAAGATCCGCAACGCTCTTCAGGCGAAAGCTGCGCAGCGTCGTCGCCCTGGCGATAGGCTCGGCCAGCCATTGGAGCGGTATAGGAAGTTGATCGGCGATAAACGCGGTCCCTGTGTCGAGCAGCATCTGTCCGTGCTGCTCCTCGCTGAGCGATTCCCATTCTTCAACCTGGCTCGCCAGATAACTTTTCAGGAGATGCCAGAGTTCGGAGAAGAGAATGCGGCGTTCCTTGAGCTGGGTATGCACAAGCGGGAGGAGATCTTTCAGATGAGAATAGGAACGCCAGATATCCTTGATCTGGGAATCGCGAAAGAGGTAGTTGCCAGGCTGGCCAAGCAGGGTCTCGGCGCACTCGTCGGACATCGTCAGGCGTGAATCTCCGGTAGCCATCTCGAAAAAGGCGACACCGGCTGAGAAAATATCTGACCCCTGCTTGAGGGGCAGACCAGTCTGAACATTCGCTGTGTCGATCACCAACTCCGCGTAATCCGGTGTCGCGGAATACACATACTTTTCTGTCTCCCGGTTATGCCTGGGCGTAAAGAACGCCCCCAGGTCGACAAACTTCACGGCGCCCCCGAAAAGACGGATGACGTTGTCGGGCTTAAAATCGATCAGGATGATGTCGTGCTTGTGAAACAATCTCACGATGGACAAGGTCTCGTAGAGGGTGGCGCGGAATTGATCGGTCCATTCGCTGGGATAACCCTCCGCCGCAGCCATCTGACACCACGCAAGCAGGTTTTGACCCTGCAGATATTCCATGCCGATATACCCGAATTGACGTTCGGAATCGAGATTCGAGCCGTAATAGGCCGGCACCCTGGACCGCAGTTCATCGATGCGTTGAATGTCCTGAAAGTTCTCCACCTCGACTCCGTAGCTCAGATAGGGTCCGTAGCTCACCTCGTCGGGTTTGCCACAATCCATGTCGAACGTCTTGAGCACCAACCCAGGGCGCGAGGTCGCGTAAATGGAAGTTTCGCTGTTCTTGAAGAGAACCTGGGTCAATTCCAGCTTGCCAACTCCAGCCAGACTGACCTTCAATCCGGCGAACTTACCAGCCGACGCCTCGGTTGATCCCATATTAGCCATAGGCAGATTGCTGTTTAAAAACATTGGACGATCGCAGCGCCCGCATGCTTCATAAATCACGGATCAATTGTGGATCGCAGAAAACCCTCCGGAACGGGTTCAAAAAGACCGCCAGATCGGCGACCGAGTTAGATCGAAGCGTAGTGTGCGTCACGACGGTTTTCAAGACTCTTTTCCGCCGCTCCGAAATTGGGTGTGCCACTCACGGTTTCCGGGAGTGATGGTTCGGAGAACAGCGTTGATTCAGAGCGCGTGTTAGGGTTTGCTTCGTGTCCGTGAACCTCACTTTCCGTTCGATGAGTTTGAAGCTGGCCCATAAATGGGCGATCGCAAGCCACCTGGGGCCCGGCGGGAGCGGAGGAACGGTCGATTTCTCGGTGGTGATTGTGGAGCTTTTCGACGAGCGAACCGGCATCCGGGCGTGGGGTGAGGCGTCGCCTTCGACGCGCTACAACGAGGACGTCCAATTCATCGAACAACCCATGCCTGCCACCACGCCGCGCTCGGATTGGGTCTGGCTGAAGGAACGATCGCCGATTCCCCTGATCGCGGATGAATCGTATGTCACGGCGGCCGACGCCTCGTTTTGTGGGGAATGTTTTCACGGAGTGAACGTGAAACTGGTGAAAGCAGGTGGCATCACCCCTGCTTTCGAAGCCCTTCAAGCGGCGCGAAAGCACGGTTTGAAGACCCTGCTGGGATGCATGATTGAAACGAGCATTCTCCTCTCCGCAGCAGCGCATCTGGCTGAGCTCACAGACTTTCTCGATCTGGACGGGAACCTTCTCATCACCAATGATCCTTTTATGGGTGTGGCCTGCGACAACGGACTCTTGGCGTTTTCAGAAAATCTCCCTACCTCCGGCCTTCGGGTGATGCCGCGTCGACCAGCTTGATGGATTCGTCGATCAAACCTGTGCAAACCACCGATCCCAGCCTTTTGATCCTGATCCCCGCCTACAATGAGGAAGGCCGGATCGGACCTGTTTTGCGTTCGTATGCGGCGTATTTCGATCGGCATCAGCACGCCCGTTTTTCGATCGTGGTGGTGTTGAACGGATGCGTGGATAACACTCTGGCCGTGGTCAATGAGGTGGCGAAGGACTGGCCGCAGATCAGCGCCATGAATTTTCCCGGCCGGATTGGCAAGGGCGGCGCGTTGATAGAAGGTTTGAAGCTCTTTCCGCTGGCCGATCTGATCGGATTTGTGGATGCCGATGGGGCGACGCCTCCGGCTGCGTTTCACGATCTTGTGAGGCGCTGCGCGGATGCCGACTGCGCGATTGGATCGCGATGGATCGCGGGAGCGAAGGTTCACCAGGCGCAGTCGGGCGTCAGGAGGCTTGTGAGCCGAGGGGGTAACACCATCGTGCAGGGCCTCTTCTGGATGCGGATTCGCGATACTCAGTGCGGTGCCAAAGTCATGCGACGCTCCGCGGTGGAACGGATCCATCCTAGCCTGCGCATCACAGATATGGCTTTCGACATCAACCTGCTCTACTCGCTTAAGCGCGAGGGTTTCCGTGTCGCAGAAGTGCCTACCGAGTGGACAGACAAGCTCGGCTCGACGCTCACACGGGGTTTGGTGAGAGCCTCCCTTTCCGCGCTCTTGTCCGTGATACGACTGCGTCTGGTGCATTCGCCATTTAATCGGTTGCTCCGGCCATTTCGTCCGGTGGAGATCTGGCTCTATAAGCAACTCAGCTCGCCAGCGCCTCTGTCCTCGACAGAAGTATCGAGAAAGAGTTCACAATAGCCCATGAAACTCGGCCTTCGAGCGCTTGGTCACTCCGACTTTTCTTTCTAACACTACAGCGACACTTCATCCGAGAATTCAACCACGGATGACACGGATGGGAGGGAATCCACCCTCATCTTATCCTTGCAATCCCTGGTCAATTTCCAAAAGTGTCGCTGTAGTGCTAACCCACAATCCCGATTTTCCTGGATCAGCCCTGCACGCCGCTGCGCGTGGAAAAATCGAGCTTGGTCTAAATTATTTTACCGTTACGATGGCTCGCATGAAACCCCCTTCTAACGGCACGAACCGTCGCGTTCGATCCTCTCTCCTTTTTTGGGCTGCAATCCACGCCCGCAGCGCCATGGTTGGGTGGCTTTTGCTCGTCGCCACGATGGCGCGCGTGGACGTTGCGCAAGGCGCGGCGGCGTTGGAGTCGAAGCCTCCCTTGAAGGTTCTGTTTGTTACGGGAGGCGGCTACCATGACTATGAAAAACTGGCACCGCATCTGGCGAGCAGCCTAGGCGGGCTTGTGAACGCCACTTTCGAGATCAAGTTCACGCTCCTGTCACTCCGGGCCGCAAATTTTGCTGAGGGTTATGATGCGATACTTTATGATATGTGTTTCGATGAGGTCGCGGACGAGATCCTGGAAAACGCGCTGCAGGCCTCCCGCAACGGCAAGCCCGCTGTGATGATCCATTGCGCCGTTCATGCATTCCGACGTTCGCCCAAAATCCGCGAGTGGGAGACCTGTTGCGGCATGCGCTCCAAGGTGCATGATGCCTTCGGCCCCCTCTCCGTTGTGAAACTGGATCTGGACAACCCGATAACGAAGCTGTTTCCGAGCGATTGGAAGACGCCTGGCGATGAACTTTACCAGACGATTTCCATCGATCCACAGGCGCACCCGCTGTTGAAAGTCAAGAGCCCTCAGGACGGTCGCGAACATATTGTTTGTTGGACTTACCAGTTTGGCAAAGGGCGCGTGTTTGGCACCACTCTCGGCCACGATATGAAGACAGCAGGGTCGCCAGATTATATTCGATTGGTCGGGAACGGCCTCTTGTGGGCCTGCGGGAAACTGGAGCCGGATGGCAGTCCGACACGCGGCTACTCGACGCCGCAGAGCAAGCGCTGATTCCGATGAGCGCTTCGTATTGAAAAAAACTCAACTCTCCTATGCCAAAGCAAACCCGCCTTTTCGTCGCCTGCATGATCTCGCTGGTCGCCGTCGCGATTGGCTTCGTCGTCCGCGCTTTCCTCATCACGGAGTGGGGCGTAAGGTTCAATCTCTCGGAGAGCCAGATCGGATCGATCCAGGGTGCCGGCCTGTATCCGCAGGCCTTGAGCATGATCCTGTTCAGCCTGGTCATCGACCGG